>CAVKIG010000057.1:0-9381 GCA_963656415.1 bacterium | reverse complement strand
GTGTGTATCGAGCAAAGTTCCCGTCGTGTTTTATACGACGAGAATATGCGCGATAAGTGCTACCCTGCAAGCACGACGAAGATATTGACTGCAATCGTCGTTATCGAACGTTTGCCGCTCGATAAAGTCGTGAAAGTTCCAAAAGAAGCAGAAGGCGTAGAAGGCTCGTCGATATATTTGAAAGCAGGGCAAGAAATCACTGTTGGCGATTTGCTTTATGGGTTGATACTCAGAAGCGGAAACGACGCTGCGGTTGCGCTTGCGATAGAAACAGGCGGAAGCGTGGAAGATTTTGCAATGCTGATGAACAAAAAGGCGAAAAGCGTCGGAGCGGTTGACTCTCATTTTTCAAATCCGCACGGGCTTGACGACAAAACGCATTATACGACCGCTTACGATATGGCTCTTATAACCGCAAACGCTTATGAAAACGCGGACTTTTGCAGGATAGTAAACACGAAACAGGCAAAAATCACCGTTGACGGCGAAGCAAGATATATTGCAAATAAGAACAAATTGCTCAAAACTTACGACGGTGCAAACGGTGTGAAGACGGGTTACACGAAAAGGGACGGCAGATGTTTCGTCGGCGGTGCTAAAAGAGACGGAATGCAACTTATAAGCGTCGTTTTCAATCACTCTGATATGTGGAACGACACGGTTAGAATGCTTGATTTTGCATTTGAAAGCTTTGCGATGATACCTGTTGAAGAAGCGATCGTTTCAAACGGTAAAAACTTTATGAATTGTCCTTTGAACGCGCTTGAAAACTACGATTGGTCGCAAATGCGATACCCTATGAGAAAGGACGGAAGCGAAAAATTGATTATGTTTTGATTTCGGTTTTTCGGTAAATATGCAACGATTGTTTAGTTTGACGACTTGAAAATGATTTTGAAAAGGCGCTCGCGCCTTTTCTTTTTTGCTTTTTTGGTATGTAATTGAGTTGAAATTTTCATTTTAGCGGTATCGGTTGTGCAATTCGGTTGCGCGTGAGCGAAAATTTATGTATAATTTCTCATAGAAAATTTACGCACGCCACCTTTGCGCGCGTTAGGAGCGAAAATATGCGTATCAACAAATACCTTGCAGAATGCGGAGTATGCTCTCGCAGAAAAGCCGACGAACTTGTCAAAGAAGGCAGAGTCACGGTGAATAAAAAAGTGGTCAGAGAAGTCGGCTTCGACGTTGACGAAAACAGCGACGTCGTTTACGTTGACGGCAAAAAAGTGGTGAGAGTGACTCACTACGACTATCTTTTGTTTTACAAACCGAAGGGATGCGTGACCACTCTCAACGAAGAGAAAGACAACAAAAGCGGTAGAAAGAAGACAGACAAGGAACTTGAAGAAATCGCAAATCGCGCCGAAAAACTTGCGGCAAAGGGCATCGTGGAAGAAAAGAAAGAGCACACGAAACCGAGAAAAATCATCACCGATTTTATCGGTGCAGACTACAAAGATAAGCGACTTTATCCCGTCGGAAGACTGGATTATGACAGCGAAGGCTTGCTTTTGCTCACAAACGACGGAAATTTGACGTATAAACTCACTCATCCGTCCAGCGAAATTCCTAAGACTTACGTCGTGAAAATCGAAGGAACGATTGAAGAAAGCGATCTTGCCGCACTCAGAAAAGGCGTGACGGTCGACGGCGTTAAATACGGAAGGAGCAAAGTCAAAGTCACGGGAATCGAAAAGGTTTCGGGCTCGAAAAAAGCGACGATAGATCCCAAAGACACACAGGCAAGGGAAGCAATCGACTATGCGGACGACGAGATGCAGAACGTGTTTACTCGTCTCGAAGTGATAATTTTTGAAGGCAAAAACCGCGAAATCAGGAAGATGTTCGACGCAGTCGAAAAGAAAGTCGTGTTCTTAAAGCGCGTTGCCATAGGAGAATTGAGACTTGGCGGACTTGCTCGCGGAGCGTACAGACCGCTCAACGATATGGAAATTGCGTATTTGCAAAGCCTTTGCGACAGAGTGCCGCAATAAATTCTAGCAAAACGCGATTCGACGCAAACGTGAATTTTATCAGGTGAAGAAATGAATATACTTATTGCAAACGACGACGGTTTCAGTGCCGTCGGAATAAAAAAACTTGCGGCAAGACTTGCAAAGGACAACGAGGTTTTCGTTGTTGCGCCTATGGGCGAGCGTTCCGGAACGTCGCATTCCGTGAGTTTTTTCAGCGGCATAACGTACAGATACGAAGGCGAGCTTGACGGCATAAAAACGTGGTCGGTGAGCGGATCGCCGGCGGATTGCGTGCTTTTCGGCATAAAGTATCTGCTCAAAGATGTGAAAATCGACGCCGTGGTGTCGGGCATAAACACCACGCTCAATGCAGGCAGTGACATTATTTTTTCCGGAACGTTCGGTGCGGCGCAGGAAGGCACTTTCCAGCGTGTGCCGTCCATTGCGGTCTCGCTTCGCACGCATCATACGGACGAGTACGAGTTCGCGGCGGATTTCATTGCGAGAAACCTTGAAAAACTCTTGTCGTTTGCAACGGAAAACGTGACGATAAACGTGAATATTCCCGACACGAAACCCGAGAATATAAAAGGCGTAAAAATCGCGCCCGTTGCATATCAGCCGTACGACGAAAAATATTTCTCGCAGGTTGATGAAAACGGTGTTGAAAAATATTACGTTGACGGACACGCCTATAAGCACGAAGACGAAGTTGCAGGCGGAGACTGCTATCAGCTCGACCGCGGATACATAACGATAACTCCCGTTCAAATGCTTGCAACGGACAAAGAAGCAATGGTGCGTCTCAAAGACGCGGAGTTTGCGCTATGAAAGTTTGCGTTGTGGGCGGTGGAGCGGCAGGCATGATGTCGGCAATCGTTCTTGCAAAAGGTGGAATCGACGTCGTTTTGCTTGAAAAAAATGAAAAACTCGGCAAAAAGATATTCATAACCGGCAAAGGTCGCTGCAACGTCACCAACGATTGCGAAATTCAAGAGATGTTCGACAACGTGGTGCACGGTGAAAAGTTCTTGAAATCTGCCTTGTACAGCTTTACACCTCAAGACACTATGCAATTTTTTGAAGACGCAGGATTGCAACTTGTCGTGGAGCGCGGCAACAGAGTTTTTCCGTTTTCTCAGAAGTCAAGCGACGTGATAAAGACGCTCGAAATCGAGATGAGAAGATGCGGCGTGCAAGTGAAATTGAACACGCAGGTGCTGTCCATAGACAAGACTGACGGCGAATTTGTCGTGAAAACCGACCAAAAAGACGAGATTTGCGACAAAGTCATCGTTGCAACGGGCGGATATAGCTATCAATCCACAGGTTCTACGGGCGACGGATATAAATTCGCGAAAAACTTCGGTCTGAATATCGTTGAGCCAAGACAGGCGCTCGTGCCGATTATCCTTGCGCAAAACGTATCGTCGTTGCAGGGAATATCCCTTAAAAACGTGACGCTCACGGCGTACGACGAGAACGGCAAGGAGATATCGAGCGAGTTCGGAGAAATGCTCTTCACGCAAAGGGGAGTGTCCGGTCCTATCGCGCTTACGACTTCGTCGTATATCAACAGAAAGAGCAAAGTTACGCTTTCTCTCGACCTAAAACCCGCGCTTGACGTCGACACGCTTGACAAGCGTATATTGCGCGATTTCAACGAGCGCAAAAACCAGGATATAAAGAACGTAACTCGTGCGCTTTTACCTGAAAGGTTAAACTCGTACGTCATCAAACGCGCAGGTATACAGGAAAGCAAAAAGGTCAATTCAATCACCAAACAAGAGCGTGAAAAACTTGTGTATACGCTCAAAAATCTCACTTTTGAAGTTGTGGGACTTGCTCCGTTCACCGAAGCAATCGTTACGGCAGGCGGAGTGGACGTAAAAGGGCTAAAACCCACTTGTGAGTGCAAAACGGTTGACGGATTGTACTTTGTGGGCGAAACTATCGATATAGACGCGCTCACGGGCGGATTCAATCTGCAACTTGCGTTTGCAACGGGTGTGTGCGCTGCGCGCGATATCGTCAAGAAAATGCAATAAAGTAATCAAAACTTGCTTGAAAACACAAAAACAGGCGGTTAGAATATCGAAATATTGAGTGTAATATCAAAATCGATGTTTTTGACTGCACGACAAAAGAAAGAGAATTTTCTCGTTTTTCGGAGGGAATATGATAAATATAGCAATCGACGGACCTGCCGGCGCAGGCAAAAGCACGATAGCAAAAGCCGTTGCAAAAGATCTCGGCATCATCTATCTTGATACGGGCGCGATGTACAGAGCCACGGCATACTATGCCATAAGCCAAGGCATTGACGTCAAGGACGAAGAAAAAGTTGCTAAGATGCTCGAAGATCTTCAAATGAACATCGAGTATAAGGACGGCGCGCAACAAATCATCGTCAACGGCGTGAATACGACGCCGTATCTTCGCGAGCATTATATGTCAAAAGCCGCAAGCGATATCTCCGCATTGCCGTGCGTGAGATACAAGATGGTGGATTTGCAACGCGATTTTGCAAAAAAGCACGACGTCGTGCTTGACGGCAGAGATATTGGCACTTTCGTCTTGCCTGACGCAAACTGCAAATTCTTCCTTACAGCCACTCCCGAAGAGAGAGCGAGAAGAAGATTTGACGAACTTAAAGCCAAGGGCGAAGAAGTGGATTTCGACACGCTGTTGCAAGACATAATCAAGCGTGACTACAACGATTCGCACAGAGCCGTCGCTCCGCTCAAACAAGCGGAAGACGCCGACTTTGTGGACACCACGTCAATGAGCATCGACGACGTCGTGACGCACGTAAAAGAAGTTGTGCATATCAAGACGAAAAAAGACGATTCAACGCATCAGAACACCGAAAAAGAGCCTAGCACGATTATTCATAGTTGCGATATGCCGCAAAAGACTCTCGAAAGAATCAAGAAGTATTATAAGCCCGAAAAAAGTTTTGTGATATACAGATTTTTGAGACTGATTTTGCGCCCGATTCAAATGCTCGTATGGCCAACGAAAGTTGTCGGTGCGGAAAACGCAAAGAAAGTCAAAGGTGCACTTTTCACGTGCAATCACTACTCGAAGATGGATTCAATGATTCCGTATTTCGTGCTTTTCAAAAAAGAAGCGCACGCACTTGCAAAATACGAATTGTTCCAAAATCCGATTGCGGGTTGGTTTTTGCACAGAATGGGTGCGATTCCCGTTCGCCGTGGAGAAGCGGATATAGAATCCGTCAAACAGGTGATGAGAGTGCTCAAATCGGATAAACAGTTGCTCATTTTTCCCGAAGGGACGCGCAACAAGGAAGGCACTCAAGATATGGCGGAGTTTAAGACGGGCACGGCAAGATTTGCAATCAAAACAAAAGTTCCCGTCGTCCCGATGATTTACTATCGTTCGCCCAAAGCCTTCCGCAAAAACTGGCTCTACGTCGGAGAGCCGTTTACTCTCGAAGAGTTCTACGGAGCAAAAACGCCCGAAGAAAACCACAAGGCAACCGAACTTATCCGCGAAAAGATGGACGAGACGCGCCGTCTTTGCAACGAATACGTCGAGAACAACACGAGATACGGCAAAAAACTCAAAAAAGCCGCAGAAAAAGAGAAAAAATCAAAATAATCGATATAAGTTGCGTCGCGAGATAGCGGCGCAATTTGTTATGCCGCACAAGTGCGGAAAGGCAGATGACAATGGAAGTCGTAGTCGCAAAACACGCCGGATTTTGTAAGGGAGTGAAAAGCGCGTTTGACAAAGCGTTGGAACTCGTTGAAAAATACGGTAAAATTTATACGCTCGGAGAACTCGTGCACAACGAGCACGTCACGCAATATCTACAAGATAGGGGCGCGATTTGTCTTGACGTGAAAGACGAATCGAAACTCAAAAAAGGCGACGTCGTTCTCATTCGCGCGCACGGCATAACGAAAGAGTTGCAGGATAATCTTCAGGAGCGCGGAGTGATTCTTTTCGACGCGACTTGTCCCGTCGTCAAGCGCAATCAGAAAATTGCGGACGAAAGACGAGTCGCAGGCGACGATATAATCATCGTGGGCGATAAAAATCATGACGAAGTCATAGGCGTTGCATCGTATGCGGGCGACAAAGTCAGAGTGGTTAGAGACGACGAAGACCTGAAAATCGGAGACGAAAATACGTCGATTTTGTTTCAAACGACCATTTTGCCCGAAAAATTTGAAAAAATAGAAGAAAATGCAAAGAATTTTGAAAAAAAACACGGTAATTTAGTTGGCATTTTCAATACTATTTGTTATACTACAAAAGTGAAACAGGACGAAGCGCGTGCTCTTGCGGCAAAGGGCGGAGCGGTTTTGGTCTTGGGTAGCCACACGAGCGCAAACACGAGACGTTTGTACGAAGTGGCAAAACAAGTCAATCCCGATACGTATTTTGTCGAGAGCGTGAGCGACGCACTGAATCAAACAAAATTTTTCAAGGATATTCAAAGTGTATCAATTGTCGCAGGAGCGTCAACTCCGCCGTGGTTGATACAGGAGGTAACACAACTTATGAGTGAAACTCAAAAGAACGCTGTGGAAACAGTCGAAACTGAAGTGAAAAACGAGGCAACGCTTCAAGAGCAAACAAACGCTGAAGAAAAAGAACCTACCACTATGGCAGACCTTATGAAATCTGCAAACTCCGTGGGTTACACCAACTACAAAGTCGGCAAACGCATCAAAGGCAAAGTCATCAGCGCAGGCGACAACGGTATTTACGTTGCAATCGGCGGCAAGAAAGACGGTTTTATTGACAAGAGCGAAGCAACTTTGGACGGCAACTACAATCCTGCCGATTTCAAAGAAGGCGACGAAGTTCAAGCAACCATCTTGGCTGTCAACAAAGAGTACGTCTCCCTTTCCAAGAAAGACGTTGACGCAATCCGTCAAGAAGAAGCAGAAGCAGAAAAGGCTCTTGCTCAAGGCGAATTCTCTTTGACTATGACGGAAGTCGTCAAGGGCGGTCTCCGCGGCAGACTCGGTCAATATACAATCTTCGTGCCCGCAAGCCAAATCAGAATGGGCTACGTCAGCAATCTCGAAGATTACAAAGGCAAAACTCTCCGCTTGACGCTTATGCCCCCGAAGGAAAAAGAAGCAACAACCGTTGAAGGCGAAGAAGCGACCCAAAACGAAGATAAACCCCAAAAGAAATCAAGATATCTCTTTGCGTCCCAACGCATCATTCTCGAAAGAGAAAAGAAAGAAAAAGAAGATTTGTTCTGGAACAACATCCACGTTCACGACATCGTCACCGGCAAAGTGAAGAGATTCACGCAATTCGGCGCATTCGTAAACGTTCGCGGATTTGATTGCCTTGCGCACATCTCCGAACTTTCTTGGAACAAGATCACCGATCCCAGCACCGTTCTCACCATCGGCGAAAGCTATGACTTCGTAGTTCTCAAGATGGACAGAGAAACCGGCAAAATCTCTCTCGGTTACAAACAACTCCAAAAGAAACCTTATGAAGTTGCTGCAGAGAAGTTCCCCGTCGGCACGGTCATCAAGGGCAAAGTCGAAAGAATCTTCCCGTACGGTGCATTCGTCTCTATCGACGACGGCGTTGACGGACTCGTTCACGTTTCTCAAATTTCTCACAACTGGATCAAGGACGCAAACGAAGCATTGACCGTCGGTCAAGAAGTCGAAGCGAAGATCATCGGTTTCGATGACAACCGCATCACTCTTTCCATCAAAGAATTGCTTCCTGCACCCGAAGAAACTCAAGCAACCGAAGCAAACGAAGAAGCAACCGATGAAGAAAAGGCTGCAAAGAGATCTTCCAGAGTCAAGAAGTTTGAACAAAAAGTCGCAGACGGCGAAAACAAACGCGAACGTCGCGGTGCGAAGAAGGAATCTTCCAACGAGCCTAAAGAATGGGTCTCCGGTTCTTCCAACGCAACTCTCGGTGATTTGTTCAAGAATCTCAATCTCAATCTTGCAGATGAAGCGGAAGAAGAACCCGCAAAGAAAACCACTCGCAAGAAAAAAGTTGAAGAACCTGCTGAATAATCCTTACTTTATAAACGAAAACCACCGAGCAATCGGTGGTTTTTTCATATCTAAAACTATGACGTAAAAGAATACTATAGAGTGGAGTCTAATTTGATAAGATAACAAAACAACCGCCTATTCGTGCGGTTGTTTTGTTATAGTTATACGAATTGTGTTACTATTAACCTATAATGTCGTCTGCAACGTTTTCTTCTTCGGACTCGTAGATATATTCGTCTTTACCGTATTTTTTTGAGAACTCTTTGTTGACGATTACTTTTACGATCTCGTATATCGCGCACACGGTTGCGATTGCAAACACCGTCCAGTTTACCCACGTCTTTGAAAAGACAAATTCCACGCAAGCAAGCACGAATTTGATCATCGTAAGGGTGAAGATTGCAACGTTCAATCCGCGTTTCAGCACAAAAAGATTGACAAACCACAGCAAAATTATTGCGATTGTCAATATGCCGATAAAGATTGGCGCAACGTTGCCGTAGCCGTAGGGCATTGCGCTGAAATAAGAAAAATACTCCGTTTTAGATGCAAAAATAGTTGAATTCTCATCAATCGGCCATTTAAATTTCATTTCAATGCCGTTTGGCAGGCATTCCAACACCAAAAGTATGATTTCAAGAATTCCGACAGGGATAAGAAACAAGAGATGTTTTTTGTTGAATTTTTTCATATTCGCTTCTCCTTTTTTATCACGCACGTAGCGGTATTTCTTTCTTTATAAAACTTTAACGTTGATTTTAGATATGGATTTTCCGCAATCTAATGCACCTAATTCAAATTCCGTCGGGAATTGGCGGTATACTTGCCGGTATTGATTTTTGAAGTTCCTTGATTGCGGTTCTGGCAAGATAATCGCATCTGTTGTTAAGTTCGTTGTCGGCATGGCCTTTGACTTTCACGTAGGACACTTCGTGAATTTGCATAAGGGAGAGAAGTTCCTTCCACAAATCGACGTTTTTCACTTCCTCTTTGCTCGCCGTGCGCCAACCTTTCATAACCCAACCGTTTATCCAACCTTTGAGAAACGGCTCGACGGAATACGCGCTGTCGCTGTAAATTGTGACGATGCACGGCTCTTTGAGCATTTTAAGCCCTTGTATGATGGCGGTCAGCTCCATACGGTTGTTGGTGGTGTCCTTTTGCGCGCCGCTTGACTCTTTTTTATGTCCTTTGTAGAGCATAACGACGCCCCAACCGCCGATACCGGGATTTCCCGAGCATGCCCCGTCAGTGTAGATTTCAACTTTCTTTTTCATGATTTCATTGTACACAAAAAAGCCACGATTTGCAATACAAATGTGAGATTGGAAAAAAGTTAATAATAAATAAAGAATAAATGTGGCATGTAATTAAAATTA
>CAVKIG010000056.1:0-9452 GCA_963656415.1 bacterium | reverse complement strand
ACGTTGGGTTTTGTTTCGGATGGGTGTTTCCTTGTTCTTCATCTATTTATCGCACTTTTTACAAAACGCGCTCTTCATCTCAATATCGCGTTTTACTTGCGCTAAATAGCAAATAACCGCGTCAACACCCCAAAAAGTGAATAATAAAAACCTATAACTTATAATATAAATTTTTATAATTGCATTATCTTGAAATTCTCGCGGTTTTGCTGTATAATCAACGTATGACTTCAAGCGTTGAAAAGAGCGTTTCTTCGTTTTTTGAAAGGACGAATATAAAAAGCGACGCGACGATAGGCGTTGCGCTCAGCGGCGGAAGAGATTCCGTTGCGCTTTTTCATGCGCTTTTGAAAAACGGGAAAAAAGTCGTTGCTATCAACGTCGAACACGGAATTCGCGGTGAAGAGAGCGTGAAAGACAGCCTTTTCGTCAAAGAACTCTGTGAGAAGTGCGGAGTTGAACTTTTTGCGTATTCGGTGGACGTTCCGACTTTTTGCGAGAAAAACGGATATACGACGGAGCAAGGCGCACGCATGCTGCGATATGAGATTTTCGACAAACTGCTTGAAGACGGCAAGTGCGATTACGTTGCGCTTGCTCATCATCTTGACGATCAGGCGGAGACCGTTTTTATGCGCATACTTCGCGGAACTGGCGTAAAAGGATTGCAAGGCATGAAAGAAGTGTCTGGCAGGTATATCCGTCCGCTTCTTTCCTGCTCGAGAGCGGATATAGACGAATACGTCAAAGAAAACAAACTCGCATACGTTGACGACGAAACGAACTGCTGCACGGACTATACGCGCAATTTTCTGCGCCGCGAACTTGAAAATCTGAAAGAACGTTTTCCGTCTCTTCTCGATTCCGTCGCAAGACTCACGCGCAACGCTTCGGAGACGGAAGAGTATATAGAAAGTCTTATGCGACCGCTTTCTCTTGAAAAAGGGGAAGTACGCATTGCGATTGCGGATTTAAAAGAGCCCGTTCTTGCAAAAGAATATATCGTGCAAGGCGCGACGCTTTTAGGAGAAGGACAGGACGTCGAAGAGAGACATTTTCCGCTCGTTTTTGCGCTCAAAGATGCCGAAAACGGAAAGAGAATCGAGCTTGCGCACGGTATCGTGTGCCACAAGGACGGCGATTTTATCGTCATGAGCAAAACAAAAGACGGCGTTTGCGAAAAAGAAGAGCCTTTTTCTATCGGTGAATTTCCGACGTTCGGCGTGAAGATAGAAAGGTCGGACAGAAGCGAGTTCGAAAGCAGGGAAAAGGACGGAAAAGTGCTGTTTATAGATGGTGACAAAGTGCCTTGCGGCGCGGTTGTAAGACGCAGACAAAACGGAGACTATATAAACAAATTCGGCGGCGGAAAGAAGAGTTTGGGAGACTTTTTGACAGACAAAAAAATTCCGCTTCGATTGAGAGAAAAACTTTCGGTACTCGCAAGCGGCAACGAAGTGCTTGCGGTGTTCGGCGTAGAAATATCGTCAACCGTGAAAATCGAAGACGGCAAAAACGTGTTGAAACTCACGCTTTCCGATTAAGTCCCGAAAACGCACCACAAAACATAGTATAATAATTTTACGGAGATAAAAAATGTACGGCAAAGAGATAAAAAAAGTGCTTATCACAAGAGACGAAATCGCAAAACGCGTAAAAGAACTCGGCGAGCAAATCAACCGCGATTACAAGGGTGAAGCGGTAACGCTTGTTTGCACGTTGCGCGGCGCAAGCATATTTTTTGCGGATCTCGTCAGAGAACTCGAAGGCGACGTTGAGATGGATTTTATCTCGGTTTCGAGTTACGGCGCAGGCACGAGTTCGAGCGGAGAAGTGAAGATGATAAAAGACTTGTCCGAGCCTATAAAAGACAAAAACGTCATCATTGTCGAAGACATCATCGACACGGGCATCACGCTTTGCTATCTCAAAAAACTGTTGCTCGCACGTGCGCCGAAGTCGCTCAAAGTGTGTGCTCTTCTCGACAAGCCGTCAAGAAGAAAAGTCGATTTCAAAGGAGACTATATCGGTTTTGAAATCGAAAACGAATTCGTCGTCGGATACGGCCTCGACTACAACGAAAAGATGAGAAATTTCAAGGACGTTTGCGTCCTTGCACCCGAAGTGTATGGCTGTTGACGAGCAAAAACTCAAAAGACTGGCAACTTATTTTTCGCCTGCCGCGCCACTGTACGAAGTGGGCGGTTGCGTGAGAGACGAATTGCTCGGCGTGAAGTGCTACGACGTTGACGTGTGTGCACAACTCGATGTTGAAACCGTCAAAAAGATGCTGTTAAACACCGATTTCGTCGTTTCTGCAAAAAATCTGCGTATGGGGACGGTGCATATATCGTCTGACGATTTTTGCGTCGAATACACCACTTTCCGCACGGACAGTTATGACAAGGCAAGCGGAAAACACTCGCCCGACGACGTCACGTTTACGTCGGATATGTCGCTTGACGCAAGACGAAGAGATTTTAAGTGCAACGCGCTTTACAAAGATATTCTCACGGGCGAAATCGTCGATTTGCTCGGCGGAAAAGAAGATATAAAAAACAAAATTATTTCCACGGCGGACGAACCTAACGCGGTGTTTGAAGCGGACGGTTTGCGCATTTTGCGTATGGTGCGATTTGCAAGCGAACTAGGCTTCGACGTTGAAAAAGAGACCTATGCCATTGCCAAGAAGAATGCGTGGCGAGTGGGCGACCTTGCCAGAGAACGCATAAGGGACGAACTTTGCAAAGTTTTCCTTGCGGACACGAAACATCCCGAACTGAATCTTAAAGGCGCGCACGTCAAGGGGCTTGAAATGCTTGACGATTTGGGGCTCGTGGATTTGATTTTGCCCGAACTTGCCGAATTGAAAGGTCTCAATCAGCCGAAGAAATATCATCTTTACGAAGCGTATACTCACAGTGTGAAAGCCTTTGAAGTCGCTCCGCCGAATATCAGGTGGGCGGCACTTCTGCACGACGTTGGAAAAGCACCGTGTATGAAAGAAAACGGCAATATGCACCGCCATGCAATCGTGGGCGAAAGAATGGTGGAAAAAATCGCACAAAGATTGAAGTTTTCAAATGCCGAAATCGACAGAATGAGCAAACTCGTGTCTCTGCACATGGTGGACATCAACGGCAATACGTCCGAGAGTAAATTGCGTGTGTTTTGCGTTGAAAATGCGCCGTATATCGATGATTTGCTCTTTCTTATGGACGCGGACGCGATTGCAAGCGCAGGCGAAATTACGAGAGAAAACCGCGTGCGCAAAGCGTGGCTCGAAATTAAAGAAAAGAATCTTCCGCTTTGCGTAAAAGACTTGAAAATCGACGGAAACGATTTGCTTGCGCTCGGTGCAAATGGGGCGCAATGCGGTGAAATTCTCAAATCGCTTTTGCGTGACACCGCGCTCGAACCGTCGCTTGACGACAGGGAGAAGGCACTTGCATATGCTGCAAGGAAAATTGAAAAATCAAAATAATAAAACTCGAAAGATAAATATAAAGGGGGCAACGATATGACAGGATTGTACGTTATCGGGGCAATAAGCGCGGTGCTTGCATTGATTGCGATTGTGCTGCTCGTGCTTGATTTGAAAAAAAGAAGCGGAGTTTCGGACGCTCAAAGCGTGCGTATGGAAGACGTGCGCGCAGAGAATGAAAGACTGAAAAACGACGTCGAAAATTCCATAAAAGTCAACAATATTATGATTACGGGCGCGATAAACGCGCAAGCGAACAGCATCTCTGCGCTCGGCGAGCGTATGGACAGATTTGCCGTTTCAACGCAACAAGGGCTTGCAAACGTCACCCAATCCACGCAACAGGCTCTTGCCGCTCAGGCACAATCCACCCAGCAAGGACTTGCCGACGTAAAGCAATCGACGGCAAAAAGCATATCCGATTTGCGCCTTGCCAATGCCGAGTCCATCAAGGAAATGAAGCAGGACAACGCCGTTCAGCTTGACAAAATGCGTCAGACCGTAGACGAAAAACTGAGCGCAACGCTCGAACAACGTTTCAATCAATCTTTCAAAATCGTCAACGACAGGCTTGAAGAAATCAATCGAACGTTCGGCGAATTGCAGAATTTGCAGACGGGCGTCAATGATCTCAACCGCATTTTCAAGAACGTCAAAACGCGCGGAACGTGGGGGGAAGTGTCGCTTGAAAGCCTTCTTTCTCAAATTCTTGCGCCCGAGCAATACGCAAAGCAAGTGCGCATAAAACGCGGCAGTGAAGATATGGTGGACTTTGTCATTCGTATGCCGGGCAAGACGGACGAAGAAGTGTGGTTGCCGGTGGACGCAAAGTTCCCCGTGGAAGACTATGCGCGCCTTGTCGAAGCGTCCGAAAAGGGCGATCCGGACGGAGTGGAGAGCGCAAGCAAAGCACTCGCACAACGCGTGAAAGCGGAAGCCATGAGCATACGCGACAAGTATATCGCGCCACCCAAAACCACCGATTTTGCAATCATGTATCTGCCCACCGAGAGCCTGTACGCCGAAGTGCTTAGACGTGAAGGACTTGTTGAAGACATTCAAAACAAGTTTCGTATCGTCGTGTGCGGACCAACCACGATCGCGGCGCTTCTCAACAGTTTGCAGATGGGCTTCAAGAGCGTTGCAATTGAAAAACGCAGCACCGAAATCGGCAAACTTTTGCAAGGATTTATGACCGATTTTGCGATGTTCACCAAGCTGTTGCAACAGACGGGCGACAAGATCGACGGCGTGCGCAAGACGCTTGAAAATGCAGAAAAACGCACAATGATCATCGGCAAAAAACTCAACAAAATCAACAGTATTTCCGATGAAAAAGGTCCTGATATGGATCAGCTTATCGGCGACATCGGAGACGACGAAATCACGTTTAAGGAAGTGGACGTATATGAAGGCTGATTTGCATATCCACACAACAAAAAGCGACGGCTCCAAGACGCCCGCGCAAGTGGTGCAATGGGCAAAAGACAAGGGCATCGAAGTGATGGCAATCACCGATCACGACAGTGTTGCGGGGCTTGAAGAAGGCAGAGAAGAAGCCAAAAAATGCGGCATAAAATTTGTGGACGGCATTGAGTTTTCAACATACTCAACTTGCGAAATCCATGTTTTAGGATACAATATCGACTACAAAAACCCCGATTTTGTGCAAGAACTCGCCTATGTCAAGGATTTGCGCAAGCAGCGCAACATAGAGATAGGCAAAAAGCTCGCCTTTCTCGGCATAGAAGTTGACATCGACTTTTCATCGGACGGACTGGGACGCATGAATATGGCGCGAGAGATCGTCAAAAAAGGGTATTGCCGCGACATAAACGAGGTGTTTGAAAAGTATCTCGGCACAAGCGGAAAAGCCTATTGCGAGGCAAAGCGACTTACGCCTGTTGCGGCGGTGAAACTCATCAAAAAGTACGGGGGGGTTGCATCCGTCGCGCATCCGAAAAAATACCTGCTCGACAAGAGATTGGATTTGCTTCTCGGCGGCTTGAAACAATTCGGTCTTGACGGACTCGAACTCAACTATCCGTCGCACAACGCGCAGGATATGCAAAAGTTTGAAGCGCTCATGAAAGCGCACAGGCTTTTGCCCACGGGCGGCAGCGACTTTCACGGCGACGAAGACAAGAATTTTGTCTACGATCTCGATCCGCGCACCGCAAAAGCCTTACGCGTGCATTGACTGATTAAACAAAAGCGAAAATAAAAAACGACTTGCGAGTGCAGGTCGTTTTTCAATTGTTTGCGCTTTGTACAATGTTGTTCGTTTAGTTGATGCTTGTTACGTCGTAGCCTTCGTCGGTGACGGCTTTTGCAAGGGTTGCGTCGTCAACGGGGTGGGCGAGAGTGACGGTTGCGTTGTTGTTTTCAAGCGATACGTTGACCGAAGACACGCCGTCCACGCTTTCGAGTGCTTTTTTTACGTGCGCAACGCAGTGATTGCACATCATACCGGTGATATTCAAAGTTTTTTGCATAGATTTTTCTCCTTTTTCGACCGTTTGGTCGCATTTTTCGTCACAATTAGTATTTGCGTTTTCTGCAGAAATAACGGTGCTTTCGAGTTCGGCGTTTGCGAGCAAGCAATCGGAATTGCATTCGATTTTTTCTTTTTCCGAATTGTTTTTATTCTCATCGTTGTCACCTGAAACGTTTTCACTTGCACGGTCGTTTATTTCGGCGCGGATTGCGTCAACGTCAAGGTCTATCGGGGCTTTTTTGCGCGCGGAGTGCTTGTTGAGATTGACGAGATTGAGTCGCAACGCATTTAGCACCACGCTCACGCTTGATAGGCTCATCGCCGCCGCTCCTATCATCGGGTCGAGCGTTACGCCGAGCGGAGAGAACACGCCTGCGGCAATCGGAATGCACACCAAGTTGTAGATAAACGCCCAGAACAGATTTTCTTTGACGTTGAGCAGAGTGCGGCGAGAGAGCGTTATTGCACGCGCAACGTCCATGAGCGACGAGTGCATGAGCACCACGTCCGCGCTGTCTATTGCCACGTCCGTGCCTGCGCCGATTGCGATGCCTACGTCCGCGCGAGTGAGTGCGGGAGCGTCGTTGATTCCGTCGCCCACCATGACCACTTTGCCGTACTTTTTGAGCGCGGACACAACGCTGTCCTTGTCTTTGGGCAGAACGTCGGATATGACCGCGTCCACGTTGCAAGCGGCGGCAACCGAGCGTGCGCTTGCGCCGTTGTCGCCCGTGAGCATAACCACTTTCAAGCCCTGTTGGTGAAGGGCGGATATTGCCTGAACGCTGTCGTCTTTCAGCTCGTCGGCAACGGCAACGATGCCTGCAAGAGAGCCGTCAACGGCAAGATAGAGCGGGGTTTTGCCGCTGTCTGCCAAAGCGGCGGCGCAAGACGTTGCCACCGACAAATCCACGCCGCAATCTGACATCAAAGCCGCATTGCCAAGGAGTGCTTGCTTGCCGTCCACAACGCCTTTCAGTCCGTGTCCCGACAGATTTTCAAACTCGGCGGCAGGGGTGGGAGCGGTGCCGAATCGGCTCTCGAAATCCTTGATAATCGCCGATGCGATGGGATGAGAAGATCCGCTTTCAAGGCTTGCGCACACGCGGATTATATCGTCTTGCGATATGTCGTGAATATGGTCAAAATCGGCGTCTTTTTCGCCGTCTTTATCGGTGGTTTTTAAGATGTTTTTATCGCTGTCTTTTTCGCCGCAGCAAGCCATGTCCGCAAGGGACAAAACATCGGTGACGACAGGCTCGCCTTTTGTGATCGTGCCTGTCTTGTCAAGTACGACGACGTCGGCTTTTCCTGCTTCTTCAAGTGCGGTTGCGGTCTTGAAAAGTATGCCGTTTTTCGCGCCTTTTCCGTTGCCCACCATGATTGCCACGGGGGTTGCGAGCCCAAGTGCGCAAGGGCAAGAAATGACGAGAACGCTGATTGCGTGTTTGAGTGAAGAATCCCAATTTTTTGTGACGGCGATCCACACGACAAAAACAAGCAAGGCGACACAAATGACACTTGGAACGAACACTCCCGACACTTTATCTGCCGTTTTTGCAATCGGGGCTTTGGAAGACGACGCGTCTTCGACAAGTTTGATTATGCCTGCGAGAGTAGTGTCTTCGCCCACTTTTTCCGCTCTTATCGTGACGAAACCGTCAAGGTTTGACGTGCCCGAAATCACCTTGTCGCCAACGGCTTTGTCAATGGGCATACTCTCGCCCGTGACGGACGCTTCGTTGACGGTTGCGTTGCCGCTTGTTATAGTGCCGTCCGCCGCAAAATTTTCGCCGGGGCGCACGACGAACAAGTCGTTGATTTTCAGCTCGGAGACGGGGATTTCTTTCTCGACGCCGTCAACGAGAACGTGCACCGTTTGCGGAGCGAGATTCATCAATCCTTTGATTGCGGAAGTGGTCTTGCCTTTGCTGTACGACTCAAGCGTTTTGCCAAGAGTGATGAGCGCAAGAATCATCGCCGCCGACTCAAAGTAGAGATTGTGCGCAAGGTGGTGCAGGTGCATAGGTTCTACGCCTGCCTGAATCATCAGCGCAACGCTGTATACGAAAGATATAAAACTGCCCATCGACACCAACGTGTCCATGTTGGGCGCACGGTGAAACAACGCTTTCGTTCCGCTGACGAAGAACTTGCCGTTGACAATCATTATGACAAGAGACAGCGCAAGTTCGTATCCCGCAATCGCCATAGGATTTGATTTGAACGCTTCGGGAGCGGGCCAGTCCCACATGACAACGCCCATAGACACGTACATCAAAGGCACGAGAAGCACGATTGAGACGATGAGCCTTATGAGCATCACGAGAGTGGGGTTGAGTTTCTCTTTCTTTTGCGATTTGTCCGAAACGGGCGAAGCCTTGTATCCTGCGTCGGATACCGCGCGCGAAATGTCTTTCGGGGTGAGCGGAGAATCGAATTCCACCACCATCGAGTTGGTGAGAAGAGACACGTTGACCGACTTTACGCCGTCAAGCGCGCCCACGACCTTTTCCACGCGAGCACTGCACGCCGCGCACGACATGCCCGATACGTTGAATTTGAGTTTTTCCATATTACGCCCTTATTGTGTGTAAAAATTTCATTTCAATTTTTTGATGAGATCGACGGCTTCGTCGAGAATGTCAACGTTGCCTTGTTGCACGTTTTCAACCACGCAAGTTTTCAAATGCTCCGTCAGCACGACGTAGCCGAAACTTTGCAATGCGCTTTCCACCGCCGAAACCTGCATAAGCACGTCTCCGCAATAGCGATTGTCGGCAATCATGTTCTTTATTCCGTTCAGTTGTCCGATGATGCGATTGAGCCTGTCGGTCAACGCTTTGAGTTGTTCGTCGGTGCGCGGAGTGTGTTTGTGATGCTCGCAAGCAGAGCAACAAGAGCAAGTTTTTTCGTTTTCGTTCATAAATAACTCCTTTCAAAATCTCGATCTGTCAATGTAGTGTCGGTTCTTTCGCTTCGCTGGATCCTTCGACAAGCTCAGGATGACAAGGAAAGAAGAGAATTTCACGGTGGTGACAAAACGGAATAGTGATTGTCATCCCCATATTTGTTATTGCGAGCCGACTTGTTCGGCGTGGCAATCTCGTGGGAACGGAATGATGTCTTTCTGCCGCTTATATAGTGTCGTTTCGCTTCCGCGAGATTCTTCGCTTGCGCTCTGAATGACAGGGAAAAATAGTATCATACGAAAGTGTGGGTATCCCACCAAATCTGTCATGTTGAGCTTGCCGAAACATCCAGCCGTCAGGCGCAACTTACTTTTCCTTTTTCGCTTCCGCAATTATTCATTGCTTATTGTCCGTTTTGTCACAAATTTGCAATGAATCCATATACCCCCAGTGGGTATCTTCGACAAGAGTATAATCCCGAAAAAAGCGATTGTCAAACAAAAAATAAAAATTTTTTTGCAAATTGTCCAATAAAATGATTGCGTGGATTGTATATATA
>CAVKIG010000055.1:0-9613 GCA_963656415.1 bacterium | reverse complement strand
CAACTGCACGGTGTACGCAGTCAATCAGTATCTGATGACGTTCTTCGCAGACATCGAAGGCTGTATCGAGACGAAAATCGTAAACATTCAGAGTTTTAATGCGGCACTCGATGCCGGGAAAATAAAACTTTTATAAAGGGGTAGCGCAAAATGATAGAAATTAAAGACATTGCCATGTTGGCAGCACTTTTGAAACTTTATATCAACGATCTCGTCAAGAACGCGTATGACAACATCGAGCTCGGATCTGACGTCGATTATACGGAGATTGCGGCGCACGTCGATACGCTGAAAAAAGCACTCGACGTCGTGAAAGAAGATCTCGATTATCGTTTGAACAATTAAGGAGTGACGAGAATGAGCAGTCATAAGAATTACAGATATTCAAAACAAATCAGAGCACACAGAACGGAGCATTCCGGCAACTTCAACCGCACGCCGGTGATCGTCGGCGACACGTTCAAATTCAAGGACTATGCCTGCAAGGTGAACACGGTGACGAAGAACGTCATCACTTTCACAGGCAGGAAACGCGATGCGCAAAAGGAGATGTTCCTGAACGTTGAGAGTTTCTACGACGCGCTCGAGAACAGGCGCATCGTGATGACTCGGTTCAACGGTCAGCGCGTTGCTGAAAAGTAACTTCTCATCATTGGTGCCGTATGGAACTGGCAACCGTGCGGCACCATCTCCGCAACATAGCCGTTCACTCCGTGAGCGGAGCCGCCGGGCACAACTGCTCGTGCCCGGTGCGCTACCCACAACAAAGGAGTTTAGATATATGACAAAAAGAGTTATCGCTCGAGTCGTTGGCAGCATTATCACCGGAGTGATCACGATTGCCGCACTCTTCTTCGGAATTCTCGGTGTGGTGGCACTTGTCACCAAACAAGACTACACAACCGTTATGAACGCAGCGTTTGAATGGCTCAAAGGGCTGTCAAACAATTAAAAGGCACTATGGCAAACTCAAAATCGAAAAAATCGAATAACAACGTCGGCGCAAAGATTGAGATCACACTTCTTGCGTTGTTGCTTGTTGCAATCATCGTCACGGCAACCGTATTGGGCGTGATGAGCGACGGCTTCCGTGATTGGAGTTTTATCACAGGGAAGCATCCCGAAGAAGAACAACCGAAACTTGACGTCGTTCTTGCAGAAGGCGCAACGATGATTGACGTGTACAACAACACGGTTGCGAAGATCTCAATCGTGAACGGTGGAAAGTACACGGTGAAGATCCAGCCGAAAGCAGATGCGTTTTTCGACTTCAGACTTGACGGCAAACTTTGCGCGTTTAGTGCAGCAAGCGGCGACTATAACCGCGTTTTCAACGTCACCATAGACGGCGACGTCGTTTCTTTTTCTTCGCCATACAAGACGATGCTTGACGTGTTGAACGTTGCATATTTCGGTCACGTGGTGAGCGACGTTCCGGATCTCGGCACGTATGAAAAGGCATTTTTTGAGTGCGTCATAACTGCGGAGTCAGGTCAAAGTAGAACAATTGACGTCTTTGGCATCGGCTCGGCAACGGTCATCTCAATCGATCCCGGCAAGGTGGTGTTCTGATGAAAACGGTTAGACAAAATTTAAGCAAAGCCCTTCTAGTCGGGCTGTTCATATTCTCCCTTATAATGATTGCGTTGCAGGGATCTTCGGCGGCAATGGTTGCAGTTGCCGCCGAAACCGGCAACGTCTATGCGTACGACAACACGGACGTCATGGATGATTTGAACGGCTCAGACGGATTTGATATAAAAGACTATCCCGCAAACGCAAACGGCGTTTACGAGATCTTCACGTTCCTTGAGTATGGTTATTCAAAAAACTGGACTCAGTACGGACTTTATCTTTACGTTTACAATCCACAACAAAAAGAGATCTCGCGCTCGAGCTCGAGCAACAAGGCAAACGTTGCCGTCGCATACAATGACGACGGTGACGCTTCATCATATCAACGTTTCGAGATGAAGTTTTGTTCTGCCAGCGCGGACGGACTGTTCTACAAGTTCCGCATCATAGATCCGAGCAACGTCATTCTCGATACGGCACGTAAATATGCAGCGAACAACGGCGGCACGCGTCGCTATTACATAGCAGATGCAGAGCTTTTTGCATATGGCGAAACGCTTGCAACCGCAACGAAGATCGGCAAAAGATACGATTGCACCGGATATATGAAAGGTTTTGGCGACGACAAAGACGTCAACACCTTCGATTGCGTGGCTCATTCGTATGACGTTCTCGACATCGAGCTCAAACACACGTTTTTCCGCCCGGAAGGAAATTCGAGCGAGACGAGTGCTTATACGGTCAAAGATCAGCTCGATAGCGTTTATTTCTCGTTCCCCAACAACTTGATTGAACATTATGGTGGAATTTGGAAGATTGCCGCGAGTTATTATCATGCAAAAACGTCGCCGATTTTTGTTACGAGTACAAAAGCGGTTTATGACGTTGTTAAACAATACATAGGACAAGAGCTCGAGCAGAACAACAACAAGCAGGGCAAAGATGAAAAGCTCAACAACAATATTCCGTTTGTGCTTTATGACGTGACATATTCTGATGATATTCTTGCGCCGTTGCGCCCGGTGAATTGTAGGCTCGATTGGAATCATAATGCAAAAGTGAATCCGGTTTCAAAAGATGAGCAAATCCTTTATTACGTTTTTTATACCGGCAACGAGACATCCGATGGCAGTGTGCCGTATGCAAAAGACTTTACGCTCTCCGGCGAACGCTTGCTCGAGTATATCTACGATTACAATAGCAGTTATCGCTTTGGAGAAAGCGAGCTGGAAAATGGCAAACAACAGCATTTGTCAATGGATTTGTTCCAGGGATATTTAGAAACCGGAGAAACGACAGAGTGGTTTGGTCAAAATGTAAAGATCTCCGAGAACGGTCGTCTTTATTATGTGCCTGTTGAAATTACGGCTGAAGACAACTACACAATTGAGAGTTATAAACGCACTCCAACGGCATTTGATTGGTTCACGCTTTATAAAGGTAAATACAATTATGAGCGGTTCTCGAACATACAAGCGATTGAGCCGATCGATGAAAAAGACGTAAACCTTTCAAAAGATGAGTTTTGCAAAAAGTATTACGTTGATGCAAGCGCATATGAAGGCATTATCAATCAAATACGTTCCGGAAAGGGCAAGGAAACTGTTTATTTGTTCCGATTTGCACAATCGACATACACGGCAAAAGGCGTTCTTACCAAAGGGGCTGAGACGCTCGGAGAAGAATATGCGTACGTTGCAGAGCAAGATGTTTATCTCAACATGAATTTGGCGTCGATAACTTGCAAGAAAGGCGATGATTATCACACGTTTGCTGTCTGTTCAAATCCTATAAATGCCGTCGCAGATGTTGAGCCCAACAAACCTTATGACAATGAACAATGGTACAAAGATTTGGGCAACAAAATCAAAAAGTGGTTTGGAGATCATGCGACCGCATTGATTACAACCATTGTTGTGATTGTCTGCGTTGCAATCGTCATCATGATCGTTGTGATATCGGTCAAGACAGCACCGTATTCGGCAATGCGCGCGATGGCGAAAGCGCAGTCTCCGCCGAAGAAACGGCAACCGCAAAAACGAAAAACACCAAATAAAAATGCTGCTCAAAAAACTCGAGCAGGAAGGAGTAAGAAAAAATGAAGTCAAAAAAATTGACTGTGGAGCAAAAAAACAAGCGCACGATTGACATTCTCGCCGCATGTATATCCATTCTGCTCGCGCTGATCGTCGCGGCATCTGTTGTTCTCGGCGTCGGGTTCGGCAAATACGGCAGCAACACGGACAACTGGTTCAAGCCGGGCACGTCGAAGCCGGATGAAGTTCTGCCCACTCCGATTGCAATCGGCGACAAAATTGCGTTGTCGGCGGACGGCGAAGGACTTCCGCTCTACATCAACACAAGTGAAGCAACGGTTGCGGCACTTGATGCAAAAGTTGCAGACATAATGGAGAACGGCGGTTCATTTGAAACGTATTTTCTCTTGCTTGGACTATTCAGTACGTATGATGTTCCGAAAGACATCACTGCCGAAAACTGGGATGTTCCGGATGGAGAAGACGTTCTTTCGATTGTTCTTCTTGTATCTAGAGAAGGAAACTATGCACTTGCTGCTACGTCTATGAGTGGAAAAGGTGGAGACGATGGTGTATTCCTTTATGCACACATTGAGTCTGTAGGCGAAAATGAAAACGTTCCAGACGAAGGATTCCAACAAAACAACATTGATGCAAATGGAAGAATAATTATTTCAAGCGAGTTTCTCGCTGCTGACGATTATTACGTTTGCGATAAAACGTTGATGGCAGGCGGATGGTTCCAAATGGCAGACGATGATTTCGTGAACATGATCTTCTCGACCACACCGTTTGCAAAAGCATAAGGAGAAAGAGTATGGCAAAATATGACAAGAAAAAAGACGTGAAGAAAATCAAAATTTTGTCCGGTGTGCTCGGCGCGCTGCTCTCGGTGACGATCGCCGGCTCAGTTGTGCTCGGCGTAGGTTTTGGCAAATACGGCAAAGATACGAACGCCTGGTTCAAATCCGGTCCGTCGATTTCTCAACCGGACAATCCAGACACACCTGATACGCCCGTCGTGCCGGAAGTGAAGAAGTCAACTCCGCTCGAAGTGGGCGAAACAATCGCGCTTTGGGACGGCGCAGAAGGCAAAAATCTCTATGCCAACACAGATGTCGAAGTGTGGAAAGAGTTTTTCGCCGAATATCAAAATCTCGATCGCAAAAATATGTTGTTCTTCCCATTCTTTGCAGCTGTCGGCGAAGACGCGAGCCGTTCTGAATGGGCAACGCTTGAAGGAAACAAGCAGCTTGTTGCAATGTATTATGGAGATGTTGAAGGCAAGATAATATGTCTGCAATTTGGCAATTACAACTATTTGATCGCGTTGCAAAAAGACGAAGACGGCAACGAAAGTGTTGTTTTCAATGATGCTTTGATCGATGAAAACGGAAAAGTTTTGTTGACGTCGACTGCACCGGATGCAGGGCAAGACATATCTATCGAATACGTTGGTTTTGAAGGATACTTGATCGACTCTAGCACCGGTGAACGCGCTAAAGATGACAACGGCAACGATATAACGCTCAAAGAATATCCGAGTTATGTAACAAGCTCCGATTTCAAGATGATCTATACGTCATATGAGTGGTTCAATAGACTGTTCTCAACAACTCCGTTTGAAAAATAAGGAGAGTTATTATGGCAAACAAAAGTACATACAAAACAAAAATCAATCGTTTGAGCGGCGTTCTCGCAACGCTGCTCGCCATAGTGGTGGCGGCAACAATCCTGTTGTGCGTCGGGTTTGGCGTTTATGGTAGCGATGTTTCAAAATGGTTTAAGCCACAAAACAACGTTGAGCAAAACAACATTTCAGATCCGACAGTTATCAATACGGTGACCGAACACGGCATTGCGCTCACCAGCGGAGAAGCAATGGTTGCATCTGACGGCACGTTATCAAAAAAACTCACCGCAACCGTCACTCCGGCAAACGTTGATGATGTCGCATTTGACTGGTCTATTTCGTTTGCCGATCCAGGCTGTGAATGGGCGAGCGGCATGACAGCAACAGATTACGTAACGCTCGCGGTGGCAGACGATACCATGTCGGCAAACATCTCACTCGTCGCTCCATTCGGTGCTCAGATAGTCGTGCGTGCAACGTTGCGCTCGGATGCAGATCTGTACGCCGAATGCACTGTCGATTATCTCAAGCACGTTGCGAAATTCGACATCTGTTTTTCAAACTCATCGGACGTGTATTTCGGAAGCGACACAACCGATCGTGAATACGTCTTTGGACAATCATCTCGACTCGTATATAAGATGACATCCGATACGGCTAATGGTGCATTGGGAAAGATAATTCTAGATACAACATATTCTGTGGGATCATACCATGTCGGCGAACAAACGTTTTATCCGCTTTGCCATGTCACCAAAATTGAACACTCGCAGGATTACATCGATGCGCTTAAAACAACCGGCGTTTTCAAAAGCGATCTCACAGTTCAGTCATTGTATTACACGGACGGAAACACAAGCTCAAAAATTCTTTCCGGAGCAAATCTGCCGCTCACGATGCTCAACTCATCTTCGCTTTACAACGAAGGCACGACGCTCACCAGTCGTAGAAACGCATGCGTCACGGCATTGCGAGCAATGGGCGATAAACCGTTCATGTACATCACCGTGACGATTGGTTATGCGACGGAACTGCAATCTCTCGGATTCTCCGACGAAACGCACGTCATACCGCTCTATGCGGACATGGACTCGCTTATGACGTTCGCGGATAGCGTATCTTTGGATAATAACTCCATTGTATTTTAAGTAACTAACATCTAGGGCGCGCACGTGTGCGAGCGTGCGCGTGCCTTTCAACATTACATTTGTACTACTATGACAAAAAAACAACCTAGAAACGAATTCAGAAAACATAAGAAAAGCGGACATCCGGCTTATATTTACGAAAAAGTTGGGAATGAGTTTAGGTTCTTGGGAATTTCGCACTCAAAAATAGGAGCGAGAATAAAACTCGAGAAAAATCCTGATCCTGACGATGATAAGCCTGCATACATAAAGATCAATGCCGAACAAGACAAAGAAAATCGGTTCGGAGAACGAAAAATCGGGTGGAAATTCGCAGACGAAGACAAAAAGAAAGTCGCAAAGATAATAAAAGACAATAAAAAAAGAAGTGCGCCCAGCGAGTCACATTGACTCACAGATCTGCAACGGTTTGATTGCAAGAGCAATCCATCACGATAAATCGTGGCACCTGAACACTTCTTATTTCAAATATATACCATCAATTTGATTTAGTCAAGTAAATAAAGGGGTAGCGTATGATTGACGAAAAAATCTTAATAACGCTTATAGGGCTGCAAAACGAAGCCTTAAAGCAAATAGCCATCGAGCAGCGCGGCGGCAAGGCGATCAAGGAAGAAGAAATTGCACCATGCCCGGATTGGCAAGAGTTCAAAGATGAACGTATCGGCATGATGTTGGACGTTCCGAAAGGCGACACGCTCGAAGAAATGGTTCGAGCAGAAGAAAATGCGCCGACAGTGGATGCACAAATCACGATCGAAGAAGCCGTTGCGGATGCTGAAAAGCAAGACCAGGCAACGCCGACATCGAAGCCCACCGCGCAGCCTGCGTCTGACGATGAACCGACATCGAAGCCGACATCGAAGCCGAGACTCATTGATTTGATCAAATCCTATCTCCAGGCTCGTCGTGATTGGCATTATGACCGCATGAGCATCGAGTATGGATATGAGTGCCGAAAACAACAGGCATCAGACCGCATATACGGCTTCGAGTACATGGTGAAATACATCGACAAGTTGATCGCGGAGATGAAGAAAGACGACTCTCCGAGTGACGGACAGGTGCTCTGATGGTTAATACGGCATTGATTATAACGGCAAGCGCATGCGCGTTTGTCACAACGGTGACTATCGGCTCGGCGATCCTGTACAAGAGATTCCACAAGGATGATCTCGAGCGCACCAACACGGTGACGGATGAGTTTATCGACAAGCCTATTCCGCCGGGGGTGTATATCATCGTCGGACCGCAGGGCGTAGGCAAAACATCGTTTCTCAACGCACTGATTTCTATTGACTCGAAGTATCACGGCGCGGAGCGGCTGCAAATGGCAAAAGTTGAGATCGAAAAGTTGAACAGCATCGGCTACAAACTCACAGTTCCGCCGTGCCCGTATCGAACTCGATCTAAACTTTTTCTTCCGAACGGTAAACCTACATATCACACTGACATTTCTCAGTTCGGATTGCCCGGGCGAAGAAAAGAAGTTCAATACTTTCCGCCGTATACAGTCATCGGTTGCGATGAGATAGACTCGTTCATGGATTGCCGTGACTGGAACAAGAACGGCAATATGAAGGCGGATATTATAGACGGGTTCAAATACATCCGACACCATGACCTCGTGTTTCTTGGAGACGTTCAGAATTTCAGCAAAGTAGACGCAGCAGTTCGCAAACTCACAACGGACGTCATCTACATTTTGGGTAAGAAAGACGTCTACGGCAAGAAACATCGCTTCAGTCGCAAGAAAACGCTGCTCCGCACAGAATGGGAGTTCATCTGGGTGAAACATCAACAGGCTGAGAATGCCGAGTCGTTGCGCGAAATGGGCATTGACGTAAAAGAAAAGAATGCGCGAAAATGCAAACTCATTTATGAAGGCAATATCTATTCGCAATACAACTCTCAGAGTGGCAAACCGTACTGGTATCGCGGCATCAAGCAATTCACGGTGGAGAAACATCCCGAAAACGTGTTAAGCCCTGAAGGAGTAGACGCCTATTGCAAACAGAATGCGCTAGACAGTACGCAGGACAGCGAATAAACGACGCTCTGATGGTGTGGGGACGTATCCCCGAGAACGCTCGGCAGCCGTGTTGCGTTTTGTTGAAGAAAAACGGCAAGCAATCAATCCGAAAAAGATGCGAAAGCATTTTTCGGATTGTTATGTAGGCGAATTGAAAAAACGAAAAAAAGAATTTCAATTCGCCGAATGAGTGGGAATTTTAATTCCCTACTCGAGAGCAGGGGAAACTTGTTTCACCTGCGTAAAATGGGATTTTTGAAAAATGGAAAACGGTTACTTCAAGACAATCACCGCGCCGCTCAGAGCGGACGCAGTGAGCAAATATGTGACGTGGTCTCCCGGCGGAATTGACTTCTCGTACAATTCGCCCGGTCTCGCTTTCGTATTGCAGCGCACGTCGAAGAACCGCTATCTGATCCGCGCTATTTACGGCGGCAAATATGAAGAATACAAAAAGGAAAGCCAACGCACCGCCGTTGAGTTTGCGCTCAAACTGGTAGATCTAGACCAACGCGGCGCATTCGCAGCCCGTAAATCGACTTGAGAGCAAAAACTCGGATAAAACATGGGGAATTATCCACTCAAAAATATACTAAAAATCGCATAAATTATGAATTTTTATGCAAGGAGTAAATTATGGGAGTGCATGGAAGAAAGGTAGGATTTATTCTAAATCTTGCTTGCGATGAAAAACGTGATGGTGGCTGTAATATAAGTGCCACATTTTCGGCTGAGAACTTGACGCGTGCAATAAAACGAGCACGCGATGCCGGGTGGTGCGTATCGAAGGACAAAACAAGATGCTATTGTCCAAAGCATGCTGCCTGGAATAGGAGCGTCGGATGTTTAGGGCGCACGAGCAATTCTAAACTGTATTACACCGCGCCGACAACGTCGAATGATTTTTAACGTGGAATCTCATTCGACGTTGAATGAGTTTTCGCGTGGGAAACCATTAAATATTAGAACAAGGAGCAATTACATGAGCAAACGAAACATTTCATCAAAAGTTCCAAACGGAAGAATACTTCATACAAGGGATAAGGATTTGCAGGGCGGCAACGGATATGAAAAGAAAGAATCAAAAGGTCTATATCGAATGGCCGTTGTTGTTGATAGCAATTCTGATGACGAACTTGCTGTTGTAAAACTTACGACTTCCGAAAAAGGTATCGAGTTGCCTGAATAC
>CAVKIG010000054.1:0-9827 GCA_963656415.1 bacterium | reverse complement strand
CCGAAACAAAACCCAACGTACATTTAGTACGTGATTTTGGAGCGGATGGGTGTTAACACGGTTATTCGCTATTTAGCGCGTTTTTACTTGCAGTCTTTGCAATCCATTTCTTTGCCGCTCTTTGCGCGGTATTTTGTCGTTTTGGTGGATTTGGGTTCTGCGCAATGGCAGTTTTCGGTTTTCTTGGTTTGCTTCGTAGCAGTCTTTGCCATAAAATTTTTCTCCTTTTCGGCATTTGCCGTATTGAATTTTGCTCCGTTGTCGGATTGATTGTATTATGGCGAAAACATACGCTTTATATACTCTTGCGTTGAAAAAAAATTGTGGTATAATATGGATATGGTAAACATAGGAAACAGTTGGGATTCTATCCTGAAAGAAGATTTTGAAAGCGAAAACTATCGGAACTTGCGCAAGTTTCTGGCGCAGGAATATCGCACGCGCGTGATATACCCCGATATGCACGACATTTTCAACGCACTAAAATACACGCCGTACGAAAACGTCAAAGCGGTTATTCTCGGGCAAGACCCCTATCACGGCGCGGGACAGGCTCACGGCATGTGCTTTTCGGTGAAACCTAACGTCCCTGCTCCGCCGTCTCTTGTCAACATATTCAAAGAAATCGAGACCGATATTGGCGTGAAAAACAAGTCTCCGTATCTCGTTCCGTGGGCAAAGCAAGGCGTTCTTCTTCTCAACACGGTGCTTACGGTGCGCGAAGGTCAACCCAACTCGCACAAGGACAAAGGATGGGAAGTGCTGACGGACAGCATAATAAGAAAACTCAACGCAAGAAAAGAGCCTATCGTGTTTATGTTGTGGGGCGGAAACGCGCGCTCTAAAAAGTCGCTCATCACTTCTTCTCAACACCTGATTCTCGAATGTCCGCACCCGTCTCCGCTGTCGGCGTATGCAGGCTTTTTCGGATGCAAGCACTTCTCGAAATGCAACGCATTTTTGAAAGCACACGGAGAAGAACCTATAGACTGGCGAACGGACGTATAACCGCCTGTCTCAATCAAAAAAATAAATATTGTAGGAAGGATAAGCCATGAACGTCGAAAGAATCAACGAACTTGCTCGCAAAGCAAAAACCGTCGGACTTACGGAAGAAGAAAAACAAGAGCAGGCAAAACTGCGCAAAGAATATATCGCAAGCGTCGTGGGAGATTTGAGAAATCAACTTGACAACACCTACGTTCTCGACGAAAACGAAAACAAAGTGAAAATCACCGCGTACAACTCCAAAGAGAAAGAAAAAGAAGCGGAAAATCAAGACGAAAAATAATCGGATTTTGCCGCATATTTCATTCTTGTTTTCCGCAATCGAATTTGCGAAATTTTGACTTGTAAAACGACGACGATTGTTTTATAATATATACCTAATAAACACCAAGGAGTTTTTCTCTATGGAAAGATTTTACACCGTCGACATCAACGGATACAAAGAAGATTTACCTATACTTCCCTTGCCAAACGGCATAAGCATCTGTTTTTTCAACCTGCACGGCAACGTTGAACTGACCGAGCATTGCGGAAAGGAACTTGCAAAACTTCTCGGCGGATGCGACGTTGTGCTTACGGCAGAATCAAAAGGACTTCAACTGAGCCACGTCATCGCACGCGAACTCGGACAAAAATATTACGCGGTGTGCCGCAAGAGCAAAAAACTGTATATGCAGGACGGCATCGAAGCAACCGTGCAATCCATAACGACGGGCGGAGAGCAAACGCTGTATCTGTCAAAGCACGACGCAAACCTTCTCAAAGGCAAAAAAGTGGCAATCGTCGACGACGTGGTATCAACGGGCGGAAGCCTTCGCGGACTTGAAAAAATCGTCAATCTCGCAGGCGGCGAAATCTACAAAAAGGCTTTCGTGCTTGCAGAAGGCGACGCGGCAAACCGCGACGATATAGTGTATCTTGCAAAGATTCCTATCATCACGGACTAAAACCAAAACGAATATAAATTGCAAAATCGGCATTTAACGATGCCGATTTGTATTGTTAAACGCTAAATTCAGCAACAAGGTGCTTATGCTCGAACTGTTGATGCCTGCAGGCAATCTCAAAAAACTCAAAACCGCTTTTCACTTCGGCGCAGACGCCGTCTATATCGGCGGAAAGGCTTTTTCTTTGCGCGCATTTGCGGATAATTTCACAAACGAAGAGATTGTAGAGGCGACGAATTACGCTCACTCGCTCGGCAAAAAAGTGTACGTCACCGTAAACATTTTTGCAAGGAACGCCGACCTTGAAAACGCAAAATCATACTTTGAGTTTTTGCAAAGCGCAAACGTTGACGCGGTGCTTATCTCTGACATAGGCCTTGTGTCTCTTTGCAAAGAAGTTGCGCCGAATCTTACCGTTCACCTTTCAACGCAGGCAAACACGACAAATCTCCTTGCCGTGAAATTCTGGCAGTCAATGGGCGTAAAGCGCGTCGTGCTTGCACGAGAGTTGTCTTTGGACGAAGTGCTTGAAATTCACAACGCCGTGCCCGATATGGAACTGGAAGCGTTCGTGCACGGGGCAATGTGCATGAGTTATTCGGGAAGATGTCTTCTCTCCACTTACTTTGCAAATCGCTCGGCAAATCGCGGCGCATGCATACAACCTTGCAGATGGGGATACCGCATAACGGAAACCGAACGCCACGCATCGAAGCCGCTCGATATAGAACAGGACGAGCGCATGACATACTTCATGAACAGTCGCGACTTGCGTCTTTTGCGCCATATCCCCGAAATCGCAAACTCGGGCATCGTATCATTGAAAGTCGAAGGCAGAATGAAGAGCGAGTTTTACGTCGCAACTGTTGCAAACGCATACAGAAAAGCGATTGACGAATATCTTGCAACGGGAAAAATCGAACACGCCGACGAATACGACGCACTGCTCGAAACGGTTGCGCACCGCACCTACACCGACGCATACTTTGACGGCGACAATCTTGACACGGTGTGCCTTGACGAAGGACAATCCCCCGAAAAATACGTATTCACCGCCGTCGTGCAGAACTGCGCAAACGGCGTTGCAACCGTCGAAATGCGCAACCGCTTCCGCACGGGTGACGTCGTGACCGTTCTGTCTCCAAATGCCGATATCGCTTACAAATCGTTCACGATAGGCGCAATCGTCGACACCGTTCAGAACGCCGTCACGGACGACGCAAAATACGTGCAGCGAATATATACTATAGATTGCCCGTACGCGCTCGAACAAGGCGATATTCTTCTTATATAAAGCCTATTTTATAATATATATAATATCAATATTATCATTATCGAAAACGTCGTGGAAAACCGACGTTGCAAATATAAAAGAATAAATTTTACAAATCGTTTTATGACATCAAAAAAGGCACGCAACCGCGTGCCTTTTTCATGTGTTTGTCGTTATACCGCGTCGGGTGTCGGCGGAGCGTCTGCGCCGACTGTCACATCGGCGTCGTTTGCATTATCTGCGTTTTCCGCGGGCGTCTCTTCATTGTTTCCGTCTTCGTTTGCGCGATTGACACGGTCGCGTGCGATTTCGCTGCGATTGCGCGTCTTTTCGCCCATCTCTCTGCAAATGCCTGCCGCGATGATAAGCACGGAGCCGATTGCACCGAAGATGCAGAGCCAGTTGCGAAGTCCAACCACGTTGATGACTGCCATGAGAAGATTGTCGCTGTCAACCCACGTTGCCTGCATGTAGCCGAGCATACCGTAAGGTGCGTTCATGGAGTAGAGATTGACTGCGAGATTGCCGTCGTCGTCGAAGCAAAGCCCGATATTGAGACCTGCACCGCCCGTTGCTTCTTTGACCACTACGTCGATAAGGTCTTTCTTAACGAGACCGCCGAGTGCGTCAACGAGAGTGGGAAGTTTTTCGATGAGTTGTTGTATTGCCGTCGTGATAACGTCGCCTGCAAGTGCATTGATGTTGACGGAAGCAATGGACATCGGATCACCGAGCATATCGAGAACGAGCCACTTCATCTGGCGTTTGGTCACGCCGTTTTCGTACATCATCCAGCCGTCTTCGTTGAAGCCGTATTTGACGGTGATTTCGTTGCCGTTTTCGTCCATGAGTTTGCCGTCGTAAAGGAATTCACCGCCGTTTGCAACGAATTCAGCCACCTTTTCGGGATCATAAAGTTGATACAAGCAGTTGCCGTCTTCGGTGAAACGAACTTCGCCGGTTGCGTCGTTATAACCGCCTTGCGTGTATTCCCAACCGCCGTTGAGAATGAGACGAAGGACTACGGGGATAGTCATACGACCGTTGACCTGTGCGTAGAGAAGAAGCGGATCGTCGAATGTGTTGTATCCGTCATGGTTGAAACTGTCATAGTTTGCCTGGAACAACGCTTTGACTCTTGCGTCTTTGAAGCCGGTTTTGAGCATACCTTCGTAGTCAAAGTTGGAGTAGATATAGTCAACGAGCGAAAGTGCGAACGCACGACGTTGCACGTTGTTCACGAAAGCGTAATCGTAGTCGTTGAGCACGTAGTTGGTGTATACGAAGTTGTAGAGTTCGTATCTTCTGGGCGCATTCTTTTCAAGAACGTCTATGACTTGCGACTTGATTGTCTTTATATCGTAGTCGCGCATATACGCGTCGTAAACGTTTTGAATGTCCTGATTGTAATATCTGATGAATGTGCCGTTGTTTTCTTCGCGCTTTGAGAGCGTCGTGTAGGAGAAATCACCGTGGTCGGCAATACGGTTTCCGTCATAGTTGTTAAGGTTGCCGTTGAGCACGTTGTACATAATGAAGTCGCGCTCGAGTTTTGCGTTCTTTTCCGCTTGCTCCGCTCCCTTGTAGTACACGTCTTCACAATAAAGCGTGTTTTGCGTTGCCTTTGCGATTACGTCGGGGACGATGTAAGTGAAAAGCAAGCCCATGCCCGTTGTCAAACACACGAACGCAATAAGGATTTTGACGGTTTGCGTTCTTATGCTATGCTTGCTCTTCTTTCTTTCGATGACGAGAACGACGGTCATGAACACGAGACCGAGAACTCCTGCGAAAATCGTGCCGACAAACGGCCACACTCCGTAGTACGGCAAAAGTTTGTAGCACTTAACGCCGAGCACGAGAGATACGATGATTATCGGAAGATATGCGAGCAAATAGAGAACGACCGAAGCCACCGTGTAGATGACCGACGTCTTGAATTGTTCCTTTTTGGTGCGGTCGCTGACGGGGAAAGACGGAATGCCGGTTTCGCCCGCTTCGGAAGAATAACTATCGAGTTCCGTTTTTTCGACTGTTTGTTCTTCGACTGCCGCTTCGTTTTCTATTGCCTGAACGTCTGCGAGATGTTTCTTACTCATATTACAGCACCCCCTTATCCGTATTTTCTTGCACAGGCAAGGCTTCGTCTCCTATGGGAGCGTCCGCCGCCTGTTCGGATTGAGAATCGACGACGTTTTCTGTCGTTTCGTTTTCGGACGTCGCTATTTCGTCGGTTTGCGCGCCTTTTTTGGCTTTCTTTGCACGCGCTTTACGTTCTTTGACGACGAGTTGACCCGTTGCGTATTCGATTTCTTTCTCTTGAGCTACGAAACTCAAAGCGTAGAACAACACCACGATACCCGTAAAGAACAAAATCATATCACGAGTCGAGTAAATCGGATAAAATTCCGGTTTGTAGGAAAGATCCGCTTTGAGTTGTCTCACCGATGTGAGATCCGAAAGCCCGAGTGCGGACGGATAAGAACCCGTGCCGAGATTGTCGCCGATAAGAACAGAGCCTATCATTCCGCCGTATGCAACCGCTTCGTATTCCGCTCTCTGATATTGTTTGAGCGCGGCACTTGCGGCAATATATTCTGCGTTGGTGCTTTCTTCCCAACCGTAGAATTCCCACACGGGTTTGATGACGGGAGATTGATAATAATAAAGCGAAGAAAGGACGTTTGTGAGTATTGCGGAAATGTCGATTGCCGCATTGTAGTCTTCGTCGAAGAGCGGAATTTGCATGCCGCCGATTTCGAGTCCCTTGTACGTCACGCCGTCAATCTTAATATCCTTGATGAGCAAACCGCCGAGCATGCTGCCGATGGTGTTGTCAACGAGAATGGATTTGAGATTGATGCCGAACTTGCCGAGCAAACCGTTGATTGCGGTGTTAAGGAACTTGCTCAAATGATCAAGGTCGAAAGCATAGTCACTGTTTTCGTCGTCGATAACCTTATCAGAGAAATCGATGTCGAGAAGAACGTCGCCGCCGTCGCTGACTTTTGCGGGATTCGTGCCGATTGCGCCTGCTCCGTTGTCTTTGACGAGTGCGAGATAGAGATTGTCTCTCTTGACGCCGAACACGTCGGTTGCGCCCGCATAAGCAAGAACGATGTAAATGTCTTTGATTTCAACGGAATCGGAAATGCCGAGTGCCGGTTTTACGTAATCGATGACGGTTGCCATCGTTGTGTCGTTTTTGATGATGTCGGTTGCAAAACTCATACCTTTCTGAAGTTTTTCGAGAATAGGTCTGATTATATTACCGACACCGAAGTTGTCCGCAACGTCTACAAGACCGCTTTCGCCGTCTTCGTTAGTCTTGAGAAGGAAGTCGAAAAGACTGTTGTTGCCAAGAAGCGCGCCGAGTTTTGCGACAAGGGAATCGAGTCTGCGTCTCGTCATGGAGAAACGGCCTGCGACTTCTATTTCCTGATTGTAAATTGCTTGCAACCACGGTTCTGCATAATTGCCGTCTTGATCGGGGATTAGACCTTGATAGTACGCGTCGCGCATGGATTCCGCTTCTTCGTACAAATTCTCCACCTGATTGCTGTATTTCTCTGCGATTGCTTTGCCTTCGTAATAGTCTTCGAGAATTTCGAGCATGTTGTAGATGCTGAACACCCAGCCGTCCGAGAGCATGCCGTTTGCATTGTAGATGCCCGTGCCGTAAACACCGTCGGTTATCGCCGATTTGTCAACGGTCGTGCCGTCTTTGTATTGAGTGCCGACGGGCATCATGTCTTTGGTGTACCACACGTAAATCTTATCGCCGGCTTTTGTCTGTCTTTCTTTGTACCAGTAATGAGAATAGACCTTGCCGTTGATTTCGAGTTGACCGTTGCCGTTGGGAGCAAGTCTTATAAGTTGATTGCCTTCGATTTGTTTTGTGATATCGCCGTCGCCGACAAAGTTGTTGCCGCTTCCGCTCACGTCAAGGTCGTATCCGCCCGTGGTGGAATTAAACTTGAAACTGATATCGACGCCCTGCACTCCGTCATCGGATACAACGTTCCAGTAACTTACGGGTTTGTTTGCAATGTTGCCGGCAGTGCCGCCCTTGTCCGCGCCTTCCATCTCAACGTTGTAAACCGTCTTGATGAGATTGACTTTCTCAATGAGATTGAGCGTATCGTTTTTCTTGATGGCGTTTGACGAAAGCGTACGATAATATGAAAGTTGGGTTTTGTAGTCGTTGATGACCACGCCGCTCTGCGCATTGTTTTGCATGTCCGTGATTTTCGCGTCGAACACGGTGTCCATGATAAGCACCGAACCGAACATAACCACTAGCGTTGCGGCAAGCACTGCAAGCATTCTCACTCTCGTGCTTTTTACGGTCTTGCTGAGCACGATGTGAATGATTGAAATAATCACCCAAAGCGCGCACGCAATCCAGAAACCGTAAAGTGCCGGCGCAGAGAGATACGCTTCGATTTGTTTGAAGAATCCCATTGCGGTCGTCGTTGCGGTTTCGCCCATGAACGGGTCGTGACCGATAAACTTTATCGCGGAAAGAAATACCGTGACAAGGAACAGCGGAAGGCCAAGCGAGTAGAACACCACTTTGAGCACTCTGAAAAGTTTGACCTTTTTGAACTGTTTATTTTGGCTCATAACTTTCTCCTTTCTTTACTTCAAGCACGCCTACGCGCGTGAGCGGGCGCACCTTAAAATAATTTAACATTTATATGATAACATATCGAAACTTATATTTCAATACGATTTTGAAGAATTTTTTGCGTCTTAATATTTTGTGCAAACACACTTCTTCCGACACAATTTATGCGTTTTTTCGGCAAAAAATCACGATACAACTCGCAAATTTTGTGTGCATATCCGTCGATTTTGCGTTTTATATCAATCAACGAACGGGGCTTGATTTTATTTTTATGTTGATTTTGCCACTTTGTGAGTATATTATTTTATTTAGGACGAACGAAAGTTCTGCCAAGGAGGAAAATATGTCATACATCAGTGAAGTCATCGAAAAGACCGAATTGCAAAACCCGAATCAACCGCAATTTATGCAAACGGTCAAAGAAGTTCTCTCGTCTCTGACTCCCGCAATCGAGCAAAACGAGAGCGTTATGCGCAAAAACGTCATTCTCGAACGCATAGTCGAACCCGAAAGACAAATCATCTTCCGCGTTCCCTGGATGGATGACAACGGTGTATATCACGTAAATCGCGGATATCGCGTGCAATTCAACAACGCAATCGGGCCTTTCAAAGGCGGACTTCGTTTTCAAAAAGACGTCAATCTCGACACCATGAAGTTTTTGGGCTTCGAGCAAACTTTCAAAAACTCGCTCACTTCTCTGCCCATGGGCGGCGCAAAAGGCGGCGCGGACTTCGACCCGACCGGCAAGAGCGATTCCGAAATCATGCGCTTCTGCCAGTCTTTCATGACCGAACTTTATCGCTATATCGGACCCGATATGGACGTTCCCGCCGGTGATATGGGTGTCGGCGGAAGAGAAATCGGATATCTTTTCGGTCAATACAAGAAAATCGTCGGCGCATATGAAAACGGCGTTCTCACGGGCAAAGGTTTGAGTTTCGGCGGCTCTCTCATACGCCCCGAAGCAACGGGTTTCGGCGCAACATACTTCCTTGACGAAGTGCTCAAACACGAAGGCGAACAACTCGCAGGCAAGACTTTCTGTCTCTCCGGTTTCGGCAACGTGGCATGGGGCGCGGCAAAGAAAATCTCCGAGCTCGGCGGCAAGGTCATCACCCTTTCGGGGCCTGACGGATACATCGTCGACAACGACGGCGTCAGCGGAGAAAAAATCGATTATATGCTCGAAATGCGTGCATCTAACCGCAACAAAGTACAAGATTACGCAGACAAATTCGGTTGCGAATTCGTCGCAGGCAAGAAGCCTTGGGGCAACGTCAAAGCCGACATCTATATGCCCTGCGCAAGACAAAACGAAATTCTTCTCGAAGACGCGCAAGCCATGGTCAAACTCGGCGTACCCGTGCTCAACGAAGTCGCAAATATGCCGACCACCAACGAAGCAATCGCATTCTTGCAGTCTCACGGCGTGCTCGTGACTCCGTCAAAGGCTGTCAACGCGGGCGGCGTGGCAACGAGCGGTCTTGAAATGTCGCAAAACAGCGAACGTCTCGCATGGACGCGCGAAGAAGTGGACGCAAAACTCAAACAAATCATGAAAGGCATTCACACACAAATCTACGACGCACTCAACGCATACGGCATGAATTACAATCTCGTTGCAGGCGCAAACCTTGCCGGATTCAAAAAAGTTGCCGACGCTATGATTGCAGAAGGCGTGTGCTGATAAAGTTTTCACACAAAAAAAGACGATGCCGATAGCATCGTCTTTTTTTTTGTACGAATAAGCTTTCGTTTCAGGTGTGGGTGTCCCACCCAATCTGTCATGTTGAGCCTGTCGAAACATCCAGCCGTAAGGCGCATTTTTTGCCCTATAAGTTTTGTTTTGTGCACAGCTCTACAAGGGGTGAGCGTGTAAAACTCTAAATAGAATTGCCCCATCTTTCCGGTCCGCGCCGGTATTTCTTCCACCACTCGTATAGAGTGCTTTCTCTACAAAACTGTC
>CAVKIG010000053.1:0-9940 GCA_963656415.1 bacterium | reverse complement strand
CTATACGAGTGGTGGAAGAAATACCGGCGCGGTCCGGAAAGATGGGGCAATTCTATTTAGGGTTTCAAACGTAAAATTTTTGTGGTGCCGAAAACTTATAAAAACTTGTACACGCATTCTGCTTATTCAAGGGATACTTATACACACATGTTTATTAGGAGCAAATGAGCGCTAACACTGTCAATCGCTCTTTCTATTGCAATATTATTTTTATGGCTCAAAACGGATGAAGAACAAGAAAAAGCCCGTCCGAAACAAAACCCAACGTACTGATGGTACGTGATTTTGGAGCGGACGGGCTTTGCCGCAGTTATTCGCCGATGGTTTAGAGAAAATTATTTTTATGGCAGCAGTGAGATGAGTGACAAGGAAGCACTCCAAGAATGACAACCCTAGTGTACTAATGGTACATGAGTTGGTAAGATTGGGGTGCTGACACAGTCAATCGCTCACTGATGCCATAAAAATGCAAACGACCTCGGGTGAAACACCCAAAGTCGCTCGCTATGATAAGGGGGAAAATTATGAGCTGTTTGATTTGTAATCCGTTTGTCTCTTGATTACGTTTACATATTAGCACCGAAAATTTTATTCGTCAAGGGTTTTTTGTAACTTTTTTTGAAATTTTTTAAAAATTTTTCAAAATTCCTTACAAAAGTGCAAATCGCAAAAAACAATTTTAGCAAGATTTGTTGATTTTTATTGCAAAAACAACAAAAACGGCATTGCAAATATGACGTTTTTGCATTTTGCAAATCGAATTAGATTGCCTGAAAAATCAAAACCGATATTCTAACCCACTATTTTTATTTGCCTATAATTTTGTCGTTCATTTGTGTGATATTTTATGCATTCTAACCGAATGAAATGCTGTTGCGGCAAAAATTCTCGATAAACAAAAAAAAAGAAGGGGTTGCCTTCTTTCTTCGTTCGATATTCGTTTTTACGGATTCTTATTTCATTGCGACGATAAGAACGGCAATATCGGCAGGAGAAACACCGGATATACGCGATGCCTGACCGAGATTGAGCGGTCTTATTTCGGAAAGTTTTTGCCTTGCTTCTATGCGGAGTGCTTTGATTGCGTTGTAATCGAAGTCTTTGGGTATGACTTTGTTTTCAAGGCGTTTTTGCTCTTTCACTGCCGATTCTTCTTTTTTGAGATATCCTTCGTATTTGAGTTCTATGACCGCGGCAGATAGTGCTTCATCGTCACACGGAAAATCAATGAAACGTCTCACATGCCCTGCATTGACTGCGGGACGACGACATATCTCGGCAAACGTCGGCGTTTTTTGCGGCATTTCTTCGCCAAGTTCTAAAAACAACTGCTCGACGACTTCTCTCGGCATAACTTTGCCCGAAAACGCAATGACGCTCTCTATCATCGTCTTTTTCTCTTGCATGCGCGCAAAACGAGCGTCGGATACGAGACCTATTTCTCTGCCTATCGGGGTAAGACGCATATCCGCATTGTCTTGTCTGAGCATTATACGGTGCTCTGCCCTTGCCGTCATCATACGATAGGGCTCGTTTGTGCCTTTCGTCACCAAATCGTCGATGAGAACGCCTATATACGCCTGGTCGCGACGAAGAACGAGCGGTTCTTTTCCGTCAACCTTACGTGCAGCGTTTATGCCTGCGATAAGGCCCTGTGCGGCGGCTTCTTCGTATCCGCTGCTTCCGTTCATTTGTCCTGCCGAGAACAAGCCTTCGATATGCTTGTTTTCAAGCGACGGATACATGCCGAGCGGATCGAGGCAATCGTATTCTATTGCATAGCCGTATTTTGCAAAGCGGCAATTTTCAAGTCCCGGAAGCGTGCGATACATCTTCTCCTGCACGTCGTGCGGCAAAGACGTGGACATGCCCTGAACGTACATTTCTTCACTGTTCGCTCCTTCGGGTTCGATGAAAATCTGATGACGCTCTTTGTCTTTGAAACGCATGACTTTCGTTTCTATGGACGGGCAATATCTCGGGCCTACGGACAAAATCGTTCCGTTGTACAAGGGAGAGCGGTCTATATTGGCGAGAATAATCTCGTGCGTTTTCGCGTTCGTGTACGTGAGATAGCAAGGCTCTTCTTCAAAAGTCGAGTGCGGTGACATAAACGAAAATCTGTCACTGTCGTCTCCGTGCTGTATCTCCATTTTTGAAAAATCTATGCTGTCGCGATAAATTCTTGCAGGCGTTCCCGTCTTGAATCTGCGCATTGGCACACCGAGCTCGACAAGACTTTGAGAAAGATTGTTTGCAGGCGCAAATCCGCTAGGGCCGCTCTTTTTGACATAATCTCCGATGATTATCGCACCGTTGAGATAAACGCCCGTCGCAAGCACAACCGCACTGCACTCAAACTCTTTGCCGTCCGCCGTGGCAACTCCGCACACCTTACCGTCGCTCGTTAGCACCTTGCTCGCTTCGCTGTCAAGCACGGTCAGATTTTTCTCCGAGCGTACGACTTCAAGCATTATTTCGTGATAAACTTTCTTGTCTTCCTGTCCACGCAAAGAAAAGACTGCCGGACCTTTTGCCGAATTGAGCGTCTTTATCTGAAGAAGCGCCTTATCGGCAGAAAGCCCCATTTGACCGCCGAGCGCATCGATTTCTTTCACGAGATGTCCCTTCGCCGTTCCGCCTATTGCCGGATTGCAAGGCATATAAGAAACCGTGCCGTAGTCCGTGCACAGCATAAGAGTTTTTTTGCCGAGTCTCGCGCTCGCAAGCGCGGCTTCCACACCTGCGTGTCCCGCGCCTATGACAATGACGTCAAATCTTTCCATCTCTTTCTTTTTCTTCTCCGCTTACGCGGCATATATTCGGATATTCTAATCCTTATATATTTATATCTGTATTTCTTATAATACTTTTCGTTTTCGCTTATTTCCCGACGCAAAATCTTGAGAATATGCCGTCCACAACGTCTTGAGTTGCGGTGCGCCCCGTGATTTCACCAAGCGCGTCGTACGCGTTTCTAAGGTCGATGAGCGTGCAGTCGATTGTGTTGTCAATTGACGCAATCGCACTTTCAAGTGCGCTTTTTGCTTGATAAAGTGCGGATACGTGCCGTTTGGACGTGATAAGTTCGCCGCCTTCAACCTTGTCTTGCTTGTACAAATCGGCAATTGCGTGAGCAAGCTCGTCCACGCCCTTGCCCGTCTTTGCGCTGATTGCAAATTGGTTGTCGGCAAGCGGTTTGTCAAATCCCGACTCGTCGCATTTGTTGAAAACTTCAAAAACGAGCGCGTTGCCGAAGTCCCGATTTTTATCGTCGTTTGCCGTCGTATCCACGACGTGCAAGATGACGTCCGCGCCTTCAAAAGCTCGCTTCGCTCTTTCTATTCCCTTGCTTTCCACAACGTCGTCGCTTTCGCGTATTCCTGCCGTATCTATAAGGTTTATTCGCACTCCGTCACACTCGAAACTCTCTTCCACCGTGTCGCGAGTCGTTCCCGCAATGTCTGTGACGATTGCTCTGTCGTCTTTCAAAAGCGCGTTCATAAGAGACGATTTGCCTGCGTTGGTGTTGCCTGCAAGCACGACGTTTATGCCGTATTTTGCAATCTTGCCCGTCTTTGCCGTGGCAATAAGCGCGCACACGTCGTTATATATACTTCTTACGCTTTTTTCAAGGTCAGGCAACACTTCGTCTTCCATTTCGTCGGGATAATCGAGAGTCGCTTCGAGAGTGGCTATAAGCGTTTCGAGAGTGTCAAGAGTCGCATTGATTTTCTTTGAAACTTCGCCCTGCATAAGACGATACGCCGCCTTGACTCCCGCCGCCGATTCCGCATTTATCATATCGATGACGCCTTCTGCGTCGGCAAGCGACAATCTGCCGTTCAAGAACGCGCGCTTTGTAAATTCGCCGTTCTTTGCCATGACCGCCCCGTTTCTCAAAAGAGCGTCGAGCGCGCCCTGCATTATTCTCACTCCGCCGTGCAAATAAAACTCAACCGTATCTTCGCCCGTGTACGCGCGCTTTGCAGGGAAATATACCGCATACCCTTTGTCGCAAAATTCGCCTGCGTCAAACGTACCGTAGTTCATATAAAGCGGCGTCCATTGTTGCTTTACGCCGTCGGGCATGACGAAAGACGCGTCTTGCGACGCCTTCTTATGTGCGAAAATAAAAATGGCATCGGCGATGCGAAGTGCTTCGTTGCCCGAAACACGTACAATGCCGATACCACCTGCACCTATCGGTGACGAAATTGCTGCTATTGTGCTCATTTTAGAATTTCTTTTTGCCGCCGAAACTCTTGAATTTGGGCGGACCCGATTGCGTTGCGGGTTTCACAAAATCGTCTTGCTGAGTGAAATATCCGCGATAAACTTTTCCGTCCGGAGCTTCGGGTTCTTCAACGCGCGGTTTGCGTTCGCGCGGTCTGTCGTCTCTGCGTCCGCCTTTTTTGAAGTCACGGTCTTTGCCGTTTCTGCGACCGTCCTTGCGGGAATCCTTGCGCGGTTCTCTTTCGCCGTTCTTGATGGGGCGTTGATCTTTGAGTTCAACTCCCTTCGGAATGATGACGATGTATCTTGCCGGTTCTTCGCCTTCGCTTTCGGTGGTTGCGATTTCGCTGTCCGCAAGTGCGCTGTGAATGATACGTCTTTCAAACGGATTCATCGGTTCGAGTGCGATTTTTCTTTGCAAGCGAACGGATTTTTCTGCAAGTCTCAAAGCAAGAGCAGTGAGCGTTTCTTTGCGTTTTTCGCGATAGTTTTCGCAATCGACGACGACTTTCTTGAAGTCGCATTTTTGCTCGTTAAGGAAAGTGAGCGCAAGATACTGGAACGCGTCGAGTGCCTCTCCCCTATATCCGATGGCAACGCCGCTGTCGTCGCCGGCTATTGTGACGTAAAGCGTGCCGTTCTTGTCTTCGACGGTGGCGCGGGACACCAATCCCATACGCTCGAGAGTTCCGTTGAAGAACTCCGCCATCTTGTCTTGCGTGCTGTCCTTGACGGTGACTCTCACCTTTGCTTTGGAGAAAAGTCCGCCTTTTTGAAGGATTTCCACGTCGACTTTATCTTTTGACACACCGAGTTCCACAAGTGCTTTCTCAACTGCGAGATCCACCGATGAAGCCTGTGTTTCTATCGATTTTTCCATTTTTACTCCTATCTTTTGGCAACGCCCGCTTTCCTTTCTCTGCTCTTGTCAACCAACTTTGCGATAAGGTTGAACGAGAGTTGGAACAAAATGGCGCACGCCGAACTTGTAAACATATAAAGTGCAAAAGCACCCGAATAGAAGATTGCAAACACGCCTATCATGAGCGGCATGACATATTGCATCATTTTTGCGGTTTGTTGTTGTGCCTTTGCTTTGTCGGCATCTTCCCCCTGTCCCGTTGCTGCGGGTGCGGCAGGTGCCTGACCGTTTGATTTGTTGAGCAACGTTGTAGAAAGAATTGACAGTGCTATCGACAACACCGGAAGAATGAGAAGACCGTTCCATTTGCCGTTTTTGCCATAGCCGCCCGTACCGAGCAACTTGCCCATGACGTCGTTGTATTCGTCAATAGTGATACCGGTGAGTTTTGACGTAGCCATACCCTTTTGTCCGGTTACGGTTGCAAAATCCGGCACTGCTTCGGACCAGTTGTCCGAGACAAAGATATTCTTTATCCACAACCAACTTCTGATTTTCACCTGGTCGGCAGAATAATAAACGTCATAAACCGCTTGTTGTGCGTTTTCCTTTGCTTTTGCATAGAAAGTCGCGCCTTTTTCAGTCTTTGCGACGTCGTCGACGTCCCATTTGCCGTCGCCGTTATCGACGATGACGTCCGACCACTCTGCACTGCCTTTCGCTTCTTCGATTTGCTCCGCAATGGATTGATTGTATGCGTTGACGCATTCTTTGTAGTCTTTTGCAAACTGGTATCCGACCATTTGTCTGAATCCCGCGAAAACGACGAAGAACACCACGAACGTTACGATTGTGGGCAAACACATACCCATCGTGGAGTATTTCTCTTTCTTGTAAAGAGCCATTTGTTCTTGTTGAAGACGCTGTTTGTCGTCGGCGTATCTTGCCTGCAAAACTTCCAGTTGCGGCTTCATGCGCTCCATAGCCTTTCCGTTCTTTCTGGCAATAATTTTCTGCCATACGTCGAGCGGTGAAAGGATGAGACGCAGAATGATCGTAAACAAAACGACCGTCCAGCCGAAACTTGCCACTCCGCCACCCAAAGCGTTGTTGATGATTATCATAAACTTCGCCATGAAGTGCGTGGGTTCGCTTACGGTCTCGCCTGCGACGCTGTACGAGTTGTCACTGTTGCAAGCGACCAGAATACAGCACAAAATCGCGAGCATTGCCGCGATGAGATATATCTGTATTTTGCGCCTTTGCGGGTAACTCAAATTAGCCATTTGATCTTTCCTTTATAATTCTCTTTGACGGGATCGAATCCGCCCTTTGCAAACGGAGTGCATCTCAAAAGTCTCCACACCGTGAGCAACGTCCCCCTGACAAAACCGTACTTTTCGTACGCGTCGTAGGAATACATCGAGCAGGTCGGCACGTATGCGCATCTCGTGCCCGTGACGGGCGACAACGTTCGCTTGTACAAAAGCAGAAGCCATTGACAAATCTTCTTCATCACAGCAATTTCCCTGCCTTGTTAAACGCGTAACGCACCGATTCGCACACTTCTTCGTATCCGCGCTCTGCAATCGAAGGATATGCAACGATCACGTACATAAAATTCGGGTCGATATGTTCCATAAGCGGTTTAAGCCCTTCTCTTATCAATCGCTTGACGCGATTTCTCGTGACGGCATTTCCCACTTTCTTGGATACGGACAAGCCTATCTTCAATCCTTCTCTCGATTTTGCGCTCAAAAGCAATAAGTCACGAGCAGACGACCTGTCGCCCTTTCGGTATACGTAGGCAAACGCCGCTCTCTTTTTCAGCCTGTATTGCTTTTGCATAAAGCGTTATGCGGAGAGTTTCTTTCTGCCGCGATTGCGACGTCTCTTGAGAACGTTTCTGCCGGACTTGGTGGACATTCTTTCACGGAAGCCGTGAACTTTGCTTCTTTGTCTTTTCTTGGGTTGGTAGGTTTGTTTCATAATACTTTCTCCTTTCTAGGACTTTTATTTCGTGTTTTGCGCGCACATATAAATATATAAATGCTTAAACATTATAAATAAAACAAATAAGTGTGTCAAGCAAAAGAGCAAAAGTGGCATTTGTCAGCAATTAATAATTAATAATTGTGGCACGGGCGCAAAAAAATTTATAGTTTCGTTTCCACGAGATTGCCACGCTTACGCTACTCGCAACAACTATGCTTGAGCATAGAACCTACGGTTTAGCCTTTTTCAAAGGCGTTGCTACGTGAATACATGCGCTACGCAAACCTTGCAAGCAAGTTGCTCCGCTTTGCATTGACAGGATGACAAGGACAAATGATATTTTATGCGCCTGTAACGATCGTTTATATTGGCAGGCTCGGGGTGTTGACACAGACCGTAACCATGTGAGCGTGTCCAAACGGATGAATAACAAAAAAGGCACGGCTTGAACCAAAACCCAACGTACAAAGCGTACGTGATTTTGGGGCAAGTCGTGCCTGACGCAGTTGGTCGCCTATTTTTTCTCTCTCAATGTGAACACGATATTGAGATAAAGAGCAAGGAAACACCCCATCGGATCAAAACCAAACGTACAAGGCGTACGTGATTTTGAAACGATGGGGTGTTGACGCAGCTATTCGCTCAATAGCGTGTTCACATTTCGGAGGGGGCGGAAATGCCGAGCAACCCCAACCCACAACAAATTACGTTGCCCACCGCTTTGGTGAGTGCAAGTCGTGCGTTGCGTGTGGGAGCGTCGTCAACGAGAATGCGATGATCGATGTAGAAACGATTGAACTTTTCGGCAAGGTCCACAACATGACGAGTGACGTAGCAAGGCTCGCGCAACTTGGCGGCAAGACGGACGGAATCGCCAAAGGTGATGACGGACTTGATGACGTCATAGCCTTCATCGGTGGTGATTGCCGAAAGGTCCATATTGTCAAAATCTATGTCGCCGCCCTTGCGGAGCGCGCTTGCGCAACGAGCATAGGTATATTGAACGTAGGGCGCGGTTTCTCCGTCAAAGTTGAGCACCTTGTCATAGGAGAAAACGATGTCTTTTATGCGGTTGTTCCAAAGCGCAGAAAACACCACTGCTCCGACACCGACGCTCTCGGCAATCTCGTCTTTGTTCTTGGCGTCGGGATTTTTTTCTTCGATGATAGCGCGTGCTTTTTCAACGGCTTTGTCAAGCACTTCCTGAAGCCAAACAACGTGTCCTTTTCTTGTGGACATAGAGCCGTCTTCCATGGAAACCATGCCGAACGCAACGTGCTCCATATCGTCCGCTCCTGCAAAATCCATAAGTTTAAGCACCTGAAACAGTTGTTTAAAGTGTAGATTCTGCTGATACGCAACAACATAAAGGCACTTGTAGAAATCATAAGTTTTCTTGCGATAATACGCCGCGGCGATGTCGCGAGTGGCATACAAAGTAGCACCGTCTGCCTTGACAAGAAGGCAGGGCGGCATGCCGTATTCGTCAAGATTGACCACTTGCGCGCCGTCGCTTTCCACAAGCAAGCCTTTGTCTTTGAGAATGTCAAGACAGGGTTGCATTTTGTCGTTGTAGAAGCTCTCGCCGGCATAACTGTCAAACTTGATTTTGAGGCGATCGTATATCTTGCCGACCGCTTTCATGGTTACCTTCTTGAACACGTCAAAGTATGCCGTTGCTTCTTTGTCGCCGTCTTCTATACGCTTGAACCAGGCGCGCGCTTCATCATCCATTTCGGGATGTTCTTCCGCTTCTTGATGGTATCTGACGTAGAGTTTGTTGAGAAAATATTCATCGTTTTGAGCCACTTCTTCAAGAGACGACCACTTGTTTGTCGCAACTATGAGCTTGCCAAACTGCGTACCCCAGTCTCCCAGGTGGTTGATCCCAACTACATTGTAGCCGAGATGCTCGAATATGCGATAAAGCGCCCCACCGATGACCGTTGTGGACAAGTGCCCGATGTGGAAAGGCTTTGCGATGTTGACGGAACTATAGTCTATGCAAATCGTCTTGCCTGCGCCTTCGTCCGAAGAGCCGACTTTGTCGTCGTTTGCGCTCGCAAGAGCCATTTGCGCAACTGTGTTTCTGTCAAAAAACACGTTGAGATATCCGCCGACAACTTCGACTTTTTCAACAAACGGAAGACTTTCCACTCTCGGCAAAAGTTTTTGTGCGATAGCGGGCGGCGCAATACGCATCGTGCGTGCAAACTTGAAACACGGCAAACAAATGTCGCCGAGTTTGGCTTCTTTGGGCGTTTCGAGCGCGTTTTCGACGTCTTGTACTGTCAATCCGTCAACTGCAAGCGCATTTGATAATTCTTTTTCAAACATATCTGCTCCTGAAAGAGTTGTTACTATTTATTATTTTCTTTCTCTACAATGGTTTTTCGGCGTGTACTCTAAATAGAATTGCCCCATCTTTCCGGTCCGCGCCGGTATTTCTTCCACCACTCGAACAGAGTGCTTTCTCTACAAAACTATCCTTCGCTCGCGGGGAAGACAGGCGGCACTCGCATAGAAAAGTATCGTCCCCTTGTTATGCCACCACGCTTTGTGCGCCGGCTACGCAACAACACGGCGCAGTCGCTCGTACAGCCGTCAAGCTCGGCACTTATCTCGGCGTTCGCCTTGCGAACGCTCACTCCGAATAAGCACATTTCGTTTATAAGTAGACTCCGAATAGGCTTTTATTTCGGGTGTGGGTGTCCCCCCCCCCCAATCTAATCACCAAGCCGACAATCTTGCGAAATTGCGGCAGAAATATTTGCCCGTGATTGAACTGATAGCAAAGATTTTCGGCGCGGTTAGCAGAACAAAAGCCTAATGCGGCTCTCGGCGTTG
>CAVKIG010000052.1:0-10540 GCA_963656415.1 bacterium | reverse complement strand
CGCATGTATTCACGTAGCAACGCCTTTGAAAAAGGCTAAACCGTAGGTTCTATGCGCAAGCATAGCAGTTGCGAGTAGCGCAAGCGTGGAAATCTCGTGGAAACGACAAACTTTTTTTTGCGCACGCACCACAATTATTAATTATTCATTATTAATTATTAATTCTTGATGTAAAGCCTGAAACAGATGAAGAACAAGAACTGCTATCTCGCGTATAAAACGGATGAAGAGCGAGAAAAAGCCCTTGCAGGGCAACCCTAACGTACTAATCGTACGTGAGTTGTCATGCAAGGGCTTTGACAAAGCTATTCGCCGTTTTATACGCGAGACATGTATTCGCCGGTGCGCGTATCAATACGTATAGTATCACCCTCGTTGACAAACATAGGAACTTGAAGTTCATAGCCTGTTTCGACGGTTGCGGGTTTGGTCGCGTTGGTGGCGGTGTTGCCTGCAACTGCGGGTTCGCAAACGGTAATGAGAAGTTCAACAAAGTTTGGCGGTTCAACGGAGAACGGTGCGCCTTGGAAGAACTTCATGGTGACGTTCATGTTCTCTTTGACAAAGTTGAGTGCGTCTTCCACTTGGCTGTGGTTGAGCGGAATTTGTTCGTAAGTGTCTGCGTCCATGAAATAATAGAATTCGCCGTCGTTGTAGAGATATTCCATCGTCTTGGTCTCGATGTGAGCGAGTTCAAATTTTTCGGTGGGGTTGAACGTTTGTTCAAGCACTGCGCCGGTGACGACGTTTTTCATCTTCATACGGACGAATGCTGCGCCCTTGCCCGGTTTGACGTGCAAGAAATCGACGACGGTCATAATCTTGTTGTCATAAAGGAAGGTTACGCCCTTTCTCAAATCGCCTGCCATAATTTGTGCCATAGTTGTATTCTCCTAAATATGTTTTCTTGATTTAAGATGCTTTTTAATCATTTTAGCACCTTATATCGCATATTGCAAGTTCTCGCTTTTATTTTGCCTTGCAATATGCGGATTTGTCATTGGTTTTCGCTTATTTGGCGTATTCTACGCTGCGCACTTCCCTGATAACGTTGACTTTGATTTGTCCGGGGTACTCGAGTTCGTTTTCGAGTTTCTGCGCAATCTCTCTTGCAAGGAAAACCGTGCTTGCGTCGTTGACTTGTTCGGGCTTGACCATAACTCTGATTTCTCTGCCCGCTTGCACTGCAAACGTTTGTTCGACGCCGTCAAAGGATTTTGCGATATCTTCGAGTTTTTCGATACGTTTGACGTAAGTTTCGACGGATTCGCGTCTTGCGCCGGGTCTTGCACTTGAAATTGCGTCCGCCGCCTGAACGAGCACTGCCGAGATTGTTTGCGGTTCGATGTCGTTGTGGTGCGCCGCAATTGCGTGAATGACTTCGGGGCTTTCCTTATACTTCTTTGCGATGTCTACGCCGAGTTGGATGTGTGTGCCTTCGAGTTCGTGGTCAACGGCTTTGCCGATGTCGTGCAGCAATCCTGCTCTTCTTGCAACTCTTGGATCTACGCCGAGTTCTGCCGCCATGATAGACGCAAGAGACGCGACTTCTATCGAGTGTTTAAGCACGTTTTGTCCGTAACTTGTGCGGTATTTGAGTCTGCCGAGAATCTTGATGATTTCGGGATGCAAGCCGTGAACGCCCACTTCAAACGCCGCTTCTTCGCCTGCTTCTTTGATGCCTGCTTCGACTTCTTTTCTCACCTTGTCGACCATCTCTTCGATGCGTGCGGGGTGAATACGTCCGTCGGTGATAAGTTTTTCAAGCGTAAGTCTTGCGACTTCTCTTCTAACGGGATCGAAACTCGAGAGAGTGATGACGTCGGGCGTGTCGTCGATGATAAGATCGACGCCTGTTGCGGATTCGAGCGCACGGATGTTTCTGCCCATGCGGCCGATGATTCTGCCTTTCATCTCGTCGTTGGGGAGAGCGACGACGGAGACGGTGTTTTCGGTTGCGTGATCAGCCGCGCAACGTTGAATCGCTTGAGATATGATGTTTTGCGCTTCCTTCACCGCATTGTCTTTTGCTTCTGCGATGAGATTCTTTGCGTCTTGTGCGGCACTCTTTTTCACACCGTCAAGCAATGCTTCTTTGAGTTCCTGCGACGCTTCTTCCTTGGTCATGCCCGCGACTCTTTCGAGTTCCTTTTGCATCTTTTCCTGCGAATTGTTGAGTTCCGCTTCGATGCCTTTTAGGCGTTCCTTGGTTTCTTCGATTTGTTTTTGAGATTTCTCGACGTCGTCGAGTTTCTTGTCAAGAGCTGCGTCCTTTTTGTCGAGAACGTCTTCTTTCTTGTCAAGTGCCGCTTCCTTTTGTGCCAAGCGGTTTTCGGTGCGTTGCCAATCCTGTTTGCGCTCTTTGGTCTCGTTTTCAAACTCGACGCGCATTTTGTTCATAGTTTCTTTTGCTTCGAGCAAGCCGTCTTTGCGAATGGTCTTCGCTTCGAGATTGGCTTCTTCGACTATTCTTGCCGCTTCGCGCTTCGCATTGCCGATTTTGTTTTGAGAATAGAGTCTGTAAACAAGCCAGCCGACGAGTGCGCCCACGATGAGAGCGACTGCCGCAGCGATACCTGCCGCGCCCCCTACCGAAATGGCAAGCAATGAATTGAAATTGCCGGTCATAGTGGACCTCCATATATATAATCAAAACCACAAATGAAAGCAAAAATACGGCGTATCAAAATATCCGTCGGGCAAAATCGCGCCCATGCGAAATCTATTGAACTTTATCTATACCAAACATTGTTTCCAATATATAGTTTTGTCGATATAAAGTATATACTATTTATAGCATTTCGTCAACGGGGGCGGTAAAAAAAATCGCCTTTCGCAATGCGAAAAAGCGATATTTTTTTATTTTTTTGCAAAATTGACACTTGATGCGCGCAATACGTCAGTTCATCTCGTATTTTTCGCGGATTTTCGCGTCGACTTCTTCAAACACTTCGGGGTGAGCCTTCAAGAAATCCATTGCCTTGTCTCTGCCCTGTCCGATCTTTTCGTCGTTGTAACTGAACCAACTTCCGCTCTTTTGAATGAAGCCGTTTTCAACCGCAAGATCGAGCACGCAACCCATGTTTGAAATACCCGTGCCGTACATGATGTCGAATTCCGCAACTTTGAACGGCGGTGCGACTTTGTTCTTGACAATCTTTGCTTTGACGTGGTTGCCTACGATGTCGCTGCCGTCTTTGATTGTGTCTGCCTTGCGCACTTCGATACGCACGGAAGAATAGAATTTAAGCGCTTTGCCGCCCGTCGTGGTCTCGGGATTGCCGTACATAACGCCGATTTTTTCACGCAACTGGTTGATGAAAATGAGCGTGCATTTGCTCTTGGAAGTCGCCGCCGTGATCTTGCGAAGTGCCTGCGACATAAGACGAGCTTGCATACCAACGTGACTGTCCCCCATATCGCCGTCAAGTTCCGCTTGCGGAGTGAGCGCTGCAACGGAGTCGATGACGATGATGTCGATTGCGCCGCTTCTGACGAGCGTTTCGACGATTTCGAGTGCTTGTTCACCGCTATCGGGCTGTGAAATGTAAAGGTCGTCGAGATTTACGCAGAGTTTAGACGCGTAAATGGGGTCGAGTGCGTGTTCTGCGTCAACGTACGCCGCAGTGCCGCCCTTCTTTTGCACTTCCGCCACGCAGTGAAGCGCGACCGTCGTTTTGCCCGAAGATTCGGGACCGTATATTTCGATGATTCTTCCTTGCGGAATTCCGCCGATGCCGAGTGCCACGTCGAGAGTCAAACAGCCCGTCGAAATCGCTTCGACTTTGGGTATTTCGGTCTCGCCGAGACGCATAACCGCACCTTTGCCGAAATCTTTCTCGATTTTGGCAAGGGCGAGTTGCAAATTGTGCGCTCTGTCGGTGGATTTGTCTTGAACTTTGTCTGCCATAGTGTTTCTCCTTTATATCCGTTCGCCCCGTCGGGCGATCCCTTTTTTCAAGTTTATTATATAACGTTCTATGTCCCGAAATCGGTACGTTGACACATTTTTTTTACAGTCTCAGAATGTCGCCTTTCAGATACCTTATCAGATAAAACAACGCAACGTTTGAAGTGGCTTTTCTTATCTCGTTGCGACTGCCCGAAAACTTCCTTTCAAACACGGTTATAAAGTCTCCGCCGCCGACTGCTATATACACAAGTCCGACGGGTTTTCCTTCGTCTCCCGCAGGGCCTGCAAGCCCTGTGGTCGCGAGCGCAATGTCAACGGGTCTTCTGCAAAGACCTTTCACCATTGCGTACGCAGTTTCTCTCGACACCGCGCCGTATTCTCCGAGCACCGTTTTCGGCACGCCGAGTCTGTCCGTTTTCGAGCCGCGATTGTAGCATACGATACCTTCGTAAAAGTTTGCGCTTATGCCGGGTATCGCCGTAAGTCTTGAACAAATTTCGCCGCCCGTGAGACTTTCGGCAACCGCAAGCGTGCGATCGTTCATTTTGAGAAGTTTTGCCGCAATCTCTTCGAGAACGCCGTCGACTGCCGAATACACTTCTTCTTCAAAGGCATTGTAAACTCTGCTCTTCACCATTTCGAACGTGGTTCTGTCCCCCGTCGATTTCATGGTTATAGCAGCGTCGAGACAATCTTCTTTCACGGAAAAATCAACGCCGAAACCGTCAAACTTTTTAAGTCTTTCCGCAATCTCTTCGCCGCTTAATCCGCATATTTTGATAGTCTCGCAACAGTTTGCCATATTACGCCTTAATGTCGTTTTTTCGATATTCTATCGCACTCAACCGTCAAATCAACGTCAAGCGCCTATCGTAAAATCACACTCAAAACAGCCTTACGCTTTTTCTTGCTCGGTTTCGTCTTGCTTTTTGTCTTCTTCGTCGTCCTGTTTGAGAACCTGCTTGTTCTTGAAAACGTAGTTGAAGCCGCTGTAAACCGCCAAAATCGCACCGATATAGAACACTATCGTGCCTATCCAGCCGATTATGTAATGCACGCCTGCAATCATAAGAAGCGTCACGCCTATATCCAGCATAACCGTCTTTACCTTGCCGTAGATGTCCGCCGCAAGCACGAGACCGCGACTTGCCGCAATGGAGCGGAAAACACCTATCATAAGTTCTCTCGACAAAATGATGCCCGAAAGTATCGCTATGACGAGCGCATTGTGCGGATACACGCCGCCCATCGAAAGTCCGTCCCTGAAAAGAACGATGAGAAATAGCATAACCACGATCACGACCTTGTCTGCGAGCGGGTCTAAAAACTTGCCGAGCATTGACACCGTGTTGGTCTTTCTTGCGATATGGCCGTCTATAAAGTCGGTTGCGCAACACACCGCAAACAAGAACGCCGCCACCGCAAGAAGCGCGATATGCGTTGCATTGCTCACTCCCGTGAGAAGTTCCGCCACGATGAACATTGCCACCGTCGGCACTATTAGAATTATTCTTGCAATCGTGATTTTCGTTGCCAAAGTGATTTTCATTGTTTCACTCTCCCTACCAAATCCACGCCTGTCGAGCCTACAATCTCGACGTCGTAAAAATTGCCTATCTTCACTTCGTCTTCCGACGTGAAATATACGACGTTGTCTATGTCCGGCGCTTGCGATTGAGTTCTGCCTACAAAAGACTGTCTGTCATAGTCGATATCGTCGTATATCACTTTCACCGTCTTACCTACAAGCGAAGCGTTGTGTTTTTCTATGATTTTTTCTTGCAACTTTTTGAGTTCTTCCGCGCGTTTTTCTCTTGTTCTTTCGGGCAAATGTCCGTCGAGTTTGTCGGCAGGCGTCCCCTCTTCTCTCGAATAGGCAAAAAATCCCGCATAATCGAATTCGGTGTCTTTGACGAATTGTCTGAGTTTCTCGAATTGTTCTTTCGTTTCTCCCGGGAAACCGCAAATGAACGTGGTGCGCACCGTCATACCTGCGGATTTGAGTTTTGCAATCAACTCTCTCACGCTCTTTTCGTCCGTACGGCGATTCATACGTTTAAGCACTGCGTCGTCGATATGTTGAAGCGGTACGTCTACATACTTCACCACTTTCGAACTGTTTTTTATGTACTCGATGAGTGCGTCGTCCACCATTTCGGGATAGAGATACAAAAGGCGTATCCACTCGAAATCGAGTTTCGAGAGTTCGTCGAGCAATTCTATAAGGTGCGGCTTTCCGTCAAAATCCGTGCCGTATCTCGTCACGTCCTGTGCAACGAGAATGAGTTCTTTCACTCCGTCGTCCGAAAGTTTCTGCGCTTCGGAGAGCAAATCCTGCATTTTTTCCGAACGATATTTGCCGCGTATTGACGGAATCGCGCAATAAGTGCAATGGTTGTTGCATCCGTCCGCGATTTTGAGATATGCGTAGTGATATGGAGTGGTCAACACTCTGCCCGAATAAAAACCGTCTTTGCAATCGTGAGAAAAAACTCTCTCTCCGTCTTCGACTTCCTGCACCGTTTCGAGCATTTTGTCGTAGTCCGCTATTCCGAGAACGGCGTCGACTTCGGGAAATTCTTCCTTTATCGTATCCGCATAGCGTTGAGCAAGACAGCCTGTGACGATTACTTTTTTCTTTTTATCCGCCTTTTTTGCGGAAATTGCGTTCAAAATCTCGTCGATCGATTCTTCTTTTGCCTTGTCGATAAACGCGCAGGTGTTGACGATTATGACGTCCGCTTCTTCTTCGCTTCCGACGAGCGTATGTCCGCCGCCGACGAGCCTTGAAAGCATCTTCTCGGTGTCTACTCTGTTTTTATCGCAACCGAGCGATATTGCTCCGATTTTCATTCTTCGTCTTCCTTTTCGGCTTCTGCGCGCAGATTTGCCAGTTCTTCGTAGGTGATGTTGACTTTCTTCTTCTTCGGATCGTGTTCGTCTGGAGAGAGATATCCCATTCTGTCCATAAGGTCGTAAATCTTTGCCGCCTTAGGCCAACCGAAGCCCATACGACGTTGCAGGAAAGATATGCTGATAGGTGCGTCCTGCTCTTCGCGAAGTTGTATGCCGAGTTCGAGCACGTCGTAAAGTTCGGGCGGAATCTTGTTGCGGTCGTTGGCATGAGAGTTGCCGTTTCCTTGCGGCTTCTCTTCTTCCTTGTCCTTGAAAATTGCGTCCTTTATGTTGTTGTCGAAATACGCGTCGTTCTTTTCCTTGACGAAATCGACGATCGCCTTGACTTCTTCGTTGGAAATAAACGCGCCTTGCATACGTTCGAGCGTGCTTGCGCCCGGCAACATAAACAGCATATCGCCGTAGCCGAGCAACTTGTCTGCTCCGACGGAGTCGAGAATGGTCTTGCTGTCGAAACTCGACGTAACCTTGAATGCGATACGTGCCGGGAAGTTGTTCTTTATCGTGCCGCTGATGACGTCAACCGACGGTCTTTGCGTTGCAAGCACAAGGTGTATGCCGACTGCACGCGCAAGTCTTGCAATGCGGTTTACTGTGTCTTCAACCGCTTTCTTGCCGGTTGACATAAGGTCTGCGAATTCGTCTACTATGATGACGATTCTCGGCATCTTTTCGTAACCGTTCTTCACGCAATCGGCGTTGTATTCTTCTATGTTGCGATAGTTGACTTCCGCAAGATATTTGATACGACGTTCCATCTCGGTTATCGTCCAGTTGAGCGCGCGGATTGCCTTGTCCGTGTCGCAGATTATCTCGTCCATGAGAAGATGCGGAATGCCTGCGTATATGCTCATTTCGACGCGCTTTGGGTCGATGAGAATAAGACGCACGTCGTCGGGCGACGCCTTGTAAAGCAAACTGATGATGATAGAGTTTATACAGCAACTCTTACCTGCGCCGGTCGCACCTGCGATAAGCACGTGCGGAAGTTTTCTGACTTCAACCACTCTCGATTGACCGTAAAGGTTTTTGCCGAGTGCAAATGTGCTTGCGTCTTTTGCTCCGTTAAACTCGGGCGAGCCGATGATTTCGGACAAGTTGACATTGCGGCGATGCTTGTTAGGCACTTCGATACCGACGGCGTTTTCGCCCGGGATAGGCGCGATGATACGCACGCTGCCCGCTTCCATCTTCATCGCAATGTCGTTTTCAAGCGACGAGATATAGTTTATCGTTCTGCCGCGCGGCATTTCCACACGGAGTTTGTACATTGTGAACGTAGGTCCGACGAGTATGTCGATGACTTCGCCCGTGATGCTGAAAAACGCGAGCGTGTTGATGATCTGTTCTTTCTTTTGCTCATAGTCTTCGTTTTGATCCACTTCGGGAGCGGGCGGAACGAGCAGACTCATAGGCGGAGCAACGTAAGGACGTTTGGGTGTGGCTTGAGATATTGCCTGATCCACGTTGACCTGCGTTAGACGTTGTTTTTCGTTCTTTTCCGCTTTTACGGCCTTGGGTGCGTCGTCCTTTTGCAATCCGCGACTCTTTGCCGCATTCATCTTCTCTTCGCGCATGAGTGCTTCACGTTCGTATTGTCCCATTTGCGGAGTTTCTTTGATTGCTTGTTTTATATTTTGGATGCGAGCGTTGACTTCGGCGTTTTCGATGTTCTTTGCCGATTGTTTCGCAATCGCGGTCGTAGACTGAATCGCGCTTCTCGACATTTCGCCGCCCGTAACTTTCTGCTGAACGGGTGCGGGTGCGCTTGGCACTTCACCGCCGACTGTCTTGTCGTCGTCAACGTACTTCGCGCGCTGACTTTCAAGCGTAGCCTTGCTCATTTCGTATGGTTTTGCAATAGGCTTGGATTTGCCTATGCCGCCGAAATAATTGGCTTCCGTGTTCTCTGCCGGTTCTTCTTTCGTGACCGCAGTCTGTGCAAATGCTCTCGGGATTTTGGTCTCTCCCTGAACGGGCTTATATCCGCTTCTGTCCGCGTCTTCGACACTCTGATTCTTCTTTGGTTGAACGACGGGCGGTTGAACTTCGACCTGCTTTTGTTCACTCTTGGGTGCGTCGTTTTTCGCTTTTTGAGAAACGGCGGCAGGCGCTTTTTGTGCTTCCGCTCCGTCACGAGCGATATACACCATATCCGTCTTAGGCTTGTCGTACGCTTCGGAAGTTATCTCTTCCTTCACGACCGGCTTGGGCGGTTCTTCACCCGAAATCGCTCTGTTGAGCGCACCGAGCATCCCTACGTTGACCTGAGATTGTCCCGTTGCGTTTTGCGCTTTTTGTATGGTTGCGTTTATTGCGTCTCCGCCGCCGACGACTTTCGTGGGCTTGACAACTTCTTTCTTGACGGGTTCTGCGAAGAGACACGCTTCGTCTTGCTGTTCGAGATGCACTCCCGCTTCAAACTCGGGCTTTGCGTACATCTGACCGAAACGCTGAGTCTGTTCCTGTTTCAAAGCGTTGAAATCGCGCTTGAAATCGAGCGGAGATTCCACCTTGCTCGTCGCACTTTCCTGCGATGGAGACGCTGTTTGCTCAACGGGCTTTGCAGACTTGTCGTCTTGCTGATAAGACGCACGGTATCTTGACATAAAGTCTTCTTTAATCGCACTGGACGTGGTATCCATGCCGAGTTTGTTTTTAAGTTCGTTTCTGCGCATCGCGCTGTAAGAAGGAGAAACGTTGCCGAGTGCGTTTCTCGGGTCGCTTGCCGAACCGAAGCGAGCAAGATTGTCCTTGCTCGGACCCGAGCCGAAAAGAATGTCTTTTGCTATGCCGCGCGGCGAGAATTGTTCGGGATTGTACGGACGTTTTTGCTCGTCTTCGATGTTTCCGCTTGCATTCGGATAAAGCGGATTGAAGCCTATGGGCTTGTATCCGTCTGCACCGAGAGCCTTTTTGTCCCCCACTCTTTCTCTGTCGTCGCTGTTTACGTCAACGACGTACAAGTCCTTTTGCGGATTTGAAAAATCGGTGAGAATAGGCGCGTTTTGCGCGTCAATGAGTCTTCCGTTTGCGGTCTGTTCCTGTTTTGATTTCTTCTTGAAAAGACTGCGTTTTTGTTTGGGCTTGCTTTGATGGGCAACTTGTCTTTGTCTGTCCGACTTGTCGGCAACGGTGTAAGTGACGTTGCGCTTGATTGACGGGAATATCGCAAAAAACGCAAGGATAAAAAACGCCACGCAAGCAACGACCAACGCCCCCACCGACGTGATGAGTTTCATAAGCGGAAATGCGAGTATACCGAAAAGCATACCGCCTGCAGTGTTGGTGTTGTTGTAGCAGTTGAGAAGATATCCGCCCCAGTCAGCACCGATGATGTGTGCGCTTGACGTGTAAATGTGCAGTGCGAAAACGCCGATGATAAGCAAGCCGAAATACATGATTGCTTTTGAAGGGCGCATCTTCACTCTCACGTTGAAAGTCACGGCAATGCCGATAATGAGCCCCATAAGAGAATATGCGTACGCCGCAAGACCGAAAAATCCCGCTAGAAAACCGTACACCATTCTGCCGACTCCGCCCAGCGCGCCGACCAAAGATAAGAAACAGAAAAGCGACACTATGATGACCAAAATGCCAGCCGCAATCCTGTTGCCCCTATTCGCTTTTGCTTGTCTTGTATTCTCCAAGGTTTACCTTCCTAGTAATATATAATATTAGTATTGAAAATTATACCACAAACAAGACGCG
>CAVKIG010000051.1:0-11003 GCA_963656415.1 bacterium | reverse complement strand
ATTTTGTATATACATTATATAACACCATTCGTGTTTTATCGATATTTAAAAACGCTTGATTTTGCGCATTTTAGCGACTTTTGACGAATTTTCGATGATTTTGCAACACATATCGTGTTTTACGCGGTTTCCACGACTTTTGTAATTCTACTAAGAGAATCCAGCATAGGACGAGAAAAACGATTCTCGGCAACCATTATTTCTCTCGGTTTTTCTTTTATGATTGCAAAAAGCGTATCGAACTCTTCATCGTCAAACAGACTTATCGGCACAACGGTTTTATGTTCGGTCACGTTCTTCACCGTTCTCCCGTCAATCAAGATGTCGTTTCTTCCGCCGTCACTTCCCGCAATGAACGACGCCACGTCAAACACGTCTTCGTCGCACACGCTGTTTTCAAGAAGTCTTGCCGCTACCTGCGCAACTTCGTCCCACGCTTCTTTCAGACTTTTCAATCTGAAATTGTATATGCCGTCAACGTTCAGGTCGAGCGTGTTTGCAAGCGTCTTTTGAATTATGCCGCTTTCAAAATCGTTGTCGAAACATACGATAGACGAAAGCAGCGCACATTTCGCATGATTGAAATTGTACAGCGGTATCCGCTCTTTTAAGTACGCGGTTTTTAGAAAGGCGAGATACACGGTTTCGATTATCCCGTTGATTTTATCTTCCACCTCGTCGCGACTCTCGCACGCACACGCAAGATATATCCACTCTCTAAGGCGCGACTCTTCCTGCGCATACGACAAGTCTTTTATCTTCCCAAGTTCTTTAAGAATGTATCTCAATTCTCTTTCGTAGCATTTGTCCATGCTTATAACGTTCGACCACATACTCATATTGTATGCAAGGATAATATAAAAATAAGCGGAAAAATTTGTTTGACGCAAAAAGAAAAAGCGCGCGTGCGCACTTTCTCGTTTTTGACTTATTCTCTCACAATTCACAGTAGATTTGCAATTTTCAAAATCGTCCGCGGCTTAATCAATCGTTTTTCTTCACGACCACTCTTTTCACATCTCCCGTTCTCGTATCGACTTCTATATACGCCGCCTTTTCGTCTTCGAAATACAACTTGACGTAGCAGGTGTAATAACTTGTCGTAAGGTCGTGAGAATTGTAGTTGAATTCGGCGTCGGTATCTTTCACGACGAAATCGTCTGCGCTTTGCGCAGTGGTTGCAAGTTTTCCGTCCCGTTGGTATCTGAACGCTTCGGCTTTTGCAATCTCCGAGCAAGCGGCTCTGTCAAACATTATCTGTTTCTTTGCATAGGACGCCGCAGAGCCGAACACTCCGCCGAGAATTGCGGCAATCGCCATAAGAGTGCCGATAAAAGCACATAGCGGAACGACGACGTATTGCCACTTGAATTTCTTCTTTGCTTTCTTCACGGTCTCCGCGTCCGCTTCGACAAAATTTGCTCCGCGTTTTTCGTCACCGTCAAGCAACGCATTTGCGAGACCGATTTGTTCTTTTACGTACGCCTTTTCTTCTTCGGTGGCAGTGCCGTTTTTATAGTTGTTGAATGCGTCTTCAAAATTCATACTTCATTCTCCAAAAGTTCTTTCAGTTTCATGCGCGCACGGTAGAGTTGGATCTTCACGTTGTCAACGCCTATGCCGATGATGTCGGCGACTTCTTTAACGCTCAATCCGTCGAAATAATAGAGCGTGACCGCTTCCTTGTAACTGTCTTTAAGCAAAGATATTGCTTTGTACAGTGCGCGGTATTCTTCTTGTTGTATGACGTCGTCAACGAGCGACAATTCTTCGCTTTCGACGTCCTTGTCGAGAGTCTCGATGCGCTTCTGTTTTCTAAGGTAGTCGAAATAGCAATTTCTACACACCTTAAACAGCCAGAATTTGAAGCCGTCCTTTTCTTCGTTTATCGACCTTAACGCTCTGACGTACGCTTCTTGCACTATGTCTTCGGAAAGCGCGCGATTGTGACAAAACGAAAACACGTACAACAACGCTTCGTTGTAATGTTTTTTGAATAGCGTCTCCCACGCGTCGTTTTTCATTTGCACCTTCCTTTATATAAACGCATAAGTTTGCGTTCGGTTACGGTTGTCTTTTATATTTGCAACGTTCATATCTGCTTTTTGCAAATACAGTTTTCATACAAACAAAGTTTTACTTCCATTTGCGCAAAACGCTATTTATCACATAGCTTTTATACGACTAAACTTCCGATTTGGCAATTTTGCGTAAAATTACTTCTCTTCGTTCTCAAATCGGCATATTGCTTTTTGCATATCTTTTCGGCGTCGTTCCGAACTCTTTTTTAAAGCACTCGATATAGTGCGTTTGCGAGCAAAATCCCAGATAATAACCTATCTCTCCGTACTCGTAGCCCTTTGCAAGAAGAGTTTTGCTCTCTTCGAGTTTTTCTTTCATAATATACCTTGAAAGGCTTTCTCCGACGTTTTTTTTGAATGCGGACGAAAGATAATCCGCGCCGACTCCGCACGCCGCCGCAACGTCTTCGCATCTTATGCGTTCGTGAAGATGCGCACTTACGTACTTCATTGCTTTGCGAACGTAAGACGGATATTCGAGCCTTTTTTTGTTGGCGGAAACAAGCGACGTGATTTCAACCGCCTTCTCTACGAGATATTGCAGTATATCGGCGGCGTCGGTCATATTGTCAATCGTCTGAATATACGAGTCGGAAAGATTGTAGGCTTCCCCTTCCATAAGCCCGCCTTCCACGGCGTATCTTGTGGCAAGAGTTATGCAACTCACGGCAAAATACTGAGCCTGACGAAGTGTGTCGTTGCTCATTCGTCCGACAACCAGCGCGTTTTCCATAAAACGGCCTATCGCTCCGTGAACGCCTTCAACGTCACCGCTTTTTATGAGATTGTAAAACTCAACTTCGAGACTGTACGGTGTGTGTACGAGTCCGCTTTCACGCTGCTGAAAACGTGGATTTTCCACATCCTTCGGCAAAATCTCGATATTAAGTTTTTCGTCTCTTGCACCACTCATACAACGATTATATCACATTTTTTGTATTTTACAACGGAAAAGTGATATTTTGCACTAAATCGTGATATAAATTATCTTATTTATAATATAAAATGTATTATATAATTGTAATAACCATAAATTGTCTATGCAAAGCACGAAACGCAAAACAACGAATAAGGACGGATTATGAAAAAAGGAAAACGCACCGACTGGAACAGAATGGTTGAAGGCAAACTCTACAATTCCACAAGCAAAGACATCATGCTAAAACACGCTCTCGGAATGTGGAGATGCGAGAGATACAACAAATGTTCAATAGTTTTTCAGAAAAGGAAACAGCGCATCTTCAACAAACTCGTTCCGTCTTCAAAAGGCAAATCCGTTTGTGCGTTTTCTCCGTTCTACTGTGAATACGGCGTGAACATTAGCCTTGGCAACGACATATTCTTCAACTACGGTTGCACTCTTCTCGACATATCCTCGATTACGCTCGAAGACGGTGTTTGGCTTGGTGCAAACGTCACGATTGCAACGCCCTGCCACCCACTCATAGTCGACGAACGCATAAACCAAAACTATCCCGACGGCTATCACGACCTTGAATTTTCAAAACCCGTCACGATAAAGAAAGGCACGTGGATTGCGTCAAACGTGACGATTTGCGGCGGAGTTACCATAGGCGAAAACTGCGTGATTGCCGCAGGCAGCGTCGTGACGAGAGATATTCCGGACGGCTACGTCGCGATGGGCGTTCCTGCAAAAGCAGTGCGAAAAATCGATGAAAACGACCGTATAAACGTGTGGGAAACCTATCTCAAAGAAGATATACCACTGTCCGTTCGAGACAAGGAAAAACTTGCCAAAATCACAGAATAATCGGTTTATAAAATAAAAACAAACATATAAACGCCGATTTACGTCGGCAATCCCCAAAAGGAGAAAATTATGAACGACAAAGATTATCAAGCCATTCTTCAAAAACTCACACTCGAAGAAAAAGTGTCTATGTGTTCGGGTTCGACAACCTGGCTCACTCGACCCGTCAAGCGCGACGACGTCGACATTCCCGCCGTGCGCATGAGCGACGGTCCTGTAGGTCTCAGAAGAGAAAAAATGTCGGGTGGCGTGAACATCATGCAAACGCCGGAGCCTGCAACCTGCTTCCCCGGCGCAGTCACCACCGCTTCGAGTTGGGACGAAAACCTTATCGAAGAAGTCGGATCGGCAATCGCGGTTGAAGCGCAAAGTCTCGGTGTATCCACCGTGCTCGGCCCCGGCGTAAACATCAAGCGCAGTCCCCTTTGCGGAAGAAACTTCGAGTATTTCTCCGAAGATCCTTTCCTTGCAGGTCGCATGGGCGCGGCATGGGTGCACGGCGTGCAGAAGATGAACGTCGGCACGTCATTGAAGCACTATCTTGCAAACAACCAAGAATATATCAGAATGTGCATCGACTCCATAGTGGACGAGCGTACGTTGCGTGAAATCTATATGCCTGCATTCGAGCATATCGTCAAGACGGAACAACCGACGACCGTCATGTGCTCATACAATCGTCTCAACGGCAAATACCTTTCCGACCACAAGCGTTTTCTCACCGACGTACTCCGTGACGAATGGGGATTCAAGGGCATCGTCGTGAGCGACTGGGGCGCGGTTAACGACCGCGGCGAAGGCATAAAAGCGGGGCTTGATCTTGAAATGCCCGGGAGCAAAGGTCTCAATGACAAGAGCATTTACAAAGCACTCGAAAACGGCACTATAACCGAAGAAGACCTTGACAGAGTCGTGCTTCGTCTCATCAAATTCGCATACGAGAACACCGTGCGCGAAGTCAAAGGCGTAACGTACGACATAGAAGAACACAACGCAATCGCAAGACGCGCGGCAGAGGGCGGCGCGGTGCTTCTCAAAAACGACGGCGCACTTCCGCTTGACAAACAACAATCGATTGCGGTCATCGGCAAACTTGCAAAGAAACTCCGCTATCAAGGCGGTGGCTCGAGCCATATTCTTCCCCACAAAGTCACGACTTTCCTTGACGCCCTCGACAATGCGGGACAAAAATACGAATATGCAGACGGCTATACGCTCAAAGGCGAAGGCTACAAGAAAAGCCTTATAAACAAAGCTGTCAAGACGGCGAAAGACAAGGACGCAGTCATTCTGTTCATCGGTCTCACGGACGCTTTCGAGTCGGAAGGTTACGACCGCTCGCACATCAAGATGCCGTCGTCTCACGTGACGCTGGTCAAAGAACTTCTCAAAGTCAACAAAAACGTCATCGTCGTTCTCTCATGCGGTTCACCCGTCGAAATCGGAGACTGGGACAAAGACGTAAAAGCAATACTCAACGTTTATCTCGGCGGACAGGCAGGCGGCGAAGCGACCTACAATCTTCTTTACGGCAAAGTCAATCCGTCGGGCAAACTTGCCGAAACCTTCCCTATGCACGAAAACGATTATCTCGGCGCGAAATACTTCCGTATGGGACCGAGAACGGTTGAATACCGCGAAAGCGTTTACGTCGGCTATCGTTATTACGACAGCGCGAAAAAGCAAGTCAAATATCCGTTCGGCTATGGTTTGAGTTACACGACGTTTGAGTATTCGAATCTCCGTCTCGGCGCAACCGATATAAACGAAGACGAACCGCTCACCGTCACGTTCACAGTCAAAAACACGGGCAAAGTGGCAGGCGCGGAAATCGCTCAAGTTTACGTCAAAGACACCGAAAGCACACTTTATCGTCCCGAAAAAGAACTTAAAGGCTTCAAAAAGGTATTTTTGAACCCGGGCGAAGAAAAAGACGTCACCGTCACGCTTGACTCTCGCGCATTTGCATATTACAACGTTGCAATAAACGACTGGCACGTCGAAAGCGGCGACTTCGCAATTCTCGTCGGAGCGTCTTCAAGAGATATCAAACTCGAAGGACACATCAACGTGACGTCCAAAAATCCCGATGCGCCTATCCCCGACTACACAAAGTCCGCACCTGCATATTACGATATTGCAAACGCAAAGGAAATCCCGACCGAGCAATTCGAAGCGTTGTACGGCGCAAAGATGATCGAAAACAAGCCGTTTGCAAAAGGCGAATTCACGGCAAACAACACAATCGGACAATGCAACGTAAAGGGCTTCGGCAGATTTATGTATCGCTTCGCAGTCGGTGCGGTCAATCTCGTGGCACTCTCGGCAGAAAACCCCGAAATGCTCACAAACTCCGTCAAAGATATGCCCTACCGCGCAATCGCGTCTTGGTCTATGGGACTTATCAACGACCGCGCACTTGCAGGTATCGAAGATATGCTCAACGGCAAAAAAGGCGGCTTCCGCAGATTCCTTAAAGGTCTCGGCAAAGAGAAAAAAGCAAAGAAATAAAATCCCGACACACTAAAATACAACTCAAAAACGCTCGTCACTTGGCGAGCGTTTTTGTATAAAGAAAGAGCCACGCCAACGGCAACCCTAATGTACAAGACGTACATGAGTTGGCAGGCTCGGGGTGTGTGAAAAATTTGTGCGAAAGTATTAAATTTTTTCACGGTTCATCAAGTCGATAAACGGATGAAGAACAAGAAAGAGCCACACCGCCGGCAACCCTAATGTACAAGACGTACATGAGTTGACGAAAGCGTGGCTCTGCCGCAGTTGTTCGCCGTTTAGCATGGTTTTCTATGACGCATCAAGTCGCTAAATCGATGCATAACGCGAAAGCACCCCGAGAATGACACCCCTAACGTACTGAGCGTACGTGAGTTGGCAGGCTCGGGGTGCTGACAAAGTTAGGCGCGATTTAGCGATCTTGATGAAGTGCTAAGTATGCCATGCGCGGATCATCCGTCATAATGCAATCCGCACCGTTCTTTTGGAGCTTGACAACGTCGGCGGGATCGTTGATGGTCCAGTATTGGACGGCGATGCCGAGATGGTGAGCGTAGTCAATGAACGCTTTGGTGGAAAGATCGAAGAAACCGTTGAATCCCATGGGGATTTGAAGGACTTCAAAGCCGAATTTTGCATTTTTTCTGCCATAAAGGAATGCATAATAGAAGTCGAGCACTTCGGTGATGCCGGCCGAGCGGACGACTTTTTGGTCGAATTTGCCGTTTGCATTGCACTCATCGACGTACTTGGAGATTTCGCTTTGGAACGTGCCGAAAACGGTGCGGTTGACGATGTCGTATTTTTTCATCTCGGCATAGAGAATGTCCATAGCCTTTCTGCCGGGCTCGTCGCCGTCCTTGATCTCGATGACGTATCTCATTGACTTGTCAGTACGCGCGACATTTTCCACATAGTCGAGAATTTCGGTGAGAGTTGCGATTCGGACGTTTGAGAGATCCGCGCCCTCTGCCCTATACGGATAGTTGCCGTTTTCGTCCTTGAAGTTGTAGCCGAAGTTGAGTTGTTTGAGCTCTGCAAGAGTATAATCGCAGATTTTGCCCGTACCGTCAGACGTGCGATCCACTTCGTGATCGTGCATAAGCACAAGTTGACCGTCTTTGGTGAGATGCAAGTCGAATTCGAGAATGTCAACGACATAGCCTTCTACTTTTGCGCTTTCCATGCACTGAATGAACGCCGCCATAGTTTCTTCGGGTTCGAGCACGCCGCCCGCGCGGTGAGCGGAAAGGAGCAAACCGCCTTCGTCGTCAAAGGTTATGTAGGGATTGTCTCCGCCGTAACTATCAACCGACGGGACTCTTGAAAGCGAGCCTGTGAGCGGAAGAATCACCACGTTGAGAACAAGCACGAACAACAGCGCGCCGACGATGGACCACGTGACCGCTTTTTGCACGGTTTTACGCTTTTTCATTGCTTGTTTGACTTCGGGGGAATCGGTGAGCAAAACTTCAACGTCGTTTTGCGTTTGCTTGAAAAATTGATTGCGTTTGATTTTCATTTTTCACCTTATCATTGAATAATGAATAGATTATACCACAATTTTTTCAGCTCGTAAACGCTTATTGCGTTTTTCTTGCGCATTTTTAGACAAACGTACAATTGCGCATACCCGAATTTGAGAATTCTCATATGCAAGCCTTTGCATACGAGAACACTTCTCCCCTATCTCACGCATTTTTTTGACTTTTTGAGCAATCTAAACCGCTAAACATACAAAAAGCGGAGACCGAAGTCTCCGCCTTTGAAAATGCGTTTGCAACTCTTATGCCGTGAACGTAATCGTTATCGTTGCACTCGTCTTTGAAACGCTGTCAATGCGAATGTCGAAGTTGACTTTCTTGTTGTCGTTTCTTGCATAGTTGGGGAACACGCTCAAAAGGCTGTCACCTGCTTGCCACAAATCCGTTAACTCCGCATATCCTTCCGTGCTTGCAAATTTCTTTTCGCCGTCCGCTTCAACGAGTTTGATGAGTGCGGTGTCGCTGACGGAATTGTTGTTGTCCGTGAAGGAATAGTAGTCGTCGCTGTACGGATTCTTGATGCTGGACGAAACGTGATAAATTCTCACACCGTACTCTGCACCGACTTTGGTTTTTGAGTCATAATACAACAACGAGTTCTGCTGGCTTGCGCCCAAAGCGTTCAGTCCCGTGTTTGCGTACAAGTCGATGAGCAAGTATTCGCTGAAATACGTGCCGTCATAGTCGAGCAACACCATAAGGAATTGCCCGCTCGATTCAAAAGCGTTGATTGTGACGGTTTGCGTCGTCGTGATGACAGTGGGATCGACCCAACCGAGAATGAGTTTGGAATACGCGTCGTGGTCTCCTACGTTGTAGTCCATCATATCCGCGCCGCCAAGACCTTCGCCCGAGCCTTTTGCATCTTCATAATCATAGTAGTCGTCAAGTCCGAGCAAGTGTCCCGTCTCGTGAATGTAGGTCTCCGCCATGATTTTGAGCCCTTTATACGGCGTGTATCCTTCTTGTCCGAGATACGTATCGTTGCTGTTGCCGGTGTGCTCGTCCATAAAGTCGAAGCCCGCAAAGAGATAATATCCCACTTCCAAGCCGTCGTATTTTTGCGTTTCGGTGGGATACGTGGTGACGTACGCCCAATAAATCGAGTCCGCATTTGCCTCGCTATCGTAGGTGACGGGAGCGGAATAGATGAGATACACCGCGTCGATGATGCCGTCATTGTCCGTGTCGTACTTTGTCAAATCGAGCGATTGCGCATAATATGCAAGCGCAAGTTCGAGCAAGAGAATATCGCCCGTCTTGGTGATTGTTTCGCCGTCCACGGTGATTTTGCCCGAATAGTCTTCATAATATTTGTAGTTTTGATCGGTGACAAACGGCTTTTGCACGTCAAAAGTCATATCAAGTTTGCCATAAGACGATTTTTTGTAGTAGGAATTGACGCTTTCCCAACCCGTATCCGCGCTTGTGCCGTTGAACGCCTTGCCAAGTCTGTCCATTTGCTCGTCGCTGATAGGTCTGTCCGAAAACTGCACCGGAATGACCAAAAGGTTGTATGCGCCGGTTGACGGAATGGGCAACGGATTGCCGATATTTTCCTTCTCAAAGTATCTCTTCATTTGCTCGCGAAGAGTGCTCTTGTCAACCTTTGCGGGATCGTATTGTTGAGACGGCATAGTTTCCGTCGGCGTGGGAGCAGGAGTGTCTCCGCCCGCACCGCCGCACTCGATTTCTACGGAAAGTATGTACATGGATTTCTTCGCACCGGTCGGAGAAAGCGTAATTTTCAATACACCGTCAACTCCGCTTTGCGTTCCGAAAACAACGGTGTTAGTAACATTATACGCTGTCTTTTCGACTTTGACTTTTTCTGCTCCTCCGGACGTAAATTTGGTCGAACCGACCGCAACGGCAACGTTCATTCCGTTGTCCGCATTGGATTGAACGATGAGAGTGACTTTCGTCACGTCGGTGAGACTCGTTGACGTAGTGATTTCGACTTCACCATTCTCCTGCAAGAACTGAACTCCACGGTCAGCAATAAAACCGTATGGATTTACGTTTGCAGAGAATTCGATACCGCTTTCGTTTGCAAACTTATAATCGGTAAATTCAGCCTTATACGTTCCCGCTTCGGTGCTTCCGCCGCCGATGACAAGTTCGTCCAAATCTATGGAAACCGTGCCTTTGCCGTATATCGTCAGTTCGTATTTATAAGGATATTGTTCACATTCATACTCGGCTTCGGATTCTATCGTGATTTTGCCAATCTCGCCGTTTTTGCACTCGACAGTGAAAGACTTGAACGTTTCGCCTTCCATTGCGCCGAAGAAATCGGTTGCCACGCTTTGCGGATCTTCAACTTGATATTTGTTGTATTTGTCGGTGACTTCTTGTGCGGTGGGCGCACCTTCAAGCACGCTCTTGAACGTTGCCTTTGCAAGCGCGCTGATATCAAACTCCATTATTGCGCCCATGAACACGTCAAACCACTTGTTCGATTTGTCCAATTTTTCATACGTGCCGTCGCCGTTGTCGGCATAGTACAAATACTCGCCCTTTTCGTTGACGGATATATAGTCAACCATCGTCTCACCTTCTTCCTCGTATTTGAAACGAATGTTGTTGCCGTCAATCTCGTAGTGATCGGTGTAATTGACGTTCTGCATATCGGAAACGTACACATCGCAATCCACCTTGAAATTCGCGCCGCTTGCATATCCTGCAAACATATCGTTCAGGTTGTATGCAAAGTAGGCTGACGTCTGACTCCCGCCTTGCTGGTTGCCGTTGGGGTCTTGTGGCTTTTCGCCGCACGCAACAAGCATGCACAGCGCAAGCGCAAACACAAGAACGGTCAAAATAAACTTGTTCTTTTTCATAAGTGTTACTCCATGGTAATCTTAATGATATTATTATACTATACGCGCGCACGTTTTGCAAAGAAAAAATAAAATCCCGCTTATATTAAAACACGTGTACAAATGTCCATACGTTTGTATGAGAGTACTATATTTCAATTCGCTGTTTGCCGTTTATATAATGATAATTCGAAAATCTATTTCGCTAATTCCTAAAAAAGCGTCAAAATACTTTATTAAAATTCTTTTTGCAGATACATCTATCTTCTCA
>CAVKIG010000050.1:0-11266 GCA_963656415.1 bacterium | reverse complement strand
ACATTGGATCAATAAATAACGGCAAATCACAAGCAAGATTAATATCAATTGCACCATATTCTTTGATCTTGTTTCTATTTACTTTGAAATAATCGGAAAAATACATATCTTCCCCCTTATAATCCTATTAATTGCATTATACTATTCTTTTACAGTTGTGTCAATGAAGCATTATTGCGATTATGTGTCTACATTTCTAACAAAATAATCCCCCCAAACGCCAACATTTGGTTGACAATGTAAAAACAATGGTTTATGCTATTTTTGCGAGAAAAAATCTCGTAAAACGAGTATAAAAAATAAAAAATGCATATAATACAAGGGTGAAGGTGTAAAAATGTTGGTTCTGTTTAGCGTGGAAAACTTTCAAAGTATTAGGGAAAAGGTATGTCTTGATATGAGACATGCCAATATTAACGAACATAAAGAGTCTTTAATACAAAATGAATATCTACCAGTCTCTGTCATATATGGACCAAATGGCGGGGGTAAATCTACCGTGTTACAAGCACTAAATATGTTTTGCGCTATGATATCAGCCCCCCTGTTTCAAATGGGAACATTAAATCTTCCTTTTGTGGGAATCATTCAAAAACCAGCGCCCACTCCATTTTTGCTTGATGATAAATCAAGAAAAAAACCAACCATTTTTGAGTTAGTTATCCACCTCGGAGAATCTGATTATAAACTGTATATGGAATGTATGGGCGCAACAATAATTTATGAATGTTTGCAAGAGAAAAAGGCAACAGGAAGAATCATTACATTGTATGAGCGCAACAATACTACGCTTACCGTTGGAGAAAAACTAAAAGTATCTGTTCCAAAAACGGCGGTTATTGCTTCTGATATGCCAGCGTTGTCTTTCTTGAGGCAATTATATGGAGTTTCGCCAATTAAAGAGATTGCAGATTGGATGATTGCATCTCCGACAATTGATTATGGAACGCCTGCTATGGAAGAAATGCTTAAGGCAACATTATTGCTGCATGCCCAAAATCCGCAATTAAAAGCAACAATGAAAAATATGTTGCTATACCTTAATTTGGATATCGATGATTTTGACATGAATGTTATTAATAACAATGCGAGCCAACAACTTCAAATTGTTACTTATCACGATGTAAACAATAAGCGTTATAATTTGTTCTTACAGCAAGAATCTATGGGAACACAAAAGCTGTTTAATCTATTGCCATATATAATAGATAGTCTTAGAAAAGGTGGAATACTTATGATAGACGAATTGGATGCCAAACTACATCCTAAAATGTTAGAACGTGTCATTTCTCTTTATACGGACAAACAATATAATAAAAACGGCTCTCAACTATTGTTTACATCCCATGACTTATCAACAATGAATAATAAAGTATTCAGAAGAGATGAGATATGGTTCGCTGCAAAAGATCAAAGCCAGAATACAATGTTGTATTCATTATCTGATATACGTGACGAAAGCGGAGAGCTTATACGCACAGATGCATCTTATAGTAAGCAATATTTGGCAGGACGATACGGTGCCGATCCATATTTTGAAAAGATGCGCAATTGGAGGATGTGACAATGGGACGCCCTAGACTTAACGAATGGAATATTCAAGGAAGACGCGAAGGCTCTCTGCCGATTGGACTGAATAACCTAATTATTTGTTGCGGTGTAAGAACGGAAAAGAATTACTTCAATAACATCGCAATGATTATTAAAAGGAATTATCCTAAGCAGACCGGAATCAATTTTGATATTGAACCAGACCCTGTTGACCCACAAAAAATGGCGAAGCATTTATCAAATAGAAAAGATTTATCGTCATACCAACATATATGGGTTGTTTTTGATAAAGATGATTTTGAAAAAGACAACTTCGATAATGCTGTACAAATAGTGAATGAACGAAATAAAAAAAACACAAAAAAGTTTCATGCTTTATGGTCAAACGAATGTATCGAGTTATGGTTTTTGTTGCATTTTGAGTATATGAATGCAGACATAACGCGTAATCAATATTTTGAAAAGTTAGGAAGGTATCTTGGTGCGTCTTATGAAAAAAATGATAAAGATATTGCTGTGAAAATGATGTTGGCAGGCGGGAAATTGGAAAACGCTGTTAAAAATGCAAACAAATTGCAAAAAATAAACAGCGGAAATACTCCATCGAACTGTAAACCCGCAACAAATGTAGTTGAGTTTTTTGAATTTTATAAAGCATACATACAATAACATTTCGAGTTTATTTTCCTATTCGTCAAGGCGGTTTGGCACAGAGAAAAGCCTATATCAACGGCATAAATTATTGCCTTTGTTGATATGGGCTTTCTTTTTATATGCAATAATTTTTGCTGGTCGTTGACATAGGCAAAATATGAGTTGAAAAGTGTTGATTTCGAGTTTTCTCGGTGCCGTTCCTTTTGTTGCCAAAAGGCAAATAAACTCGGAGCGTGTATACAAATGAAAACTCAAATCAATGAACAAACTCAATGGCAAACTCAAAACGCAAACAACATTCACGTTCGCATTGTTGCAAGAAAGAAAAGAATTCTGGACGATGACGTAGTTATCACACAAGACAATATCCAACGTATCGGGGAAATAATCGCAGTTGCAGTAATCAAACCGTTATGTGTAGATCCGGCAAGAATCTATATTGGCTTTACGACGGACTAATTCAAGATTGTAAAAGAAAAGTAGATGTTAATCATATTTATTCGGACGGATACGATATAGCGCAAACCGCAATGTTGTTTCTATGTGAACATATCGGCAAACAACTTGGAGATACATATATAACAGCGCGTGGCAAAGTTATAACGATAAAACAAGCGTGTTTTAGATTCGTTGATAGGTATTTAGATAAACAATACACACGCCATTTGGCGCACACAACTGTCACAGATGACAACGTTATGTCATCTTCCATAACTTTTATCAACGACAACTCTAACAATGATTATACCTCCGTTGATACGATTATCGAAACAATGCATCTAACACCCACCGAATACGAAACCCTTTCCGCATATATGTCAGGCTTGTCACATATCGAAATCGCAGAATTGCTTAATGTGAACCGTACGACAATTTGGAGAAGACGCGAACGCATTGCTGTAAAATACTCAAATTGTTTTTACCAACAATAGCGAAAACATCTTCAGATTGTATGGTTGTCTATAAGACGTGTCCTTGTCTTGAACAAGTGGCACGCTGACGCGTGCCAGACAAGGACACGCAAAACAAACAAAACAGGCGAACTTTTCGAGGCAAACGGAGAGGGGCCGTTCGCGCTAAACCGCTTGGCGAAGCAGCCCCTTTCTCATACCGTTTTTGCTCATCGAAAAAGTATTTCGCTTTTTATTTTTTTATTGCCTTTTGTGTGAGCCTTTGTATCAACGCATCGTCGTCGAGTGTGCCGAGAATCTCACCTTCGTCATACAATGTTGCATTATCAAACAGAAGCAACTTTTGCGACCATAGCCCTATTTCGGTCACGACGTCGTCATCCGCAATATCTGCGGTTATGTAAGACGGTAAACCTCGCGAATAGGTAATTTTCTCACCAGATTTCGCTAAATACTTCAATAGATATTGCAGGATGCCGTTGTATAGTTGCTTTACAGATTGGTCTATACTCTCGAAGTCGCTCCTTCCGAAACGCTGGTTAAAATATGTGTTTTGTATCGTTAAACGCATCTTTTTGCTTTTTGTGTCATAATCGCACTTCTCAAACAACTCGCCGACCATTGCATTTTGCGGTACAAATATCAGTGCGTGAAAATGCAATCTATCCTTTTTGCTTCTTTCCCAAACTCCCATATATTTCCAACCTTTACGACTGTGCAATTTTGCTAGCGAAGACGACAACCCCTTCTTGAAAGTATGTTCCGTGTGCTTTGCACTGTCATACGTAAACGTGTACAAATTAGACAGATTTGCAAGAAATAAATATGAGTCGGTTATCAACAAAAAGCGATTGCAAGACAACAACGTTAAATTGATGTCGGCAATGGAAAACCTTACAGACACGCCCGAAGGACGTATGATGGAATGTTTTCTCGAAGGTATAAATCAATATTTTTCCGAAGAACTTATGCAAAAAGTCAGACGCGGACTCAATGAGAGTTGGCTAAAAGGCAATGCAACGGGCGGAAGAAAAGTCTTTGGATATGACGTAGTCAATCAAAAATATGTAATAAACGAAAAGGAGGCTGCCACAATTATAGAGATATTTACTAAATATTCGCAAGGATATACGGCAGAAGAAATCGCAAAGTCATTGCAAGAGCGCGGAATCAAATATCACGACGAAAAGTATTTGAGCAATCGAACGATTTTTAAGTTGTTGCATAAGCTCAAATACACAGGCAAGGTCGAACACGGCGGAATTGTATATGACAAAGTATATCCGCAAATAATATCCGACGAATTGTGGCGAAAGGTCGAAATGATACATCAACAAAATAAAATTTCACCAAGCAACAAAAAAGCAGTTTATGAGTATATACTCACCGGCAAATTGGTATGCGGTGTTTGTAAAAAGAAAATGAGTGGCGCAAGCGGTTCTAGCAAAGCAAAACGTGTGCATTATTACTATGTTTGCAATTCGCATAAAAAGGGCGAAAAATGCACGACAACTTCAGTACAAAAAAATTATATAGAAGATTTGGTTATAAACTCGACTATGGCGTTTTTATCCGACGATGAAACCGTTACGAGAATCGCAAATTCGGTTTACACAGTTCTTGAAAAAGAAGCAAAAGACAATTCTTCGCTCAAATTGCTTGAAAACAAAAAAGCGCAAGCGCAAAAATCCGCAAGCAATATCATCAAAGCGATAGAAGAAGGTATTATTACAGAACAAACAAAAACAAGATTGAAAGAACTTGAGATGCAAATCAATCAATATGATTTTGAGATTGATAAAGAAAAGCAAAAAACACATCAATATCTCTCGCGTGAACAAATCAAGAACTACATATCATCGAAATTTAATGCAAACTCAACCGATTTGCAATTTAGGAAAATGATAGTCAATACTTTCATTCGAGAAATAATTTTCTTTGAAGATAAATTGATTATCACATACAATTTTGCACCGCCGACAGAAACAGTTGCTATCGATGCAAAAGCAACTATCGAAATAGAAAAGCAGAGCGAATCTGCTTTTTCTTTTTATCAAAACTATTCGTCCATTTTATCCAAAGGCGCGCCAAAAAGAACGTGAAAACGTTCTTTTTTTGTGCCTGTTTGGGATCGTACCCCCTGCCGCACAGTTGTGCGGCGGTACTTTGTGCCCCGACACTTCTTCCGAACTGGACGCGTTGTGTAAATGTAAACAAGTTTACACACAACGCTACTTCACGGGGGTCCGTTCTTCCACCAAAAAGCTAAAAAGGATGTAAAACCGTTATTTTTTTGTGCCTGTTTTGGACTCATACCCCTGCCTCACAGTTGTGCGGCGGCACTTTGTGCCCCGACACTTCTTCCGAATTGGACGCGTTGTGTTTGTCGTAAACAAGTTTTCACACAACGCTACTACACAGGGGTCCGTTCTTCCACTACAAGAGCTAATATCATCTACTAAAAAGATTTTTTCTACACACTCTCGAAAATTACCTGAAAAACCTTATGTCATACACACAAAAAAATGCAACTCGTTTTTTGCCGTTTTGCGCATTATATTGACTAAATTGCTAACAAATTTGAAAAACAAAAAACAATCGTGCTATACTTTTTTTGAAAAGTGATACTATAATATTCGTGAAATAACAAAATAGAGAAAGGTGTAAAAAACATGCAGTTGAACAAGAAACACAAGGCACTGATCATTGTCGGATCGATATTGCTGGCTCTAATAATTGTGATATCTTCATTAATGGGAGTGGCAGTAGCCAGAAGCAAAGCCGATCACACGGTTGCATCGGGCACTTTGTCTATGTTGGGCAATTTGTTGCGCAACAAAAACAAGATAGACTATGAAACGTTTGGTAACGACGCGCTATACCCTGTTGAAAATTTCCGTGTTTCTATGTCAGCGATGAACCATTGGGAAGACAGCTCCGATTATGCAAAATACAACTACACGTATTCGGACGGCACGCACACGGCAACCGATTTGAAGGGTTTACAAGAGATGTTCAACTCTTACGGCGCAACCGAGATGTACGTAAGAATCAACACGACAAGGCATTATCCCCAATCGGACAACAAAGACTTCTATCACGCAAAGATACACTGTTTGGACGAATCGTTGAAGGCTTGCCAAGTCGCCGCAGATCTCAACATGCCAATCAACGTGGAAGTTGGTTGTTTTTCTGCATACAGCGACGCTTTTGAATCGCAATATCCCGATTTTAGCGAATACACCGATGAAGAGCTGGGTATCACCTATCCGACGGACGGCAACGGCAATCGCAAAGAATGGAAAAATATGAACATTGACGAGATATGCGTGGTCTTGCGCGGTTACGGCAAATTTTTGGCTTCTACCATAAAAAACGAAACGGGCGCAAATGTTGAAATTTGGGATCTCGGCAACGAAACCAATTACGGCTTTGGCGGAATTATGATGCCGCTCAAATCGTCCGTGTCAAAGGCAACAAGCAAACCTTTTTGGATCACGTATTTGAAAAAGAATTTCGGCGCGGATTGGCTTGCAAAAAACATTTGGCGTTACAACGGACAAATGTTTGCGGCGTTAAAAACAGGCATTCAAGAAGTCTATCCGAACGCAAAGTTTTCTTCTCACATCAGCACGGTGACGTGGGGCGCGGATTATGTTGTGAAATACTTCAAAACGTTGGCAGAAAACGGATATAAGGTGGATCAAGCCGGCATCAGCTATTATCCCAACGCAACGGGCGTAATTCTCGACAAAATCGCTCAAATCAAGCAAATTGTTCTTGCTTGCAACAAAGAGTTAGGCGTCAACGTCATGCTTGCGGAATTCGGATATGCAAACGAAAGCGGCTTGGCATCCGGCACGTTTTCAAGCTGGAACAACAAGGTGCACGGCTACGAACTGACCGATGAAGACGGTGCAAAATTCATCTCGGAATTGATTGCATGGGGCAAGAATAACGGTATGGCCGGTATTCGTCCGTGGGCACCGGAATTGGATTGGGCAAATCCTTGGTTTGACTTCAATAAAGAAACAAACACCGCCACCGCAAAAACCGCATTGTTCAACGCATTGAAAACCGCAACTAACAATTGACGTTTTACAACAAGACTTCTATAAGAAATACAATGCCAAAACAAAACTATATTTTGTCGGTTTTGCGTATTGCAACAAAAAATATCGATGTCTTTACAATCGGCGAATTTATGATATAATGAGCTTATCAAACGGCGCGTCAGTCACTTGTGACTGAAAAATTGGGAGTTTTGCTTATGATATTTCGTCAGGATTCACTCATTCCGAAATATCTCGAAAAAAATCAAAAGGCTTTCGAGATTGTTTTAGTTGTTTTTCAATGCGTGATATTCCCCATAATATCCATAGTCATATCTTGCGTTGGCGAACAACGCCCCGTCGCAAAATCGCTTTCGTACATAGCGTACCGTGAAAATCATATGGGGCTTATTTATTTTTACGGTTTGCTGTTCGTCGCAGGATTTTTCCTTGCGCTGAAAATGTGTCTCGACGCGGGTCAATACTCAAAGCAAATGAAAATTTTCTTCCTTTGTTTTGCGGGGATAAGTTGCGTCATTCTCACGGCAGGCATCTCCGTTCCTTGGCTTGACGGCGAAGGGGACACCGTCGAAAAATTTGCAAAACTTCGCAAGATTCACAACATAGTTTCAACGATCGGATTCGTGATGTTTTTCGTCGTTGAATTGTGTTTGTTTCTCACGACGGCATTCAGAAACGGCAGACAGTTTCTAATCTCTGCCGGCATGATTTCTTTCGTGCTTATCACGTCGGTGATTCTCATTGAAGAAGCAAATCTCGTGGGCTACAACACCGAGTTGCACTGCCCCGTAACCGCAATCGCACAGATTTACGTTTTTTGCGTAATAGAACTCACGATGACGATACAGTATTTCCTTATGCGGATAATGCCAAACAAAAAATTCGAGCTCGAAAAAGAGCCGCTCGAAAGCAACGAATGAGCGACGTTTCTCAAAAGTCATACTTTGCATATATCGCGCTTTGCTCGGACGGAACTTATTACGTCGGATACACCGACGATATCGCAAAACGCGAAAAAACGCACAACTCGGGCAAAGGCGCAAAATATACAAGGTCTCGCCTTCCCGTTCGCATAGTGTACAGTGAAGAATGTTGTGACAAATCTTGCGCACTTTCTCGCGAGTGGCATCTAAAAAGATTGTCGCACGCTCAAAAAGAAACGTTGATAAAAGATAAGAAATAAAAAAAACGGCAATCCGCATACTCGTTGATTGCCGTTTTATTATTTTTAATAATAAACAAGTAATTTTCTTCAACTTATGGACAAAATCAAAAAATAAAACTATAATATTCGCACTATGGGTGAAGTTTTTCTCGACGCATTATTAGACAGTCTGAAAATACTTGCGGTCGTTGTGGTTTTCAGTGTGATAATCGCACTGATCGAGCCAAAATTGTCCGAAAAAGTCAGGCTGAAAGGCAAACTCGCTCCGCTTATCGGGGTGAGCGTTTCACTGTTGCCGCAATGCGGATTTTCTATCGTCGCAACAGACCTTTATCAGAAGCGACACATCACCGTCGGCACACTCATAGGCGTATATCTTGCAACGAGCGACGAGGCTTTGCCGATATTCCTTGGCAATCCGCAAAAGGCGTTGCACGTGCTTCCGCTCATCGCGCTCAAATTTTTGCTCGGTCTCGTTCTCGGCTACGCGATAGACGCGATTTTTGCAAAGAGCAGAAAAAAGGTTGAACACCACGTTGCGCATTGCGACGAGCAATACAAGATCCGTCTCACCGATTGCAAGAGTGCAGAGCTTGTCGAAAAGACGGATGATCAAGAGTGCGTCGAGCATTGCGATTGCGAAGATTGCAAAGAGAGCGAGCATCAAGAAGAAATCGCCATAGAAAAAGAAAAAGAAAACGAAAAATCGACGAAGAAACCGAAATCCGAAAAGGCGGAAAAACTCGACAGATACCTCGTTCATCCCCTTCTTCACTCGCTTGAAATATTTGCGTACGTATTCGTCGTAAACGTAATTCTCGGCATCGTTATGTACTACGTCGGAGAAGATAAACTCGTGGCGTTTCTCACGCAAAACAAGTATCTTGCACCGCTCCTTTCGGTGCTTGTGGGCGCAATTCCCAACTGCGTGTCTTCCGTCGTGATAAGCGAATTGTACATCATGGGCGGACTCGGATTCGGTGCGACTCTCGGCGGACTGTGCATGAACGCAGGGCTCGGATTCGTGTATCTCTTCAAAGACGTGAAACACACAAAACGCAACTTTGCGATATTCTTTGCAATGTTTGCAATAAGCGTTGCGGTTGCATACATATTCTCTGCAATCTTCAACTTCGACGTGCTGAAATTCTGAAATAGTCTCTTTTCAAGAACGGAAAAATAACGACGAATCGCGCACTGATAATACAAAAATCGCGTTATTCACACACGGATGTCGATAAGTTGCGGGTTGTGTTGATAAAATGCGGATATATACACACCGTTTATCCACACAAAATGTCGCCTGATTTGCCAATATATTGCGCTTTTTAATGCGGCAACACGGCATAGTTTGTGGTGTAGGTTTGATTTTCCACTTGTCAACAGACCTTATATATGTTATCATTATGAAAGAAAATATATCAATAAATAATATAGGCGAAAAATGAAACTTATTTGTCAAGGAAACGAATTGAGCGATGCTCTTGCAAAAGTTGTAAAAGCACTTCCCGTGAAGCGCAACAACCCGATTCTCGACGGTGTGAAACTCACCGCACTCGGTGACACTCTCACCATTTTTGCAACCGATCTCGAACTCGCAATCGAAAAGAAAATCAACGCGCAAGTTCTCATCGAAGGCGAAATCGTCGTTCCGGGCAAACTTTTTGCCGACTACGCAAAAAAGATCGAAGAAGAACAAGTCGAACTCGACGGCACCGATCCCACGAAACTTATCATCAAGTATCTTGACAGTGAACTTATGATAAAATGTTTCAGTGCGGACGAATACCCTGTGTTCAAAGAAGTAGACACACAAAATTCTTTCATCATTCTGAAGAAAGAACTCAAAGACATAATTTCAAAGGTTATCTTCAACGTTGCCGTTGACGAAGCAAGACCGTCTCTTCGCGGCGTTTGCCTTAACGTCAAAGACGAGGAAGTTGAAGCGGTTGCTTCCGACGGATACCGTCTTGCTCTTGCAAAAGCGCAAATCAACAACAACGGCGTCATAGACAAAATCGTCGTCCCGTCAAAGAGCATGAACGAACTTGCTCGTCTCATCGACGAAGGCGAAGAGACTATCACCGTTTTCGTTGAAAAGAACTATATAATGGTTGATCTTTTCCACACAAAAATAGTCACTCGTCTTATCGGCGAAGATTATATCAACTACGAAAAGATTATTCCCAGCGTGTTCACTACTTCCGTCACCGTTGACAAGAAACTCTTTGAAAACGCAATCGACCGTGTCTCTCTTATCAATCGCGCAGAGAAAAAATCCTACGTCAAGATGGAAATCAAAGAAGATACGCTCGCGCTCAACGCTCACTCAGAAGACGGCGAAATCAACGAAAAAGTCACAATCGGACTCAAAGGTAAAGATCTCACGATAGGCTTCAATTCAAAATACATCATAGATTGCATGCACGCAATCGACGAACCGTTCGTGACTCTCAACTTCACCACTTCCACTGCCCCGGGAATCATCAAGGGTGAGTCGGATAGGTGGTTGTATCTCATTCTTCCTTTGCGAGTCATCGGCTAAAAAATGCGCTAAATAGCGGCTGACTTTGGACGCGATTGACTTTGTAACAATCGCTATTCCGTCACTTCGTTCCTTACAGTGCCCCGAGCCTGTCAACTCATGTACTACATGTACATTAGGGTTGTCATTCTCGGGGCACTTTCGCGTCATTCATCTATTTATCGCGTTTTTTTGCAATTAATAATTAATAATGAATAATGAATAATTGCGGAAGGCGCAGCCTTATCCGAAAGTCTGTGCGGGCGTACTTATTAACGGACTGTGCGACTTCGAAGACGGAACACGAGCCGCAACGGCGGCGAGCCTTTGAGTGCCGAGCAAGACGGTTGTACGAGAATGCGTGGCGTTTTGTTGCGTAGCTGCCACG
>CAVKIG010000049.1:4371-11713 GCA_963656415.1 bacterium | reverse complement strand
CTGTTATCGTAACCGTGCCGTCTTTCGAGCGTGTGAACGAGAGTTGATTTGAAAACTTCACGTAGTAGTCGTAATTCACCGAGCCGAGTTTGTCTGCGTCTGTGGTGTAGATGATGACGGCTTGTTTTTCGATGAAGTTTATCTCTATTCTGTTTATTCTGTCCGAAGTGCCCGTTTCGAGAATCGTATCTTTGTGCGTGCGGTGTTCCACGTTTGAATAATAGCCGTTGCTTTCCATAAACGTTTTGGTGTCGTCAACCCACTTATCTCTGTTTATGCAGCCCAAAGCCGCAGAGATAATCGTAAACAATGCGCCGAGCGCAAGCACGACGAGCGCGACGTTGGGGAGAGTGACGTAATCTTTGAACGTTTTTTTGCCGTCCACGACTGATTTGTCTTCTTTTTTCGGAGCGTCGGGGTATTCCCAACCCATTTTTTTGTTGTAGAACTCGAAATATTTCTTATAAGCGACGATAAGACCCAGTCCCGCGCCGATTGCTATAAGACCCGCGCCCGCGAGAATAAGGAATATCATAGAACTTTTGAACGCAAAAAGAGACGCTATCGAATAGAAAATCAACAGCAAACCACCGCCGAACAGGGCAATCATCAACGCAATCATCAGAACGAACGGCACGTTGATTGCGACTCTTTTCCAAAATCCGTTTTTTTGTGTGGCAATTCTTTTCATACGTTCATTATACTATCGCAAAATTTATAAGTCAATTATTTGCTTTTAGCATAAATCGTCGCTTTAACAAATATGTTTTGTCATAGGCGCGTGCGGCTTGCTTGTTTATCGCAAAATTGCCGAAACTTCGACGATTGACGACAGAATAAGCAAAATTTTTCGTCCGCACGAAGAATATAATCGGGGGTGCAAGGTGTTTGTAACCGTAAAAAAAGCGACTTTAATCGGCATTGTGTCGATTGCTCTTGTCGCAGTGATACTTTTGTCAAGCGTGGCAGTGACCGACAGTGCGTGCGTGTATTTCGGAAAATCCACGCGCAAAATTCCCGTCTATTCGGTGTTGACCGAAGACAAAGTCATCGCGCTTACGTTCGACGCGGCGTGGGGTGCCGACAAAACGCAGGGAATTCTCGACGTTATGGCGCAAAACGACGCAAAAGGCACGTTCTTTCTCGTGGGATTCTGGATTGACAAATTCGAGAAAGAAACCAAAGCGATTGCAGACGCCGGATTTGACATCGGCAACCATTCGCGCAACCACCTTAATATGCCGAAACTCAGCGAAGGCGAGATAAAGAACGAAATCGAATACGTCAACGACAGAGTGAAAGAGTTGACGGGCAAAACTCCCGTATACTTCCGCGCTCCGTTCGGAGATTACGACAACAAACTTATGACGTCTCTCGAATCTTTGAATATGGTGGGCGTGCAGTGGTCAATCGACTCGCTCGACTGGAAGGGACTCAGTGCAAAACAAATATACGAAAGGGTAGTGCCAAAGGCAAAAAGCGGAGATATAGTGCTTTTCCACAACAACAGTGACCACGTTCTTGACGTTTTACCGATGATTTTGACGGGATTGAGAGCAAAAGGTTTCCGTTTCGTCACGCTTTCAGAACTCGTCGCAACGGAAAACTACACCGTCGACAACAACGGCGTGCAGCGAAAAAACGCATAAATAAAGGAGAAAAATCATGAGTTATGAACAAATGCAAAACAACAAAGTGTACCTTAGCGGTAAAATCGCAAGCGAACTTGAATTTTCGCACGAGATTATGGACGAAAAATTCTACGATTTCACCGTGTCTGTCAAGCGACTTTCGGGACAGGAAGACGTCGTTCCCGTCACGATAAGCGAACGTATCATCGGCGAAAAGCGTTTTGAAATCGGCAATCTAATAGGCTTAATAGGGCAATTTCGCAGTTATAATAAGATAATCGAAAATCACAGTAAACTCGTTCTAAAAGTCTTTGTCAGAGAACTTTGCGAATACGACGAACAAGTCCCCAACGCAATAGAAATCGAAGGTTTCGTTTGCAAACCGCCCGTGTATCGCACGACGCCTTTCAAACGCGAAATTTGCGACTTACTCATCGCCGTCAATCGTGCCTACAACAAATCCGACTACATTCCTGCAATCGCGTGGGGCAGAAACGCACGATTTGCTTCCACTTTTTCCGTCGGAGACAAAATCCGCTTGAACGGCAGAATCCAGTCTCGTATATATCAAAAACAACTCGAAAGCGGAGAGGTGGAAGAGCGGGTTGCGTATGAAGTCTCCGTGAGCGCGCTATTGAGCGAATAACTTCGGACGCGATTGACGCAAAGCGTAACAATCGCTATTCCGTCACTTCGTTCCTTACAACACCCATCCGCTCCAAAATCACGTACTGCTTGTACGTTGGGTTTTGTTTCGGATGGGTGTTTCCTTGTTCTTCATCCGAACAAAAGCCGTCATGGCGGCAACTATTCGGGTGTGGGTGTCCCGCCCACAATTACTAATTGTTAATTTTAACTTATCTTTTTGCCATACTTTCACCAACCTTAATAAATTCGTTTGACTTTTCAAAATCGTTTTCATATAATAAATACAAGAAATGGGATACGCCAATTCTGTTGGCGACTTCGGTGGACTAACATCTTACGACGCTCATTTCTTTTTTTTATTATCTTTTTTTCTTCTTTTTGCTATCCTTTCACCAACTTTAATAAATTCGCTTGACTATTCAAAAGCATTTTCATATAATCAGCATAAAGAAGCCAAGAAACCCATATCGGTGGACATTGCGAAAGTTAAACTTTTGCGGAGAGCTTCTTTTTTTATACTCATTTTGGATATTTCCACGGCAACGGCTTATCTTCAAAGAATTCTTTTTTGTCGTACCTGATACATTTTCCTATCTTCGGTCGCTTTCACGCCCTTGATGAGTTTTGCAAAGTCCAACTCAAAGTCTTTGCACACTTCAAAGCCGTTCAATTCGGTGTCTTTCTCGATACGATCAAAGTTTTCAAGCCAACCATACGGGTTGGAATTATTGAAACTGTTTGTGAGTGCAGCAGTGACCGCCGTTGCAAGAAGAAGTATTGCAAGAGTCATTGCCATGATGAGAATGATTGATTTTGTTTTTCTTTTCATAAAATTTGTCCTTATAGTTTTATTCACGGATTCTGCCGTGTCAGTTTTTGATTTTCGCTTGACAACATAACCGCCGTTAGCGTAATATGATGACAAGGTAGTGCAACTCAATCCGTTTGGATTGTTTATTGTTGGCACAGCAATGTGTAACCAACCGCACGTCACGGAGCATTATTTGCTCCGTTTTTCTTATTCTTAAAATGTACCGTGTCAGTTTTGAATTTTCGCTTGACAATCTATACAAGATTGCATATACTACTATTGAAATCAGCCAATGCCGAACTTTGTTTTCGGAACTCGATCGAAAGGTCACTCGGGCTGATTTTTTTATTTGCCCAAACAATTTATTCCAAAAACGATTGTATTTCGCTTTTGAGCCTTTTACACCGCCTGCTGATCTGGTCTTATAAAAACGAACCATTTGCTCACCGGTCTTTTGATTGTACCCACCAGTCCAACACCAACCGTGATAGCCCTTTTTCTTTGCAATAGCTGACAGCTGTTGTGAAGACAATTCAGGACGACCAATAATATCGCGACCTTTTATTGTCGAAGACTTAAAATCAATGCCGTCTTTAAGCAAAACCAAATCTTCTTGCCTTACTTTCACCTTACTTTTATAATTTCGTTTGACTTAACCGTCACGATTGCATATAATAATTATTGTGAGCGTTGGGTAATCTTCTGACCTGGATAATTTATAACCAACTCACAAGAGAGAGCAAAGTTTTTTGCTCTCTTATTTTTTCGCTTTGTTTGGTTTGTTTTTCGTAGAAATCCTTGCCATATCCCACTTATTAAGCCGAGTATTTGTCTTGCCTAAATACTTTTCTTTAGCGTAATATGATGACAAGGTACGCACCCCTATTTGTAGTAGTTTATCTGCAAATAGTGTATCGGGAGCAAATCGCTGTCCGATAGTGCACGCGAAGAAGAAGTTTTACTTCTTCTTTTTTTATTCCGTCGGTTTTTTGCTTGACAATTATCAAACGATTGCATATACTATCATCGTTGGATTTATCCAACGCAAGTAGGCAAAGGTATTGACTTTGGGTCAATGAGTCTACTTATTTTTTTTACGCTTCTTTTTGTAATTGCGAATTTTTGCTTTTACTTTTGGGAAATCTTTCTATGCATATTTTGCAAAAGTCATCTTTACATTCTCGTTTTTTTTTGATATAATAAATTATCTTATAAGTTAATATCGGGGGAACAATATGAACTTGAAAGACTACACCCTTAAAATCGGATACGTCGTCGGCGGAAAATACGCCGAAGAATCGGTGGAATATTCGCAGGTGAAAGACGGATATTTGGCGGACAAATTCGACATCAAAGACGACGGCGGAGAAAATGCGGTGAAAATCGTCGTTTATCCGCACGAAGAGTTGCACGTTACGCTTGCAGAACTCATTTACGACCACTATTACGAGAACAAAGAACGCTTTTTTGCAAACGGTTTTCAGTCGTGGACGAGTTCGAGAGAGTATAAAAAAGGCGACGTTCAATACGGTTTGCGCACGCTTTCAAATCTTCCGATAGCGCGCACGTTTTCGGGAGCGAGCGGAGATTATTCTTTCTGCGAATACGGCAAGGATTTGTATCACGGTTTTTCGTACTGCTATTTCCGTATTGACGAAAAGGTGGAACTTGTCGGTTCGCTCAACGAACGCACGGGTTATACGGTGTTTTATGCGGACATGAAAGAGAACGTGTTCGTCGCAAAGAAAGACGTTGACGGGTTGACGATTGCAAGCGAATATCAACTGTTTGACATCGTCAGAGTGCAGGGAACTTACGACAAGGCTTTCGACGAGTATTTTGCGCTTTATCCGAAGAAAAACACGGGCAGAGTGGAGCATCTTGCAGGATACACGTCCTGGTATAACTATTATCAAAACATCAACGAAGAGATTATTCTGCGAGACCTTCAAGGCTTGAAAAGAGCGGGAGACGCCGCAAACATTTTCCAAATCGACGACGGATACGAGACGAAAGTCGGCGACTGGACGATTGACGAGACGAAGTTTCCGAACGGGCTTAAACCTATCGTGGACAAAATTCATTCGCAAGGTTTGAAAGCGGGGCTTTGGTATGCTCCGTTTGCCGCGCAATTCGGTGCAAACGTCATAAAAGAACACCCGGACTGGCTCATCCGCGACAAGCACGGCAGAAAAGTGATAAGCGGCATAGCGTGGGGCGGATTTTATGCGCTCGATTTTGAAAAAGAAGAAGTTAGAACATATATCAAAGCGTTTTTCGACAGAGTTTTCGACGAATGGGGCTTCGATATGGTAAAACTCGACTTCCTGTATGCGGCGGCAATTAAGCCAAGAAACAACAAAACGCGCGGACAACTTATGTGCGAAGCAATGGACTTTTTGAGAGAATGTTGCAGAGATAAGATTATTCTCGGTTGCGGAGTTCCGCTTGCGCCTGCGTTCGGCGTGGTTGACGCGTGCAGAATAAGTTGCGACGTCGAAAACACTTTCAAAGAGAAATTCTACGTGAAAGTGACGAATCAGGAGATAATTTCCGCAAAAATGGCGATGGTCAACAGTGTGTATCGTCGTCATCTCAACGGCAGAATATGGGCAAACGATCCCGACGTGTTCTTCTTGCGTGACGGTGGCATGAAAAAGGCAGGCTACACGATGCAACAAAAACGCTTGCTTGCGACGGTGAACCACATGTTCGGAGACGTGTTGTTCGTAAGCGACGACATCGGCGAGTACGACAGCGAAAAAATGGAGATTTTGCTTGACGCATACAAGAAGTTTGACGGCAAAATCATTTCTTCCGAAAACATCGCGCCCGAAATCATAAAAGTGGTCTTCGAGCAAAACGGAAAAAAACAAATGCTCGTTTTCGACGACGTAAAGGGCGACTTTATCGTTCAAAAGGCGGATTGACGGCAAGGGTATGATACTCACTGAAAATTTGCAAAAAGTGCGTGACGACGTGAAAAATTGCGGCAGAGAAGTCACGCTCATAGCGGCAAGCAAAACGCAGCCGAAAGAAGTGGTGGACGAGTTTATGACCATTGCGCCCGATTTCGTGCTTGGTGAAAACAGAGTGCAGGAACTTCTCGAAAAATACGATCCGAAATATCGTTGGCATTTTATCGGTAGATTGCAGACCAACAAGGTCAAGTATATAGTCGACAAGGTGGAACTCATACATTCTCTTGATCGTGACGACCTTGCAAAAGAGATAGAAAAGCAGGCGGCAAAACACGGCAAAATCATGGATTGCCTTGTTGAGATAAACATGGGCGCGGAAATATCAAAAGGCGGTGTTTCTCCCGAAAACGCGCTTGCGTTCATACAAAGTATGAAAGTTTATCCGCACATCCGCATAAAAGGCGTGATGACGGTGCTGCCCAATCTTGGCGGAGACGAGCAACAACTCGGCGCGCTTTGCGACAAACTGCGTGAAATTTTCGAGCAAGCAAAACTCATCGAGCAAGACAACGTCGATGTTGAGTATCTGTCTTGCGGAATGAGCGCGGACTATCAAATCGCACTTGCGCACGGCTCGAATATGATTAGGCTCGGCAGGATGTTGTTTGGCGAAAGAGTGTATCCGCAACAATAAAAAAACAAAAACGAAACTATATAACACACAAGGCTGTTTATGGACGAAAGATTTTATCGAAACGATCAAGGCGGACAAGACCGCAACGCTCAAAGGGGATACAACAGAGTGTTCTCGAGAGAGCAAATGCAAGCACCGCAGGGACAAGTGCCCAGTTATACTCAACCGCAGGCGAGCGGCGCAGGCGGAGTGGTGATTTATGCTCCGCGCACTTATCAGGACGTGCAGTTGCTCATTGACCATTTGCGCATGAGAGAGCAAGTCATAGTTGACTTTTCCACGCTCAATCAGCAATCGGTGTATCGCATACTCGACTTTATGAGCGGCGCGATTTACGCACTCGGCGGAAGCATACAACAAATCACGAGAAACATTTTCTTGTTCGCGCCCTCAGGCGTGACCATCACCGTTCCGCCGCAAATACGCGGCTAAGGAGACCGTATGAACGAAGACAACAAAGATTTCAAACAGAAAGTTTCCGCTTATATGAAAGACTGGGTGGTCGTGGCAAAGAAGCGTTGGTGGATTATGCTCGTGGAACTTGCCGTCGTTGCGATTATTCTCGTTGCCGATTTACTCACAAAACAAGCGGCGTGGGATTATCTCAATGCTCAGGGAGTAAAGGACGATTTTATCC
>CAVKIG010000049.1:0-4361 GCA_963656415.1 bacterium | reverse complement strand
GAAAACAGGGGTGCGGGATTCGGCATATTCCAAGGCAAGACCGTTGCGCTCACCGTCATCACGTTCATTCTCGTGATTGCGATTGCTATATATTTGTTTTTCGCGCTCAAAGAGACGGAATGGCTTCGCATATCGCTCGTTTTCGTGGTGGGCGGCGGCATTGGCAACATTGTAGACCGCATTGCGCTCGGTTACGTACGAGATTTTCTGCAATTTGCGTTCTGGGAGCAATTCCCCGTATTCAACATCGCAGACTCGTTCGTCACAGTCGGCGCATTTATGCTCATTGTGGTGCTTATCGTCATGCTCGTAAAAGAAGGCAAGAAGAATCAGAAAGAGTTTGAAGAGCAACAAGCAAAAGTCGGCACGGATGAAAATCTCGTAGACCCGCTAGACGCACCGAAGAATCTCAACCCCATGCTCAAAGCAGGCGGAGACTTCACGTTTGAAGAAGCGAAAGACGAGAATAAGCCCGAAGAAAAACGTTCGGACGAAGCAGGAAAAGATAACGTTGCGGATACGGAAGTGAACGAAAAAGGCAACTCGTCCGCTGAAGAAAAATAATATTACAGCCTGAAAAATTCGCGTCGTTTTTCACAAGGCGGCGCGTTTTTGCTTGAATTGTATGGCATACGAAGTCGACAGCGAAAAAATAAGGCTTGACACGTTTATAGCGGAAAAGTGGGCTATATCGCGCTCAAACGCAAAAACCGTCATTGAAAAAGACGGTGCTTTCGTCAACGGCGTAAACCGCAAAAAAAGCGGATACGAACTCAAAAAAGGCGACGTTGTCGAGTTTGAATTGCCTGCTCCCGAAGTGCTTGAAGTCAAGGCGGAGAATATTCCGCTCGACATCGTGTATCAGGACGAATATATGGCGGTCATCAACAAACCGCAAGGCATGGTGGTGCATCAGGCAAGTTCGTATAAGAAAAACGATACGTTGGTCAACGCGCTTTTGTACAATCTCGACAGCCTTAGCGGAATAAACGGCGTGATACGACCCGGTATCGTGCATAGGCTTGACAAGGACACGTCGGGGCTTATCGTCGTGGCAAAGAACGACGAAGCGCACAAGAGCCTTGCAAGTCAGATTGAGAAAAAGACCGCGCGCCGAATATATTACGGGCTTTGCGACGGAAATTTCAAGGAAGACGAAGGCACTGTCGACAAACCTATCGCAAGAAGCAAGAAAGACCGCAAGAAAATGGCGATTGACGAGACGGGGAGAAGGGCGGTCACGCATTACAGGGTGCTTGAACGGTTCGGTAAATACACGCTCGTGCGTTTTGAACTGGAAACTGGACGTACGCATCAGATAAGGGTGCACGCGCAAAGTTTGCATCATCCCATCGTCGGAGACGAAGTTTACGGCGGCTCGACCGCTATTTATCACAACGGACAACTCCTGCACGCAAAAGAACTTATTCTGGAACATCCGCACACGCACGAAGTGATGAAATTCGAGTGCGAATTGCCGAGATATTTCGAAGACGTACTGAACAAATTGAGAAACAAAAACAATAATGGCTAAAGAGAAAAAACAAAAACTACTTTCGAGATTCGTTGCGTATTACAAACCGCACAAACTCACTTTTGCATTCGATATGCTTTGTTCGTTCACATTTGCGGTGAGCGGACTTTTATATCCGATGGTTTCGCAGCGTATTCTGCGTCAAAGCATACCCAACGGACTTATAAACGAAGTGCTTATTCTTGCGGCGATATTGCTGGGTATATACGGCTTGCGCGCGGCGATGAAGTATTTCATCAACTATTACGGGCACGTCATGGGTGTGAAGATACAGGCAAAGATGAGAAGCGACCTTTTCACTCACCTTGAAAAACTGCCGTATTCTTTCTATGACGACAACGAAACGGGGCAACTCATGACGCGCATGACCAACGATATTTTCGACATTGCCGAACTTGCGCACCACGGGCCCGAAAATCTGTTTATCACGTCGTTCATCACAATCGGCGCATTTGCGTATCTTTGCACTATAAGTTGGAAACTTTCGCTCATAGTGTTTGCTTTTTTGCCGATTTTGTTCATTATAGCGTTTGTGTGTAGAAAGAGCATGACAAAGGCTTTCCGAAAGAGTAAGGAAGAGATAGGCAACATCAACGCCACGCTTGAAAACAGCATTGCGGGCATACGAGTGACAAAGGCGTACGTCAATGCCGATTACGAGCAGGAACGTTTCGAAAAAAACAACAAAGGTTACGTCAAGGCGCGTTCTGCGGCGTATAAGGCAATGGGTACATTCTCGGCGAGCATGAGTCTTGTTACGGAGATATACAACGTCATAGTGCTTCTTGCAGGCGCGTTGTTCTGCATATACGACAAAGAGAACTTCGACTACGTCGATTTGGTTGCGTTTATGCTTTCAATCAACCTGTTCATATCGCCCGTGCAGACGCTTATTGCGTTCTTCGAGCAGTTGCAGGACGGCATTGCCGGATTTCGCCGCTACGTCGATATTATGGACACGCCGACGGAGCAGGAGAGTCCCACTGCGCACGACGTTGACAGACTTGACGGCGACATCGTGTTTGAAAACGTGTCTTTCGGTTACAGCGAGCAACAAGACGTTCTCGACGACATAAATCTTCGCATACCGAGCGGAAAAATGTACGCATTCGTTGGGGCAAGCGGCGGCGGAAAGACAACGCTTTGTCACCTTATTCCAAAGTTTTATCCGCTTGACAAAGGAATGATTTATATAGACGGCGAGCCGATAAGCGAGATAAGCAACGATTCGTTGAGAAAAAACGTCGGCATCGTTCAGCAGGACGTGTTCCTGTTTACGGGCACTTTTAAGGAAAATATTGCGTACGGCAAAATAGGCGCAACGGACGAAGAGATAATAGAAGCCGCAAAACAGGCGGATATTAACGAATATATTTCGAGTCTACCCGACGGATACGACACGCAAATAGGCGAACGCGGAGTGAAACTCTCGGGCGGTCAGAAACAGAGACTGTCCATTGCGCGCGTGTTTTTGAAAAATCCTGCGATACTCATTCTCGACGAAGCCACGAGCGCGCTCGACAACACCACCGAAGCGATAATTCAGAAAGCGTTGTTCAAACTATGTCAGGGACGTACAACGCTCGTCGTGGCGCACAGATTGTCTACGGTGCGCAATGCGGACGAAATCGTCGTGATAAACGGCGGCAAAATAGTGGAGCAGGGCAGTCACAACGACCTTATTGCGCTTGGCGGAACGTATAAGAAACTGTACGATTCGCAGTTTTCCGATGCCGTTGACGTTGAAGACAACGTCCAGATTTTCTGAATGGCAGGGCAAAACGGAACGCTAAATCGATTTTGTTTTTTGCAATTATAAGTGAAGACAAAACGTAACACGTATAACAAAAAAATGCGGACGTTTCGTCCGCATTTTTTATGTCACCGTAAGATGTGAATCGTGGAATTTTATAAATTTTTCGTCGATATATGCAAATCGCCGTCTGTTTGTCTTTGTCCCAAAAAGTCAAAAACAACGGGTTAGATTGCCGATTATTTCTCGCAAACGATTGCGACCCAACCGCCGTTTTCTCCGACGTCCGAGCGGATATTCTTAAATCCCGCTTTCTTGACGATTTTGCAAAGTTCGTCTTTTGTGTATACGGTGAAGCCCACTTCGTCTTCGTATTCTTCGATGCCTTTTGAAGATTGCGACTCGTTGACGATAAGGAATTGACCGCCTTTTTTGAGCGTGCGATAAACTTCCGCAAGCCCTTTTTCTATATCCCAGAAATACACGGTTTCAAATGCGGTCACAAGGTCGAAAAGATTGCTCGCAAACGGCAGACTTTCGGCTTGTCCCTGAACGACTTGCAATCTTCCGTCTTTCACTGCGCGCGAGTTTTTCTTTTTCGTAACTTGAACGCTTGCAGGGGATATGTCAACGCCCACCGTGTTTATCTGTTTGGATTGTTTCAGAATTCTTTCGAGATTTTTTCCGTCACCGCACCCGACGTCGAGAACGAGACGCTTTCTTGCAAAATTGACGTGGGACAGTCCCCACACGCCCAACATCGAATAGCGATTGTTCATGGCGCGCAACTGCCATCTTCCGCGTCTTGTATTTTCTGGGTTTTTCACGTTTGCAATATAACTTTTAACGATTTTGTTCATGCAATTATTCTCTCCGTATTTCAACAATATGAAACATATTTCATATTTTTATTATAGCACGCTAAAAATTAAAGTCAAACATATGATACTGTGATTTTTGAATAAAAAAGAAAAAAATATTGTTCAATATGAAAAAATGAATTGCATTTTTTATCATTGTTTGGTATAATCCAAAAAGCAATGAGTTGCTAGTGTGGCTCAGTCGGTAGAGCAG
>CAVKIG010000048.1:0-11773 GCA_963656415.1 bacterium | reverse complement strand
ACGAGTGGTGGAAGAAATACCGGCGCGGTCCGGAAAGATGGGGCAATTCTATTTATGGTTTTACACGCTCACCCTTTGTAGTGCTGTGCACAAAAAACTTTATCGGTGACAAACGAAAATGCGCCTTACGGCTAGATGTTTCGACAAGCTCAACATGACAAAGTTTTTGTGTTGCGCCGTAACGAAAATTTATTGTGTTGTTGATGCTCGGCGGTATTTCATGCCACCGACGGCACTCAAAAGCAGCCTTGCGATAACGCTAAGCGTTTTGATATATGCCTGTACGTTTTTGCAAGCGAAAGTACGGCATATATAAAAAACAACCTTACGGATTTTGCAAGGTTGTTTTTTGTTTGGTGCCGGCGGTCGGACTCGAACCGACACGGATGATTAGTCCACAGGATTTTGAGTCCAGCGCGTCTGCCAGTTTCACCACGCCGGCGCAAGATTGAATATATCATAAATCATTGATTGTTGCAACTGATTTTTGAAATTTTTATATTTTGATGCGTTTTTTTACTATAAGAGAGAACGATTTGCGGAGAATAAACGGTGTTTAATAAAAAGCGGAGCAATCACTCCGCTTTTTGATTTTCCGTACAAATAATATCAGTGTTCAAATTGGGAGTTGTATAGGTTGGCGTAGAAGCCGCCTTGGGCGAGTAGGGCGTCGTGCGTGCCTTTTTCGATGACGTTGCCTTTGTTCATGACAAGTATCAGGTCGGCATTCTTGATTGTGGACAGGCGGTGAGCGACGATGAATGATGTTTTGTTTTTCATCAGAACTTCAAAGGCTTGTTGGATTTTCAGTTCCGTGCGTGTGTCGATTGAAGAAGTTGCTTCGTCGAGAATGAGCATCGGGGGATGAGTGAGCATAACGCGCGCGATACACAGAAGTTGTTTTTGACCTTGGGATATATTGCCGCCGTCGTCTCCGAGCACCGTATCGTAGCCGTTTTCAAGACGCGTGATAAACGAGTGAATATGCGCCGCTTTTGCCGCCGCGATAATCTCTTCTTCGGTGGCGTCGGGCTTGCCGTAGGCTATATTCTCACGTACGGTGCCTTTTTTGAGCCAAGTGTCCTGAAGCACCATGCCGTAACTTGCGCGAAGCGATTTTCTCGTGACTTTGGTTATGGCCTTGCCTTCCACTTCGATCTTGCCGCTATCGGGATCGTAGAAACGCATGAGAAGGTTTATGAGCGTTGTTTTGCCGCAACCCGTCGGGCCGACTATCGCGATGCGCTGACCGCTCTTGACTTTGAGCGAGAAACCTTGAATGAGCGGATTGGTCTTGACGTAGGAGAAATACACGTCGTCAATCGAGATGTTGCCGTCAACGTCCGTGAGATCTTCGAAGCCTTCGTCCGATGATTGATCGGGGGATTCGAGCAGGTCGAACACTCTTGTTGCGGCGGCAGTTGCGGTTTGCAGTTCGGTCACGACGCCGGTGATTTCGTTGAAAGGCTTGGTGTATTGCGTGGCGTATGAAAGCACGCACGAGAGTGCGCCGACGGTGAGAGTGCCCACTCCTGCCACGGCGTTGCCTTTTATCACAAGGAATGCGCCGAGAACGCACACCACGACGTACACCACGTTGTTGACAAATCGAGTGCAAGGGTTGGTCATAGCGGAGAAAAACGCCGCGTTTTGTCCCCATTTTTTCAGGTCGGCGTTGATGACTGCAAAGCGGTCTTCGGCGCGTTTTTCGTAGCCGAAGAGTTTGACGACGCGTTGACTTGAAAGCATTTCGGTGACCAGTCCCGACAATTCGCCGCGCTTTTTTGCTTGCATGGCAAACATATTGTGACAACCTTTTGCGATGAAGTACGCAACGAAAAGCGAAAGGGGAGTGAGAAGCACGACGACGAGCGCGATAAGCCAGTTGTACCACACCATAAAAGCGAGCGTGCCGACTATCGTCACGATTCCGCTGAACAGTTGCGAAAAACCTTGGATAAGCCCGTCCGAGATTTGGTCGATATCGTTGCCCACTCTCGACATAAGGTCGCCGTGAGAGTTGGAGTCGATGTAGGAAAGGGGAACGGTGTTGAGTTTTGCATACGCGCTTCTGCGAAGGTCGCGAATGACTCTGAACGACGCAAAATTGATGCACAGCGAGCCGAGATATTGCGAGATAAATACGGCGGCGATAAGGCCTGCAAGTATGCCTGCATTCTTGGCAATTACGCCGAAATCCACGTTGTTTTCGCCGATGATATAGTCCACCGTGTTGCCGATGACGACGGGCGCAAACAACGTGCATACGATTTGTATCACGGAAAGCACGAGCGCAACAACGATTACGGGGACGTATGGCTTTGCATAGCGCAAAAGTTTCTTTATGGCGGCAAAATCCGTCTTTTTGTCTTTTTTGACTTTTTTGTCGTTTACGGGTTTCGTTTGGGTGACTTTTCTCATTTTTCTTCGTCCCCCTTTACTTGCGATAGGCAAATTTCGCGGTATACGTCGCAAGATTTGATAAGTTCGTCGTGCGTGCCTTGTCCGACGATTTTGCCGTCGTCGAGCACGATTATAAGGTCGCAATACTTGATGCTCGTCGCGCGTTGAGACACCGTGACCGTCGTAAGTCCGTCTTCAAGGCGCATGCTGCCGAGTGCTTTTCTCAGTTTTGCGTCGGTGGCAAAGTCGAGTGCGCTCGAAGAGTCGTCAAGCACGAGAATATCGGGGCAGGCAACCAGTGCGCGCGCGATAGTGAGTCTTTGGCGTTGACCGCCGGAAAGATTTTTTCCGCCTTGACTTATCATCGTGTCAAGCCCGTCTTTCATAGAATATACGAATTCCGCCGATTGCGAAATTTTTAATGCGCGGTTTATTTCTTCGTCGGTTGCGTTTTCTTTTCCCCATTTGAGATTTTCTCTCACCGTGCCTTCAAACAGAACGGCTTTTTGCGGTGCTACGCCGAAGAGTGAATAAAGTTGCGCGTTGGTGTAGTTTTTGACGTTTTCGCCGAAAACTTTCACTTCGCCTTCGCTTGCGTCGTAAAGTCTTGTCATAAGGCTCACGAGAGTGGTTTTGCCGCTGCCCGTGCCGCCGAGTATGCCGACGCTTGCGCCTTTTTCGACGGTTACGTTCACGTTTGAAAGAGCAGGTTCGGGAGAGCCTTGATAAGTGAAAGTGACGTCTTTAAGTTCGATTGCGGGGGCTTGCGGGTCGGGTGTTGCGCCGCTTCCTTCCTGCATCGAAGCAGTGACTTCGAACACTTCGTTTATGCGAGCCGCCGACGCGGACGCTTTTGTGAAGGTCACAAGCAAGTTGGCAAACACCACGAGCGCGTTGAGAATCTGCGTCATATAGTTGACAAGCGCGATGATTTCGCCTTGCGTGAGATTGCCGTAATACACGGTTTTTCCGCCGAAATACAAAAGCACGATGATTGCGATGTTTAGCACCGAATACGTGAGCGGATTGAGAAGAGCGGACAAACGACTGACCTTTATGGACGAAGACGCAAGCGAGTCGCTGGCTTTGTCGAAGATTTCCTTGTCTCTGTCTTGTGCGTCGAAAGCGCGTATAACCCTTGCGCCTGCGAGATTTTCTCTCGTGAGTCTCGTCACGTCGTCGAGTTTTGCCTGAACGCCTTTGTATTTCGGCATAGTCAGGAACATAATAAGCGCAAGCGCACCGGCGATAACGAGAGCCGCCGCAACGAAAATCAGCGAGAGTTTCAAGTCTATGATCATCGCCATTACGATTGCGCCCACGGCAATGAACGGAGCGCGAAGAACGAGACGAATGAACATCGCTACGCCTTGTTGGCATTGATTGACGTCCGCCGTCAGTCTCGTGATGAGAGAAGTGGTGGAGAATTTGTCGAGTTCGGAATAAGAGAACGTGTTGATGTGTGCGTACAGGTCTCTTCTCAGGTTCGTGCCGAAGCCGAGCGAAGCGCGTGACGCAAAGAATTGAGCGGTGAGTGAGAACGCAAGCCCGAACACGCCGAGCGCGAGAATAATCAGTCCGCCGTAAATAAGTCCTTTGAAATCGCCTGCCTGTCCCATTGGAATAGCGTTGTCGATTATCCAGGCAACCACGATAGGCGTAAACAATTCGAAGACCGCTTCAATGAGTTTGAAGAACGGTCCGCAAATCGTCTTGCCCCAGTAACCTTGAAGATATTTCAGAAGTTTCGTCATTTCGTTCCGTGTGTGCGCAATGCGCACGAGATTTTGTAGAGTAAAATGTAGTTTATCACAATTTATTTTGCAAGTAAACCGAAACGCTGCCCGTGAGCAAGTTTTATCTGCTTTTACGGCTGCAATCCGTCTATAAAAATCTAAAATCGCATTTTCGGTGCTTTTATTTGCACATTCGTATAATTATTCGCAATCATTATTGACTTTTGCGCGTATAAATAATATAATTGCATCAAGTAAAAAATAAAAGTATATGGAGAAGCCACAAATGAGTATTTGGCACGACGTTGACCCGTCAAGAATCACGCCCACGGACTTTTTGGCGTGTATCGAAATTTCAAAAGGAAGCAAAAATAAGTACGAACTCGACAAAGCGACGGGTTCTTTGATATTGGACAGAGTTTTGTATACGTCCACACACTATCCTGCAAACTACGGTTTTATTCCGCGCACGTACAGCGAAGACAACGATCCGCTCGACGTTCTCGTTCTTTGCTCCGAACCTATCGTTCCGCTTGCGCTCGTAAGATGCTATCCCATAGGCGTCATGATGATGCAGGACAGCGGTGAAATGGACTACAAGATTATAGCAATTCCTTTCAAAGATCCGACTTGGAACACGTATAAGGAAATTGAAGAACTCCCGTCTCACATTATGGAAGAGATGTCGCACTTCTTCAGAGTTTACAAACAACTCGAAGGCAAACAAACAACGGTTTTCCAGGTGAAGAACAGAGAGTTTGCCGAGCTCATCATCAAGGACAACCTTGAATCTTACAAGAAAAAATTCAATATCAAGTAAGACAAACAAAACTGAATAACAATTTTTTTTCGGGTTGACGTCGTTCAACCCGAACGACATTTTAGCGGATATTAAACTCAGTCCGAAGAAAACGAAACAGGAGAAAAAATGAAATACGATTGTATCGTCATCGGCGGCGGTATCGTGGGCACTGCGGTGCTTGACAGACTCGCAAGATACGACCTTGACCTTTTGCTTCTAGAAAAGCAGGACGACGTTGCGTCTTTTTCAACGCGAGCAAACAGCGGTATCGTTCACGCAGGCTATGACTGCGACCCGAACACGCAAAAGGCGTTGTTCAACGTGCAAGGCAACAAATTGATGTGGCAAGACGTGAAAGAACTCGATGTGCCTCATCATCAATGCGGTTCTATCGTCGTTGCGACGAAAGGGCAGGTTGAAGGGCTTGAAATTCTCAAAGAGAAAGCCATGGCAAACGGCGTTTACGTTGAGATTTGGGACAAAGAAAAAACTCGCAAACTCGAACCGAACGTTGCCGACGATATAGAATTCAGCCTTTATGCGCCGAGTGCGGGTATCGTGTCGCCTTATCAACTCTGCATTGCCTATGCCGACAGAGCGGTGAGAAACGGCGCGAAGGTTAAACTCGAAGCGGAAGTCGTGGGTATAGAAAGAAAGGACGGCGTATATACCGTTCATACGAATGCAGGCGACTTCGAGTGCGACTATATCGTCAACTGTGCCGGAGCGTACGGCGCAAACGTGAACGATATGGCAGGTGCGGAGCATTACGAAACGACTTATCGTCGCGGAGATTATTTCGTTCTCGACAACACGGAAAGAAAGAACGTACACACCGTGATATTCCAACTTCCTACGGCGGCGGGCAAAGGCGTGCTTGTTGCTCCTACCGCGGACGGAAACGTAATATACGGACCGACTGCAATCGACACCATAGATCCCGACGATACGGCAAGTTCGCTCGACTCTCTCGATATTTTGAGAAAGAGCGTTACGCTTTCCTACAAAACTCCTGCGTACAATAAGTGCATAAGAGTGTATTCGGGACTTCGCACGATAATAGGACACGACTTCATAGTCGGCAAATCCGAAAAGGCGGAAAACTTCTATACGGCAATCGGCATTTGCTCTCCGGGGCTTACGTCCGCTCCCGCAATAGCAGAATATCTCGTAAAAGCGATAACCGAAAAAATCGGCGCAAAGAAGAAAGCGGAATATATAACCGAAGTCGAAAAACTTCCCAGACTTACAGAGATAGGCGCAAACGAAATCAACGCGCTCGTAAAAGAAGACGAAGCGTGGGGAAGAATCGTATGCCGTTGCGAAAAGGTGACGGAAGCGGAAATCGTGCGTGCAATTCATTCTCCCGTTCCCGCGACTACGGTTGACGCGGTGAAACGTCGCACACGCGCAGGTATGGGCAGATGTCAGGGCGGTTTCTGCGGACCGAGAGTTATGGAAATCATTTCTCGCGAACTGAATATACCTCTTGACAAAGTCAGAAAGGGCGGCGGAGAAGACTCAAATATCGCTTGCTACAAGGTTAAGGGGGTGCAAAGATGAATACTCTCAATTATGACGTTGTGATTATCGGCGGCGGCCCTGCAGGTATGGCGGCGGCTCTCGCTTCAAGAAAGCAAGGCGCAAAAACTCTCATTCTCGAACGTGACGTACGCTTGGGCGGAATTCTCAATCAATGCATTCATCAGGGCTTCGGCTTGCACTATTTCGGCGAAGAGATGACTGGCCCCGAATACGCCGACCGTTTCAGAAAAATGGTGGAGAACGAAGACATCGACGTTATGCTTGAAAGCATGGTTTTGTCCCTTTCTGAAGACAAGACCGTCAACGTGCTTTCGCCAAGCCACGGCTATTGCACGATAAAGTCAGGCGCGATTGTGCTTGCAATGGGTTGCAGAGAACGCACCGCCGGAGCAATCGCTCTTCCGGGCACTCGTCCCGCAGGCGTGTACACCGCAGGTATGGCGCAAAAGATTTGCAACCTTGACGGCTATCTTGTGGGAAAAGACGTTGTGATTTTGGGCAGCGGCGACATCGGTCTTATCATGGCTCGCCGTATGACCACCGAAGGCGCAAACGTAAAATTGGTGCTTGAACTTATGCCGTTCTCGAGCGGACTTAAACGAAACATCGTTCAATGCCTTGACGACTACAATATTCCGATTAAATACAGTCACACGATAACGAGAGTGGTTGGAAAGCCGCGTATGACGGGACTTTATTATGCACCTGTCGGAGCAGACAGAAAACCCGACTTGTCAAAGGAAGAATACGTCGCGTGCGACACGCTTTTGCTCTCTGTCGGTCTTATTCCCGAAAACGATTTGCTAAACGGCACTAGCGTTGAAATGAGCAGAATAACAAACGGCGCGGTCGTCGACGAACATCGCATGACGAGCGTTGAAGGTATCTTCTCGTGCGGCAACGTGCTTCACGTTCACGACCTTGTGGACAACGTATCTCACGAAGCGGAAATCGCAGGCGAAAACGCGGCAAAATACGCTCTCGGTCAATCTCAAGAGAGTGGGGAAATAGTCAACGTAATTGCAAAAGACGGTGTGAGATACGCACTTCCGCAACGAATAAGCAAAGGCGACGGAAAAGTGCAGATTTTCTTCCGTGTCGGCGACGTGTACAAGAATTGCAAACTCATCGTCGAGAGCGGAGAAAACGTTCTCGTGTCAAAGAAATGTATGGTGCTTGCCCCGGGTGAAATGGGCAACGTCATCATCGACAAATCAGCCGTTTGCGGCGACGTTATAGTGAGACTTGAAAAATGAATACGATATGCATAATGTGCCCTATGGGTTGTTCGTTGAACATAGAAAAAGTTGACGGCGAAGTGGTCGTCAAAGGCAACACTTGCAAGCGCGGAGAAATGTACGGCAAGGAAGAGTTCACTCATCCCAAGCGCAGCGTCACCACGCTCGTGAATCTCGAAGGCGGTGGAGTGGCTTCCGTAAAGACAACGACGACCGTTCCCAAAGAGAATATATTCGACGTCGTGAATTTCATCGGAACGCTCGTTGCTCCGAAAGATTGCAAGATAGGCGACGTCATCGCAAAAGACGTTCTCGGTCTCGGCGCGGATGTCGTAATCACCGGAAGAAGATAATTCAAGACGGGTTTTATCCTTGTATATAGCAGGGATAAAACCCGTCTTTCACAATTTTACGCAAAATAAGGCGCAAATCACGCCAAATGAATTTTCACAAAAACAAAGGACAGATCGCATCTTGTTTTTCACAAAATATGCGATACGCGGGGAAATATGGAGATAAAAGGGAGACGAATTTTCAATTACAGACCAATGGTGTTTTTCGCCTTGTCTCTTATTTTGGGAATTCTCGTTGCCGAGAGCATGTACGGCGCGAGCGTATGGTTTTATCTCATTCCGCTTTTTCTTTTCATTCTTTGTTTTTCACTTGTTTTCGCTTTCAAAAAATCAAGAAGATTTGCCTATATACCCATTGCGATACTCATAGGTTTCGTTGCGATGACTTCTCACAACGTCGCGTTCAACGCAAACACCGTTCAGTATTTCAAAGGCGATTTTACGTGCACCGTTGCAAGCGATATAGTCGCAGACGGAACGTATTGCAGGTTTTACGTCAAGAATATTTCGGTTGACGGCAAAACGTACAGATACGACGGTTACGTCACGGGTTACCTTGACGAGATAGATTTCAACGCGGGCGACACGGTGAAGATAAACGGCACGTTGAAGTCTGTAGGTCACGAGCGTTTCGACACGTTCTTTGCAAGCAATCTATCAAAAGGCGTCGGCTTCAAAATATACGCCGATTCGGTGACTTTCGTCGGCGACGGCAAACTCGGCTTTATTGACGGAATTCGTCACAAAATCAAGAAAATTCTATACGAGTACACGGACGACTATACGGCTTCGATTACACAAGCACTCGTTCTCGGGGACAAATTCGGCATCGATTCCGATTTGTATTCCGACGTCAAGGCTTCGGGGCTTGCGCACGTCCTTGCGGTGAGCGGTCTGCACGTTTCGACGCTTGCGACTGCGCTATACTTCGTGCTTAAAAAATTGAAAGTCAATCCCAAAGTTTGTTTTTGCGTGGTTGTCGTGCTCACGTTCTTTTATTCGATGCTATGTTCGTTCACGGCGTCGTCTTTGCGTGCGGTGGTTATGAGCGGCGTCTTCACGTTCGCGTCGTCGTTCGGACAGAAGAAAGACGATTTGTCGGCGACTGCTTTTGCGGCAATACTCATCTTGCTTTTTCGCCCGTATGCAATCATGGACGTGGGATTTTTGCTTTCGTTCGGTGCGGTAGTAGGCATATTTGCTTTTGCACGCCCCATTGAAAAGGTCGGAATGAAAGTCGTTGACAAGGTTTCTCCGAAGCGGCATATAGGCAAACATTTCGTATCCGTATTTGCGGTTTCGACGTCGGCGAACATATTGACTTATCCGCTCGTTGCGTACTTCTTCGGTGAAGTTCCGACGCTGTTTTTGCTGTCAAACTTTTTCGTTTTGCCGTACGTAATGGCAATCTACGTCGTTATGCTTGTGCTTTGTTTACTCTCGCTTATCACGACGTGGGGCGGTTTCGTTTGGATACTCAAATTTTTGCTCATTCCCTTCAGACTATACGTGGGAGCGGTTGGCAGTCTCAATTTCTCGACAATCCCCGTTGCGATGGGAGTCGTCGGTATATTAACTTACACGGCGATAGCGGTCGTTTCGTCGCGATACGTATTTCTCACGAGAGTGCAGAAGTGCAGGTGTGCGTTGATTATTGCGTCTGCGGGACTGGTTGTAGGTGCAGTTGCGCAACTCATCGTATATCTGACTTGTGACTTTGTGCCTGCCGAAAGTGCGATTTTCATTATTCTGTCGCAAGGTCAAAATGTCGTTTTGCGATGATAAAACAGCGGATTTACTCATATTATATATTGCACGATAAAGCGTTTTGCGATGATTTTTCGACATTATACGCTACGTTTGTCGAAAAAACTTAAAAATGTATTGCAAGCACGCGCGTTGTGTGTTAATATATCTATGATTATGATACTCTTATAAGGGGTTAAGAATTATGATTGAAAATCTCAAGTTGGGTCCTTTTGACGGATATTCCGCACTCATCGTGATCATCGTGTTCGTGCTTGCGCTCGTCGCGCTCGTCGCGGTGCTTGTCGTGAGTATCATCAAAGCGATTAAAGAGCGTAAAGACGCAAAAGAAGATAAAGCGGAAAACGATTTTTATTCCGAGTACGGAGTCAATGCCGAAGAAATGCGACTCAATCAGAAACTTGCTCGTTTGCGCGGTGAAGTTAAGAACGCTATGCGCGGCAAAAAGCTTGTGAAGAACGCACCCGTAGACGATGCTCCCGTTGCTGAAAACGAAGCCGAAGAAACTCCCGTCGAAGAAGTGAAAGAAGAACCGACGCCGGAAGTTGTTCCAGCCATCGAACCCGTAGCGGAAGAGAAGGCAGAACCTGCTATCGAAAAAGTTGAAGAACCTGCGCCTGTCGAAGAAAAAGTCGAAGAGCCGGCACCCGTTGAAGAACCCGTGCAAGAGCCTGTCGTAGAAGAAATCAAGGAAGAGCCGAAGGAAGAAGTCAAGCCCGAACCCGTCGAAGCGGTGAAGGAAGGCACGAAACCCGAAGCGGTTGAACCGGTCAAGGAAGAAGAACCCAAAAAGCAAGGCGTTGCTCAACCCGCCACAAAGAAAGTCGTCAAAAAGAAACCCGACGACTGGTCTAAGTACGACGGAACTTACGAAGGATACTATTACGATCCCGAAGACGCTTGCTATTACGAAGGCACTCCGTCTCCCGCTCTTGCCAAAAAACTCGCCGCAAAAGAAGCCGAGCTTGAAGCTCTCAACGCAAACAAGGACAAGAAAGTCATCATCAAGAAAGTCGCTCCGCCGTTTGCCGCTCTCAAGACTCCCAAGAACGCGAGAAAAACACCGCAAAAAGTTGCAGGTTTTGACGAATCCGTCATTTACGGCAAATATATCATCGAGCACGTTGATAAAGAAGACGGCACGCAAGAGTATTTCTACACACTCTACGATGCAAGCGGCAACGACATCTACGAAAGCTCCAACTACACCACCAAGGAGTATTGCGAGCGCGCAATCAATCGTTTCAAATCGCACGCCATCATCGGCACGTACACCATCGAAGCCGCCGACGGCAAATTCTTCTTTGTTCTCAAACGCAAGACTTACGTCCACAAGGGTGCACCGCAAAACACCTTTGAAGATGCCAATGCGCGCATGAAAGAGATTAAGTCGTTTGCGCAGACTGATATTATCCGCGAACAATAAATAATGCGCTATTGAGCGCATAACTTTGGACGCGATTGACGCAAAGCGTAACAATCGCTATTCCGTCACTTCGTTCCTTACAACACCCATCCGCTCCAAAATCACGTACTATCTGTACGTTGGGTTTTGTTTCGGATGGGTGTTTCCTTGTTCTGCATCTCAATATCGCATTATTTACAATCAAAATTTATGTGCATTAAGGTTGTCTTGCAAGCGGCTTTTTCTTGTTCTTTATCCGTTTACTGCCTTTGAAAATGCGCTATTGAGCGCATACTTATTTCTCCCGATAAGGTTTTGTGTTGTTTTCGGCACTACAAAAGTTTTGCGTGTAAAATCCAAATGCAACTTTCCCCTTTCCTCAGGTGTTTTCCCTATCACCGTTCCCCCTTGCAAGGGAACCCACGGTGACCGCGTGGCGGGGGACAACACTCGGTCGAGACATAACTTTCGCCATTTCTCTTATTATGCCACTTCGCCTGCGTGGCAGCTACGCAACAAAACGC
>CAVKIG010000047.1:0-12092 GCA_963656415.1 bacterium | reverse complement strand
ATTTATAATATTATTATATAGAAAAATAAAAGGCTGTCAATGATTTTTCAGCGAAAAATTTGCGAAAATTGCGATTTTTTGTAACAAAGCGGATTTTAACGTCGAAAAAGGGCGCATTATCGCACAGTTTTGCGTATGACGTTGCCGCCGAGCGAGCAAAACATATCTTCGACGCTCTCGTATCCGCGGTCTATAAACTCCGTGCCGTACACTCTGCTTTTCCCGTTTATTCCGAGTGCGGCAAGAATAAGTCCCGCCCCGCCGCGCAAATCGCTTGCCGTCATATCGCAAGCGGAAAGTTTTATCGCCTTGGTTTTCGAGCGCGCGCCGTGCACGTACGCAACGTTGCCTTCGACCTTGCAATCCGCGCCGAGTTTTAGAAATTCTTTTGCGTGTGCAAAGCGGTTTTCAAACACCGTTTCTTTTATCGTACTCACACCGTCAGAAAAAAGCGAACAGGCAAAAATCTGCGGTTGCACGTCGGTCGGGAAAAGCGGATACGGCGCAGTCGTCACGTTCACCGCTTTCGGTTTTCCGAAAGACGATATGCGCATCGAGTTTCCGTCCCCCGATATTTTGCAATATTTGCTTTCCACCGCGTCGCACACCGCGCCGAGCATATTTCTTCCCACGCCGTCGATTTCGATTTCTCCGCCGCATATATTCGCCGCACATACGAGCGTTGCGGCAACTATTCTGTCCCCTATCGGCGTAAACTCACAGCCGCCCAGTTCGTCCACGCCCGATATGCGCATAACCGACGTGCCGTCTCCCGTAATGCGCGCGCCCATTGCGCGCAAACAACTCGCGAGAGATACGATCTCGGGTTCTCTTGCGCAGTTCACAAGCATAGTGTCTCCTTTTGCAAGGGTTGCGCACATAAGCAGATTTTCGGTTGCGCCGACGCTCGGATATTTCATAACGATATTCGCGCCGTGCAATTCATTTGCGGCGCACTTCACTCCCGTGTCGGTGTATTCTATCGTTGCGCCCATTCGGCGCAATCCGTCAAGATGTATGTCAAGCGGTCTTGCGCCTATTCTGCAACCGCCCGGATAATCGAGTTCGACTTCTTTGAGAGTGGCAACGAGCGCGCCGAGCATAAACATCGACGAGCGCATATCTTTGCACAGTGCGTCTTTCACTCTTGCGTGCGTTGCGCGAGAGTGTACGCTCACGTTTCTGCCGTCACGGGTTACGTCTGCGCCGAGAGATTTTATAAGCGCAATCATAACGTCAACGTCGGATATGTACGGACAGTCTTTTATCGTCACGGTTTCTTTCGTCAGTATGCCCGCCGCAATAAGCGGAAGCACGGCGTTTTTCGCACCGTGCATACACACTCTTCCGTGAAGAGAACTTCCGCCGATTATTTCGAGATAAGTTTCGTTGTTTTTCATTTCAAAGAATCCACCCTTAAATACGGCACGGAGTTTTTGGATATACTCGTAAGCACGCCCACCGCACCGAGATACGCCACGAGAGAACTTCCGCCCGCACTCATAAACGGCAGCGGCAACCCCGTTGGCGGAATCGCACCGCACACGACCGCCACGTTGACGAGTGCCTGCACGCCGGTGACTGCGGTTATGCCGAGTGCGGCGTAACAGGAAAATCTGTCTCGAGCGTTTTTCGCTATTCTGATTCCGCGCCACACGAACACCGCAAAAAGCGTCATAATAAGCGCGACGCCGAATAGTCCCGTCTCTTCGCCCACAACCGAAAGAATGAAATCGCTTTCGGCAAACGGCAAAAACAGATACTTTTGTCGAGACTTGAAAAGACCGACACCGAACAATCCGCCGCTTCCAAGCGCATAATACGACTGAATGAGTTGATAACCTTCTTCGAGCGGAGATTTCCACGGATCGAGAAAAGCGAGCAAACGTTGCATTCTGTACGGCTCGATAAGCACCAACACCACCGCCCCTGCGATTGCGGGGACGACGAGCAATAGAAGATGCGACGTTTTAGTTCCGCACGCAAACAGCATTATGAACACGACGCCTGCCATACACACGGTTATGGACATGTTCGGCTCGAGAATAAGCAACACGCAGGTTGCGCCGCCTATAATCAACGCGATAAGAACGTTTGAAAACTTGCGCATATCCTTTTTCGACGCAAACGCCGCTATCGCAAGCACGGTGAAAAACTTTGCGTACTCGCTCGGTTGTATGGTGAAAAAGCCGAGATTGAGCCACCTTTTCGCGCCGTAACTCTCAACGCCGATGACGGGAACGAATACGAGCGCAAGAAGAACCAACCCAACGACGTACAATATCGGCGTGAGTTTCTTCACCGCGTTCATATCCGCAATCGACAACGCAAACGCCGCAAAAACACCGAGCACCAACGCAACTGATTGCGTTTTGACGTAATGAAACGCGTCTCCCGATTGTTTGAGTGCGGAATAACTCGAAGCGGAATATATGAAAACTATGCCTAGCACACTCAAAATCAACGCGACCGCAATGAGCACTTTGTCCGCTTTGCCGTATCCGAGAATACTCTCTCCCGAATATCCGTTTTCGCCGACGTGCTTTCTGCGTTTTGCGCCGTTCAATACACGTGCATACGCGCTTGAGTGCACACGTACATCCGCGCTCGCAATCGCGCTTGCGTACTTGCGCTCACTTTTGCGCTCGCACACACTCACTCCTATGCGCTCGTCACGCGCGCGCTCCACTCGTACGCTCGCGATATGATTGCCGAAATCGTTCGTCATTTTGAAAGTCTCAGTTTTACGACGCATTCGTCAAACTTTTTTCCGCGCTCCGCATAACTTTCGTATTCGTCGAAACTCTTGCTTGCCGGTGAAAACAAAACGGTATCCGCTCCCCTTTTCACCGCTTCGTCGTATGCGCCGTCGAGCGCCGATTGCAAATCGCCGTAACGGTCTATGTTTTTATACCCGACCTTTCTCGCGCTATGTAAAATCTCGTCCGCATTTTCTCCGACGGTGGCTATATATTTTACGTTTCTCGGCAGATTTTCAAAGAACGGATCGAAGTCTTCGCTTCCAAGTTGTCCGCCGAGTATCAGCGCGCATTCGCTCACGCACCCGAGCGCGCTCGTGCACGCAGACACGTTGGTGGCTTTCGAGTCGTTGTAAATTTTCACGCCGTTCACTATCGCGGACAAAGTGCGTCTGTACTTCGGTTTTGCAAAATCGGTTATTGCCGAAGCCGTGCAAAACGCAGATATGCCCTTTTCCATACACACGGCGACCGTTGCAAGCACGTTTTGAAGTTCGTCGCCTGCAAAATCCACGTCTTCGAGCGCGACTATGGGCTGACCTTTGTAGCACGCAAACCCCGACGAAATATACGCTCCGTTCGGAACGACTTTCTTTGTGCTGAACGGAATTTTTTCGGAAATCGCTTCTTGCACCATTTCGCACACCCGTTCGTCGTCCGCATTGTATACGAGTTTGTCGCTTTCGCTCTGATAGCGGAATATGTTAGCCTTTGCGTTCTGATAATTTCGCATCGTTTTATGCCGAGAAAGGTGGTCGGGTTCTACGTTGAGAACGACTGCTATATCGGGTGAAAATCCCGCGCTGTTTTCAAGTTGAAAACTGCTTGCTTCGATAACGGCGATTTCGGTTGCGTCAAGTTTGTCGGCAATGGACGAAAACGGAGTGCCGACGTTGCCCAGTGCGTGCGCGTGTAGACCTGCGCGAGTCAGAACGGCATTTATAAGAAGAGTCGTCGTTGTCTTGCCGTTCGTCCCCGTGACCGCTATTTGCTCTGCGTCGCAATACGCGCTCGCGAGCGCGAGTTCGCTTATCACCTGCACGTTTTCGAGTCGCGCGTCGAGAAGAAAATCCTTTCCGCCGTCCACTCCGGGACTTAACACCACCAAATCCGCGCCGTCGAAGACGCTCTTCGAATGAGTCGCTCCCCTTGCGTTTTCATCGTCGTCGTAAACGATTGCTTTCGCACCTTTCTCTCTTGCAAGTCCGTATGCGGAAATTCCGCTCGCGCCTGCGCCGTAAATCACCACGTTTTTGCCTATCAGTCTCATATCGTCCTTCCGAATATCAAAGTCAGCGCGCCGCCTATCATACTCACGACAAAATATATCGTCACAATCTTGCTCTCGTGCAAACCTTTCATCTCGAGATGATGATGAAATGGCGCCATAAGAAAGATTCGCTTTTTCGTGAGTTTGAAGGAAATCACCTGCAATATAACTGATATGCTGGAAAACACGTACATTATGCCCGACGTGACAATCAAAAGCGGATTTTTTGAAAAAACAGCTACGCTCGCGCACGCCGCTCCAAGCGCGAGCGAGCCCGTGTCGCCCATCATTATCTTTGCGGGAAAACCGTTGAACACGAGATAGCCTAAAAGTCCGCCGAGCATGGACACGCAAAATACGCCAAGAGACAAAATCTCTTTTGCGTATTCGGCGTCGTTTGCGATAAGCGCGTCTTCATATATAAAATATATGAGAACCCCGAACCACAGAAAATACGCAACGGCCGTATATCCCGCAAGTCCGTCAAGGCCGTCGGTGAGATTGACGGAATTCGTCGTTGCGATATACACGAGCGCAACGAAGGGTATTATGCCCCATTTCATATCGAGAACGTACGCCGTGAACGGAAGATTTATCGCGCTGCCGACGTCTTTTGACGCATAGACGAAATAGCCGACGATAAGCCCCATTCCCACCTGACCGATTATCTTTTGATAGGGTTTCAGCCCGAGATTGCGCGCATATCGGATTTTTATGAAATCGTCGAGAAATCCGAGAATACAAAATCCAAGTGTCGCAACGGCGGAAACGATTGACAACCTTTGCCATTCGACAAGCGAAAAAACGAGTGCAGGAAGCAAAAATATAAATCCGCCCATAGTCGGCGTTCCGCTCTTGCTCGCGTGTTGCTTTACGTAGCCGAGAACAGTTTGCTTTGCTTTGAGTTTGCTCATAAGTTTTATCACGAGCGGTGCGATCAGGCACGCGAAAACCGTCGAGCATATAAAATACGTCAGAAGTTTGTTAAGCGCGCTCATCTCAGTTGTCCGTATCTTGCCACGACGTCAAAATCGCTGTATGGTATCTTTTTGCCTTTGATTTCGAGATAGTTTTCGTTGCCTTTGCCTGCAAGCACGAGCGTGTCCCCTTCTTCCATTTCGGCAAGAGCGAAACGCACCGCTTCCGTGCGGTCCTGTATGCACTTGCAATCTTTCACGTTTACGCCCCATTCTATTTCTTTCATTATTTCGACAGGGTCTTCGCTTCGGGGATTGTCGCTCGTGATGACGATATAGTCGCTGTATCTCGACGCGACTTTGCCCATAAGCGCACGCTTCGATTTGTCTCTTTCACCACCGCAACCGAACAGCGTAATAAGCCGTGATTTAGTTATCGTCCGCGCGGTCGAAAGAAGATTTTTAAGTCCGTCCGGCGTGTGTGCGTAATCTATGATTATCGTGCCTTTTTCGCACGGTAAAACCGAAAATCTGCCCTTTACGGTCTTGACCTTTCTCACTGCGTGCGCAAGCGTTTCCCCTTCCACTCCGAGAAGTTTGCACACCGTCATTGCGGCAAGCAGATTGTATACGTTGAATTCTCCGTACAAGTGCGATTTCACGTCCACGATGTCGTCAAGCACGTTCGCCACGAATTTCACTCCGTCGATATTCTCGTCAACGTCAATCGCAAACGCGTCGCTCGGTTGATACAAGCCGTAACTTACGCTTTTCACGGCGGCGTTCTTTTCAAGACGCTTGAGAAGAATCCTTCCGCTTTCGTCGTCAACGTTCACCACCGCCGTTTTCGCTCCGCCGTTTTCGAAATAGGACATCTTCACGCCCTGATAGTTTGCAAAATCTTTGAAATAGTCCAGATGGTCCTGCGATACGTTTGTGAGCACTCCCACGTCCGCTTTTATATCTCCGAGTTTTTCAAGATATATCGCGTGTGCGCTCACTTCGGCAATCACGACGTCGCACCCTTTCGTTCGCATTTTGAAAAACAGTTCGTTGAGTTCAAACGGGTCGGGCGTCGTGAGACTTTGCCCCACTTTTTCGCCGCAAATATAATGTCCTTCCGTGCCGATAAGCCCCGTTTTGAATCCTGCAAAAGCAAGCATTTGGCTGATATAATGCGCCGTTGACGTCTTGCCGTTCGTTCCGACGACGGCAACGAATTTCATATCGTCAAGCGGTCTCAAAAAAAAGTTTTCGCAAACTTGCGCATACGCTTTTCTCACGTCTTCGACAAGCACGTATTTCACACTTTCGTCGCAGGGTTGCTTTTGCGTGAGTGCGACAAAATCCGCGTTTATCTCGTTCAGATGACGGTTGCCGTCGTCGTTTATTCCTTCCATACACACGAAAAGGTCGTTTTCACCCACTTCGCGCGAATCGGTTTTTATGCCTTCTATCTCGATATCCGCCGAACAATTCGTCTTAAGCACTTTTGCGTTTTCAAGCAATTTTTCAAGTTTCATAAAGTGTCTCCTTGATTGTTGATACACTCATAATAATGAGTGTAGTCTCTCATTTCAACCCAACCGCAAAAGAAGACGCAAACGGAAAATCTTTTTGCGATTTTCGACAAAATTCTTCACTGAATAGAGACGTTTCAACCGATTTTCAAAAAATAAAAAAGCGCATGCTATAAAAGCAAACGCTTCAAAATGCGATTTATATCCGCCGATACTATACGCACGTTTCATGTGATTAAAAGCACCGTATTTCGCTTGTCCACTTTTACGTTTGCAAGCGGATATTGAGCCTTCACTTCGTCACCTTCTCCGTCGATTTCGCAGTACAGTCCGAGTTTTCTCAATTCGTTTCTCGCAGCAGCAACGCTCATCCCCGAAAAGTCGGGAAGCAAAAATTCTTCTCCTATGATTTTTTCTTCTTCTCCCGTATATTTCGGCTCTATTCCGAGATATGCGAAAACGCTTTCGAAAATCGAACGCACCATAGGCGCGGCAACGAGCGAGCCGTAATACATATACCCTTTCGGTTCGTCCACTATGAACAGCACTCCGAGATTTGCGCCTTCGCTTGCCGAAAAACCGAGAAACGACGAGATATATTTCCCACGTGCGATTTGACCGTTTTCATACTTTTGCGCCGTGCCCGTTTTGCCGAGTATCTCGTATCCTGCAACGTACGCTCCCTTTCCGCTTCCCGTCGTCACCACTCTTTTGAGAAGTTCGCGCATAGTGTTCGACGTCTCTTTTGAAATCACCCTTTCGCCGCCCGAAAAATACGTATCGGCAACGAGTTTTCCCGACGAGTCTTTGAAAGAATTCGCAACGTGCGCCTTTACGCTCACTCCGCCGTTGACCACGCTCGAAGTCGCGCTCAACAAACCTATCGGCGTAACCGCAACCGCCTGCCCGAAACCTATGCGCGCAAGGTCAACGTTTTTGACGAGATTCTGCGCAATGAAAATTCCGCTCGTTTCGCCCGTCACGTCTATACCCGTTTTGCTCGTAAGCCCGAAAGCGCGCAGATAGTCGTAAAATCTTTCCGTCCCCATTCTCAGCGCACAGTCCATAAACACGCAGTTGCAACTGTTTTCCACGCCACCGCCGAAATCTATCGAGCCGTGTCCTTTTGCTTTCCAACACCTGATTTTCTTTCCGTCCACCACTCTCGACCCCGCGCAATAAAACCTGTCGTTCACGCTCACTTTTCCCGAATCGAGCGCGGCGGCAGACGTCAGTATTTTGAAAGTAGACCCCGGCTCGTATACGGTCGAAACGAATTTGCTTTTCGAGTTTTCAAACAAAGTTTGAAGATTGTCTCTCGGCACGTCGTTCAAATCGAAGGACGGGTATTCGCACAATGCGAGAATGTCTCCGTTGGTATAATCCATCACCGCGCACATCACGCCTTTTGGCGAAAACTTCCCGACGGCGTTTGCAACCGCGCCTTCGACTATTGCCTGAATACCGGCGTCTATCGTCGTCACAATGTCGAAACCGCTCACGGGCGGAAGATAGTATTCGCCACTAGACAACGATTTGCCCACCAAATCCGCTTCCGTAAGAATCTGCCCGTTTACACCCGTAAGGTATTTGTCATAATACGCTTCGAGTCCCGTCTGACCGTAACCGTCCGACGAGCAAAAACCGATAAGTTGCGTCATGAAGTCGCCGTACGGATAATATCTGAAATTGTCTTCCGCATAGTATATTCCGCCGAGACCGCTTGCATAGATTGCGTTCAGTTGTTCTTTCGTCACACCCGTTGCGACAGTCACTTCACTCACTCGTTTCGAGATTTTTTCAAGAGTTTTCTCATACTCGTATCCGAACGTGTCGCAAAGAAGTTTCGCAACCGCTTCTTTGTCTTTCGCGTCCCCCGGTCTGACGTACAGATTGTATCTCGTCGCGGTAGACGCAAGCACTTTTCCGTTTCTATCCAAAATTCTGCCGCGCGGCGCATCGGTCGGCACGTCTCTCAACCACTGCGAAGTCGCTTTTACCTGCAAATTGCCGCCGTCAAGAATTATCACCGCAAACATTTTGCAGAAAACCGCGCAAAACAAAAAGACCATCAGCAATAGTATTGCCGACAGCCTTTTTGTTGGATTATAAAGAAGATTGGGTTTGTTGTCTTTTTTAGTTTCAGATGCGAACTTCATAGTTGGAATCTATTCCGAGAGATTCCGTATTATTCGCACTTTGCACGCTCGCTTCGATTTTTGAAGTCGGAGTGACCGCTTTGCCCTGATTGATTTTGGTTGCGTTCACGATGATGAGAGACGCAACGAGAGCGATGACCGCAATGTACACGCCGAGAATTATTTTGCCCTTCGTGTTGAGTCTGCCGCGTTGTTTTTGTTCGCTCATATCTTGAGTTCTCTGCGCCTTGCGAGCAAAGAGACCCGTGCGAGCCTGTTGACGTTGTTCTTCAAACACCGGACCTTGCTGCATATTTGTGTGAGCAAGTCTTTCGTAGAGTTCCTGATCGCTCAATCTTTCGCTGTCCTGCGCCGTGAAATCGTAGAAATCGTGATGTTCCTGAGGTTGAGCGGGTGCCTGAATCGGCATTTGCTCCACTCTTTGAACGGGTTGAGCATATGCGGAATAATCGACCGTCTGAACGGGTTGCTGATATTGCATTCTGTCCTGACGGAGATTGTCGTAGAACGGATAATCGCGAGTCTGATATTCGCTTGATTGCGGTGCGACGTAGGGTCTGGACGCTTCGTAATTTCTCACGCTTTCAACGCTTCTCGGCGCTTGAGCGGGAGCCATATCGAAATTGTAGCGGACGTTCTGTTGCGCGTTCGCCTGCGGATATTGATTTGCGCCGTTTCTTGCTTTGAAATCTTCGTATGACGGAAAACGCTCAACGCTTTCTTGTTGTGCGCTTTGTGTGTTTCTACCCAACAATTCGTCCAATGTGATTGCCATAGTCGTACCCCTTTTAGATTATCGGTTATTTTCTTTTGACCCTTTTAGATAACCGATTCACTCTTCCTTCTTATCCTGTTATCGTTTTTTGTTTTTTGACGTTTGTTTTTTCGTTTTTTATTCACAGTTTTTCGATCACTCTGAGTTTCGCGCTCTGAGATCTCGAATTGTTTTCAAGTTCTTCTTCGCTTGCCGTAATAGGCTTCTTGTTGACAAGTTCGACTTCCTGCACTTTGCCGCATACGCAGACCGGAAAGTCCGGCGGACACGTGCATGCAAGGCTCAATTCCTTAAATGCGGATTTGACGATTCTGTCTTCGAGAGAATGGAAAGTTATCACTGCCATTCTTCCGCCCTTTTCAAGTCTTCTCGCCATTGCGGTGACCGCTTCGCCGAGACTTGAAAGTTCGTCGTTGACTTCGATTCTTATTGCCTGAAAGGTTCGTTTTGCCGGATGTCCGAATTTCCATCTCGTCTTTGCGGGATAAGTGTCTTCCACTATCTTTGCAAGTTCGAGCGTCGTTTCAATCGGCTTTTCGCTTCTTGTCCTGACGATGTTTCTCGCAATTTGTCTTGCAAGTTTTTCTTCACCGTAATCGAAAAGAATTCTTGCAAGTTCGCTTTCCGTATAACCGTTTACGACTTCGTATGCGCTGATTCTCTGAGATCTGTCCATTCTCATATCGAGCGGTGCGTCTTTCATATAACTGAATCCGCGCTCTGCGTTGTCAAGTTGATAACTGCTCACCCCTAGATCGAGAAGTATTCCGTCCACTTTGCCGACGCCTATCGAATCGAGTTCGTTTACGAGATTTTTGTAATCGTCGTGAATGAACGTCACTCTGTCTTTGTACGGTGCAAGTCTCTCGCCTGCTGCTTTCAATGCGTCTTCGTCTTTATCGACGCATATCAATCTTCCGTTTTCGGACAATCTTTTGACAATCTCTATCGAATGTCCCGCTCCGCCGACCGTTCCGTCAACGTACGTTCCGTCCGCTTTGATGTTCAGCCCTTCGAGACACTCGTTCAGCATCACGGGGATATGTGCAAATTCCATTTTCACACCCCGTACTTTTTAAGGTCTTGAATCATCTTGTCAATCTTGTTCGGGTCAAGCACTCCGTATCTTTCGTCCCACTTCTCTGCGGGCCACACTTCGAGATAAGACATCTTGCCGACGAACACGAGTTCTTTTTGAAAACCGAATTTGTCTTTTATCGTCTTGTCGAGAGTCGCTCTGCCTTGCGCGTCTTCTTCAAGCGAGCCGCTGAATGAAAACACTGCGGAAGTAAATTCCGTGTCGGACGTGTACGGATTCTGGTTGACCATCTCCGAGAACATCGTCTCGACTTTCTCTTCGGGAACGATATACATGCATCCGTTTTTGCCCGGCAGATAATAAGGATTTGCGCCGAGTCCTTCGCGGAACTTGACAGGTATCCTGAATCTGTTTTTCTCGTCGAGTTGGTGACGAGCATTGCCGAGCATGAATTTTGCCATCGTTACTTCCTTTTGGGGACAATTTGGGTGTGGAATCCCTTTCACGCTTGTTATTGTATAACAATATAATTTTGTTGTCAAGGGAAATTTTCCATTTTTGACCACAAAATTTTTCGCCTATTTAGTGGATTTTCGAGAATTTTATACATTTTATTTTATTAACAAGTAAACCGTATGCAAAAGGCAATTTTTCATTCATTTTCGTTTTTCGTCACGCCCCCACTAAACAGTGAAAATTCGCGAAAAACGCCATTCCAAGAACACCTTAAAAATGAATTATCGGACGTTTTGACGATTAATTTTTGAATGAAAATTAATATATTCTTTTGATTGTTTTTATAAAAACTTAATAAAAGTTCCCTTTGAGCAATAATCCGAACGCCTGCTTTCCTTGCTTTTTGCAACAAAATCCGCCCTGTCGCATATATTGCATCAAACGAAAAAAATAAGGAGATAAAAAGATGTCTTTTTGCAACAACAGTTCAACTCCCGACAGATGTCCCGGGAACATCAACGGCAATCCTATGAATGGCTTGTGCGAAAAAGTCTGCATTCAAACCGTCAAAATCTTTGACGCCTGTATGCTTCAGACCAGCATCGACGCAACGGTTGCACTCACCAACCTGTCGCCCGCAAACCCCACTTTGCCACTCACCTTCGTAAGCGGTTCTTCCACTTCTCAAACGGGAACGATAACCGCCCTTACGATAACTCCGATTGCGGACCGTCCGGGTCTTTCGCGCGTCACGGCAACCATAGGAATCCCCGTGCAGATTGCCTACACCGACGCAAACGGCACGGCAGGCACGGGTACGGGCACGATTTCCGTGTCGCAAGACGTCGTCATGTGCGTTCCGACAGGCAGCGTAATCACGCCGAATATCGCGGCAACCGTAAACATGGCGTCACCGCGCGGCACTTACGTGAGCGACTACACGTTCTCGATCACGTGCTGCGTCACGATCATTCTGAGCGTTCAAGCGCCCGTCAACCTTCTCGTTCCGTCGTACGGCTATTGCAAGATACCGCCTTGCACGGAATTCAGTCAGGACGCATGCCAAGGCGTATTCGACCTGCCGCTCTTCCCGACCTGAGACAATAACTCAATAACAAATAATAGAGCGAAGCACAATTCCATAAGTACTTAAAAATGACGGTTAAGGCCGTCATTTTTACGTTTACGATATAGTTT
>CAVKIG010000046.1:0-12881 GCA_963656415.1 bacterium | reverse complement strand
ACGCTTGACAGTCTTGATTTTTTTTTTTTTTTTAGAAAACTGCGCAATAATGCGAATCTCTACCCCTAAAACAGCACGTTTTTGGGGGTAGGGGGTTATAAAGACTTATGTTTTTATGGCGAAACCGCACGAAAGCGTAGATTTATGAGAAAATTTTTTGGCGGTCGGAAAAATTTTTTTCAAAAACCGAAAAGTTTTTTTGCAAATCGCAATCCAAGGCAATTTTTTTAAGGAGTGAATATATGTCCCAAAGAATTCACAATCAAATGTACGGAACAACCGAAAGACGTGACTTTTCAAGAATTAAAGACGTCTTGCCGATTCCGTATCTCATTGAGGTGCAAAAGAATTCCTACGCAAATTTCATTGATGCCGGCATCACGGAAGTTTTCAAAGATTATTCTCCGATCGTTGACTTCTCCGGCAGATTGAAACTCGAGTTTTTGTCACACAGATTCGACGGCGAACCGAAGTACACCGTCAAAGAGTGCAAAGACCGCGACACTACGTATGCTATTCCGCTCAAAGTCAAGGCGCGTCTCACCAACACCGAAACCGGTGAAGTGGTGGAACAGGAAGTGTTTATGGGCGATTTCCCGCTCATGACGGACTCCGGTTCATTCGTTATCAACGGTGCAGAACGCGTTATCGTCTCCCAACTTGTCAGAAGCCCGGGCGTTTACAACGACAAGATTCTCGACAAGAACGGCGTGCCGCGTTACGCAACGACGGTCATCCCAAACAGAGGCGCGTGGCTTGAATACGAGCAAGACTCCAACGACGTGCAATGGGTGCACGTTGACAGAACGAGAAAGATAACCGCAACCACTCTTCTTCGTGCGCTCGGATACGGAACGGACGAAGAGATCATAGATTTGTTCGGCGGCGACGAGATGATTGTCAACACCTGCCAGAAAGACGCTCAATGCAAGAACGAAGAACAAGGCAAAATCGATTTGTTCCGTCGTTTGCGCCCGGGCGAAGTTCCCACCGTCGAAGGTGCGAACATTCTTATCCACAACACTTTCTACGATTACAAGAGATACGACCTTGCAAGAGTCGGTCGCTATAAATACAACAAGAAACTCGCACTCGGTTCGCGTATTGCGGGATACAAACTCGCAGAAGACGTCGTGAGCCCCGTCACAGGCGAAATTCTTGCACAAAAAGGCGAAATCGTCGACGAAAAGAAAGGTTTTGAAATTCAGAACAACGCAGTCAACGTCGTGTGGCTTTCTTACACCGACAAGGACGGCAAAGCAAAGAAATTCAAAGTCATCGGCAACAACACGGTTGACCTTGACGCATTCGTCGATTGCAACCCCAGAGAACTCGGAATTCTCGAAAGAGTTTACTATCCGAATCTCAAAGCGTTGATGGACGAGTTCGGCGACGACAAAGACCAACTCATCCTTGCAATCAAAGCGTCCGTGGACGAACTCGTTTACAAGCACATTACGCTTGACGACATCGTTTCAATCGAAGACTACAACCTTGGATTGCGTTACGGTTTCGGCACTTGCGACGACATCGACCACTTGTCCAACCGTCGCGTTCGTGCGGTGGGCGAGTTGCTCCAAAATCAATTCCGTATCGGTATTTCTCGTCTTGAGAGAGTCATTAAGGAGAGAATGGCTTCCGCTCAGGAAAACGCAGAAATCACTCCGCAAACGCTCATCAACATTCGTCCCGTTACGAGTGCTATAAAAGAGTTCTTCGGCTCTTCGCAGTTGTCCCAGTTTATGGACCAACCAAACCCGATTGCAGAACTTACGCACAAGCGTAAACTTTCCGCACTCGGCCCGGGCGGTCTCAACAGAGAACGTGCAAGTTTCGAAGTGCGTGACGTTCACCACTCACACTACGGTCGTATGTGCCCGATAGAAACTCCTGAAGGACAGAACATCGGTCTTATCACGTCCCTTTCTTCTTACGCAAAGGTCAACGAATACGGCTTCATCGAGACTCCCTATCGCAAGATCGACAAAGAGACGGGCGTCGTAACCGACGAAGTCGTGTATATGGCGGCGGACGAAGAAGACAAATACGTCATCGCACAGGCCAACGAACCGCTCGACGACGAAAGCAAATTCTTGCGCAACCGTGTCAACTGCCGTATTCAAAAAGATATTCGCGAAGTCCCGAAAGAAAGAGCGGACTACATGGACGTCAACCCCAAACAGTTGATTTCAATAGCAACCGCGCTCATTCCGTTCCTTGAAAACGACGATACCAACCGTGCTCTTATGGGCTCGAACATGCAACGTCAGGCGGTTCCGCTCCTTAAACCGCAAGCACCGATGATTGCAACCGGCGTCGAACACAAGATTGCATACGACTCGGGCGTTCTCAAGATCGCAAAACACGACGGCTTCGTGAAGTACGTTGACAGCGACAAGATTGTCGTGGAATGCAACGACGGCACGCAAGATACTTATATTCTCAGCAAATTCGAGCGTTCAAACCAATCCACTTGCATCAATCAACATCCGATTGTCAGCAAGGGTGACAGAGTGTACGCTCCGAAGTACAACGAAAAGGGCGATCTCGTCAAGGAAGGCACCGTTCTTGCGGACGGTCCGGCAACCGATCACGGCGAGCTTGCGCTTGGCAGAAACATGCTCATCGGTTTCATGTCGTGGGAAGGCTACAACTACGAAGACGCAGTCCTTATCAGTGAAGAACTTGTGCGCGACGATTTGTACACTTCCATCCACATCGAAGAATACGAAATCGAATGCCGCGACACCAAACTCGGTGACGAGCAAATCACAAGAGATATTCCCAACCTTTCCGACGACGTTCTCAAGAATCTTGACGAAGACGGTATCGTCAGAGTCGGTGCGGAAGTCAAAGCAGGCGATATTCTCGTCGGTAAAGTCACCCCGAAGGGCGAGACGGAACTCACTCCCGAAGAAAGATTGCTCCGCGCAATCTTCGGCGAGAAGGCAAGAGAAGTTCGCGATACGTCACTCAGAGTCCCCAACGGCGAAAGCGGTATCGTAGTGGACGTCAAGATCTTTACGAGAAAGAACAAGGACGAACTCGCACCCGGCGTCAACAAACTCGTCCGCGTATATATCGCACAAAAGAGAAAAATCTCCGTCGGCGATAAGATGGCAGGTCGTCACGGCAACAAAGGTGTCGTTTCGAGAGTTCTTCCCAAGGAAGATATGCCTTTCATGGCAGACGGCACTCCGCTTCAAATCGTGCTCAACCCGCTCGGCGTTCCTAGCCGTATGAACATCGGACAAGTTCTCGAAGTTCACCTTGGACTCATCGCTCACATGCTTGACTGGAAAGTCGCAACCCCCGTTTTCGACGGCGCGAACGAACAGGACATCAAAGTGTTGTTCCAACAATGCGGAATCGTCAACGAAGACGGCGAAGTGGACGGCAAGATCCAACTCTACGACGGAAGAACGGGCGAACCGTTTGAAAACAGAACGACGGTCGGCTATATGTACTATCTCAAACTGCATCATCTCGTCGACGATAAGATCCACGCAAGAAGCACCGGCCCGTACAGCCTCGTGACGCAACAACCGCTCGGCGGCAAGGCGCAATTCGGCGGACAACGTTTCGGTGAAATGGAAGTCTGGGCTTTGGAAGCATACGGCGCGGCAAACGTGTTGCAGGAAATTCTCACCGTCAAGTCGGACGACGTGGTGGGACGTGTCAAGACCTACGAATCAATCGTCAAAGGCACGAACATTTCCGAACCCGGTATCCCCGAATCCTTCAAAGTTCTCGTCAAGGAATTGCAATCTCTCGCTCTCGACGTCAAGGTGCTCACCGAAGACAGAGACGAAGTCAAACTTCGTGACTATGACGACGACACCGATTTCGATACGCCTGCAACGAGAAAGCACGAAGAACTCAAAGAAATCGATATTCTCGGCGGCGAGAACAACATCTTTGAAAACTTCGGTCAGGACGACAAGGGCAGCGTAGACACCAGCCTGTTCGACACCGACGACGATGACGAAAGCATATTCAGCGCACTCACCGAAGGAACTCCCGATCTCAGCGATCTCTTCGGCACAGGCTCCGATGAAGAGTAATAGGAGATGACAATATGTACGAACTCAGCAATTTTGATGCAATTCAAATCGGTATCGCTTCACCCGAAAAGATCAGAGAATGGTCTTACGGTGAAGTGACCAAACCCGAAACTATAAACTACCGTACGCAAAAGCCCGAAAAGGACGGTCTTTTCTGTGAAAAGATCTTCGGGCCTACGCGTGACTGGGAATGCCATTGCGGACGCTATAAACGCATCCGCTACAAAGGCGTCATCTGCGAAAAGTGCGGCGTTGAAGTGACCAAGTCCAAAGTGCGTCGTGAAAGAATGGGACATATCGAACTCGCTTGCCCCGTCACTCATATCTGGTACTTGCGCGGTGTGCCTTCCAGAATCGCAATTCTTCTCGACGTTTCTCCCAAGGAACTCGAACAAGTGGTATATTTCGTGTCTTTCATCGTTCTCGATCCGGGCAACGTGACCGAACTCCACAAGAAACAAGTCATTTCCGATAAGGAATACAGAGAACTTCTCGAAAAATATTCTCCGTCCGATTTCAAACTCGGTATGGGCGCGGAAGCGGTGAAGGAACTCCTTATGGAAGTCGACCTTGAAAAAGAAAGCGAACAACTCAAAAACATCATCAACAATTCCGTCGGACAAAAACGTATCAAAGCGGTCAAACGCCTTGAAATCGTGGAAGCGTTCCGTCAATCGGGCAACAAACCCGAATGGATGGTTCTCGACGTTCTCCCCGTGCTTCCGCCCGAACTTCGTCCGATGATTCAACTCGACGGCGGCAGATTTGCGACGAGCGACCTTAACGATTTGTATCGCAGAGTCATCAACCGCAACAACCGCTTGAAGAAACTCAAAGAACTCGGCGCGCCCGACATCATCGTCCGCAACGAAAAGCGTATGCTTCAAGAAGCGGTGGACGCTCTCATCGACAACGGCCGTCGCGGCAAAGCGGTGTCCGGTCCCGGCAACAGAGATTTGAAATCACTCTCCGGTATGCTCCGCGGCAAGCAAGGACGTTTCCGTCAAAACTTGCTCGGTAAACGTGTCGACTACTCCGGTCGTTCGGTTATCGTTGTCGGTCCTGAACTCAAACTTTATCAATGCGGTCTGCCCAAAGAAATGGCTCTTGAACTCTTCAAGCCGTTCATCATGAACAAACTTGTCGAACGCAACCTTTGCCACAACATCAAGAGCGCAAAGAGATTTGTCGATACGGGCAAGAATCAGGTGTGGGATATTCTTGAAGAAATCATCAAAGATCACCCCGTTCTTCTCAACCGTGCACCGACGCTTCACAGACTCGGTATTCAGGCGTTTGAACCTGTGCTCGTAGAAGGCAGAGCAATCAAACTCCACCCGCTCGCCTGCGGCGCGTTCAACGCGGACTTCGACGGCGACCAGATGGCAGTTCACGTACCGCTCTCCATCGAAGCACAAGCGGAAGCGAGAATTTTGATGCTTTGCACCAACAACATTCTCAAACTTTCGGACGGTAAACCTATCGTTTCACCGACGCAGGATATGGTCATCGGTTCATACTACTTGACAATCGTCAAGCCGGGCGCAAAGGGCGAAGGAAACTATTATAGTTCTTTCGACGAAGCAATGATGGCGTATCAGGACAAAGACCTTACGCTTCAATCTCTCTGCTACATCCGCGTTCCCGTTCAAAACGAAGACGGCACTACTTCCAACAAGTTGTTGCACACCACGGTCGGTCGCTTTATCTTCAACAATAATCTCCCGCAAGATTTGCACTTCGTCGACAGAGACGTCGAAGCAAACAAGGGACAACTCGAAGTCGAAGGTATTCTCGGCATCAACGCGGCAATCGACGAAAATCAATTCCATGCAATCGTCGACTTGTTCAGAAACAACGACGTCAACGCAGATACGTGCGTGCGCGCGCGTTCCATATTAAAGAAAGGTTCTCTCACGGACGACCAGATCGGTCAAATCGCAACCGCAATCAAAGAAGCAGGCGATCTCGACCTTTCCAAGACCAAAGAGAATTTGCGTGAAATCACCGCTCTTCGCGAAAGCATCCAAAAGGTGCTCGGCAAGAAGGCGATGGCAATCGGCAAGAAACAACTCAGCATGATCGTCGACAACTGCTTCAAATATCACGGAGCAACCGAAACTGCGGAAATGCTTGACAGAATCAAGGCTCTCGGCTACAAGTATTCGACCATCGGCGCAATCACCGCATCCGTCTTCGATATGCACATCCCGGGCGACAAGAAACTCATCGTTCACGACGCGGAACAAGAAGTCGTCAAGATTGAAAGACTCCACGCTCGCGGCGTGCTCTCGGACGAAGGTCGTTACAAAGAGATCATCAAGATTTGGAAAGACGCGGCAGACAAGGTTGAGGGCGAACTCAAGAAAGGCCTTGACGACTTCAACCCGATTTGGATGATGGCAAACTCCGGTGCTCGTGGTAGCATGGGACAAATCCGTCAGCTCGCAGGTATGCGTGGCTTGATGGCAGACCCGTCAGGTCGTACCATCGAGTTGCCTGTCCGTTCTTCCTTCCGTGAAGGCTTGTCCGTTTTGGAATACTTCATTTCGTCGCACGGCGGCAGAAAAGGTCTCGCGGACACCGCTCTTAAAACGGCTGACTCCGGTTATCTTACGAGACGTCTCGTCGACGTATCTCACTCCGTCGTCGTTCGCGAACAAGATTGCGGCGACACCAAGGGTACGTTCATCACGGCAATCAGAGACGAAAAGAGCGTCATCGAAGCACTTGCAGACCGTATCGCAGGCAGATACACCATCGGCGACGTCGTCGATCCCGCAACCGGCGAAATCATCTGCGAAGGCGACACGCTCATTTCCACCGACAAGGCGAAAGAAATCGACAAAGTGCTCACTTCTTACTGGGAAAAGAACGGCGCAGACATGCATCATCAACCCGGTGTGCTTATCCGCTCGATACTTACCTGTAAATCAAAGAACGGCGTGTGCGTGAAGTGCTACGGCAAGAACATGGCGTCGGGCAACCCCGTCAAGATCGGTGAAGCAGTCGGTATCATCGCGGCACAATCAATCGGCGAGCCGGGCACGCAGCTTACGATGCGTACCTTCCACTCGGGCGGCGTTGCAACCGACGACGATATCACTCAAGGTCTCCCGCGTGTCGAAGAATTGTTCGAAGCGCGCAATCCTAAAGGTAAAGCGGTCATCACCGAGACAAGCGGTCTCGTCCACATCAGCGACGATCGCCGTGAAATCACCGTCACCGCTCCCGACGGAGAAGCCAAGGCGTATGCAATCCCGTACAACGCAAATATTCTCGTTCAGGAAGGCGAGTCTATCGGCGCAGGCGATCCGCTCACCAAAGGTTCTATCAACCCACAAGACATGCTCCGCGCAAAGGGCGTCAAGGGCGTGCAGGAATACATCGCAAAAGAAGTTCAATCCGCTTATCGTACCGCGGGCGTCGAAATCAACGACAAACACGTTGAAGTCATCGTCAGACAAATGCTCCGCAAGGTTCGTATCGAAAATCAGGGCGACACGAATATGCTTCCCGGCACTTTGGTGGACCTGCTCTCCTACGAAGAAGAAAACGAAAAAGCGCTTGAAAACGGCGGCGTTCCCGCAACGGCAAAACGCACCTTGCTCGGTATCACCAAAGCCGCACTCGCAACAGAGTCCTTCTTGTCGGCAGCGTCCTTCCAAGAGACTGCAAAAGTCCTTGCAGAAGCCGCTATCAACAATCGTATCGACCCGTTGGTCGGCTTGAAAGAAAACGTCATCATCGGCAAACTCATTCCTGCAGGTACGGGTATGAAGTGCTATAAGAATATCACCACCGTTGCTGCAAATCAGACGCAACCAGGAGATATAATCGCACCCCATCGCCTTGAAGACGAAGACATCGAAGAAATCTAATGAAAAGAAAACTTTTTACATCTGAAAGCGTGACGGAAGGACATCCCGATAAGGTATGTGACCAGATCGCAGACGCAATACTCGACGACATTTTCGCAGACGATCCGTCTGCGAGAGTCGCCGTTGAAGTGTGCGCGACGACGGGTATGGTTATGGTTATGGGCGAAGTTTCCACAAAACACTATTGCGATATTCCCAAAGTCGTGCGCGAAGTCGTAAAAGACGTCGGATATAACGACTCCTCTCTCGGTTTCGACTACAAGACCTGCGCGGTTTTGAGTTCCATTGACGAGCAATCTCCCGACATCGCACTCGGCGTTGACAACGCAACCGACACCGACGACGTCGAAGAATTCGACAAAATCGGAGCAGGCGACCAGGGCATGATGTTCGGTTATGCATGCGACGAGACGGAATCCTTGATGCCGCTTCCCATAACTCTTGCTCACGCGCTCACAAGACAACTCACCGAAGTGAGAAAGAGCGGTGAAATAGAATGGCTTCGCCCCGACGGAAAGGCGCAAGTCACCGTTGAGTACATCGACGACGTCCCCGAAAGAGTGGACACGATCGTCGTGAGCTGTCAACACTCCGAAGACGTGGATATGGACACTCTCGAGGAAACAATCATCGAAAAGGTCATAGGTCGCGCGATTCCGCAAGAGTATATCGACGACGACACCAAGATTTACATCAATCCGACGGGCAGATTCGTCATCGGCGGACCTGCAGGCGACAGCGGCGTTACGGGCAGAAAAATCATCGTGGATACCTACGGCGGTTTCTGCGCACACGGTGGCGGCGCATTCAGTGGCAAAGACCCCACGAAAGTTGACAGAAGTGCGTCTTATATGGCTCGCTACATCTGCAAAAATCTCGTGGCGGCAGGCGTTTGCAAAAGAGCGGAATTGCAGGTTGCGTACGCAATCGGCATGGCTCATCCCGTTTCGATTTACGTCAATACGTACGGCACGGGCATAGTGAGCGACGAAGACCTTGCAAAAGTCGTCAGAGAAGTGTTTGATTTGCGCCCGAAGGCGATAATCAAGAACCTTAAACTCGACAGACCTATTTATCGTGCGACTTCCAACTACGGCCATTTCGGAAGAGACGGCTTCACGTGGGAAGAGACGGACAAGGTTGACGAAGTCAAACAAGCCGTTGCAAAATATCAATTTTGAATGCTAAAGAGAAAAACGGTAGGATAATCCTACCGTTTTTCGCAACTTTTTGAGTGCGAAATCGCTTCTATGCGATGGAAATACGTTCATAGTGACGATAGAACAAACTTAAAAAGAAACTTTTTGGGAATAACCGTCACAAACCCGGTTCGTGACGTAAAATGAGCCTTATAAAGGCTAAGCGGAGAAAAATGCAACTTCAAGGCGAAATAAAAGACGTCATATTTGCAAGTCAAGACACGGGATACACTGTTCTCGATATGAGATGCGAAGACAGTGTTTTCACCGTTGTCGGCATTTTCCCGCCCGTAAGCGAAGGACAGAATATTAGAGTCGAAGGCAAGTTTCAGGTGCGAACGATGTACGGCAAGCAGTTCTTTGCCGAGAAAGTGTGGGTGTCGCAACCGAACAGAATCGACGGCATAAAAAAATTCCTTGCAAGCGGACTTATAAGCGGACTCGGACCGGTTACTGCGGAAGCAATCGTCAATATGTTCGGAGTGGACTCGCTCGAAATGATGAAATATCCGATGGAACTTTCAAAGGTGCGCGGAATTTCTCTTAAAAGAGCAACCGAGTTCGGCATGAATTACGTCAAGATCCAGAAGATGCAGGACGCAATCATGTTCTTGCAAAATCTCGGCATCTCCGTCAATATGGCACTTCGCATATACAAAGTATACGACGTGAAAACCGAAGACAACGTGCGCAAAAATCCGTATATGCTTGTTGACGACGTGGACGGCATAGGCTTTGCCACGGCAGACAGAATTGCGGGAGAGTTGGGTATAGAGAAGAACAGCGATTATAGAATATGCGCTGCCATAACCTATCTTCTCAAAGACGCCGCAAACAAAGCGGGACACAACTATTTGCCCGAAAACGAACTTGTAAGCAATGCAATCGCGCTTTTAAGTATCGATTGTGACGATATAGAACAAAGAGTGCGTGACAACCTGCAAGATATGGTGTTGCTCGGAGACCTTGTGAGATACGACACGGGGGAGCATGTCGCGATACTTTTGAAGAAGAATTTCAACACGGAAAAGAACATCGCACGCAAACTTTTGCAACTGCAACAAGAAGCGGCGGATTTCAGAGTGGACGTTGCGCACGAAGTTGCAAGATTTGAAAAAAACGCGGGATTTGAATTGCATCCGAATCAGGTTGCCGCAGTCAAAGAAGCGATTGAAAACGGCGTGCAGATAGTCACGGGCGGCCCGGGTACGGGCAAGACGACAATCGTCAAGTGTATATTGCAACTTTTCAAAGACCTTGGACAAAAGGTCGCGCTTTGCGCTCCGACGGGACGCGCGGCAAAGAGATTGTCACAGGCAACGGGAGAAGACGCAAAGACGATACACCGCATGCTCGATTTGGACTACAAAAACGGCGAAGGACATTTCACTTACAACGAGAACACGAGATTGCCTTTTGACGTAATAATCGTCGACGAAGTCAGTATGGTGGACGAATACGTGTTCAATGCGCTCATAAACGCTATGGAGCGCGGATCGAGACTCGTGCTTGTCGGAGACAAGGACCAACTTGCGTCCGTAGGCGTGGGCAACGTTCTGAACGATTTGATTAAGTGCGGAAAGTTTAACGTGAGTTATCTCACACAGATTTACCGCCAGAGCGAAAAGAGCAAAATCGTGCCCAACGCGCACAAAATCAACGACGGTATTATGCCGGATATGGACAACAAAAGCGACGATTTCTTCTTTGAAGAGAAAAACAGCAGTGAAGAAATTTGTCAAAACACCATTGCGCTCGTCACCAAGAGACTTCCGAAGTATCTGAATATGAAACCGAGCGACATTCAGGTGCTTTGCCCAATGAAGCGCGGAAGCGCAGGCACGATAAATCTCAACAAGGAGTTGCAGGCGGTCATCAATCCGCCGTCGCCTGTGAAGAAAGAAGTCAAACGCGGAGATTGCATATTCCGCGAAGGCGACAAAGTCATGCAACTTCAAAACAATTATCAGCAAGAATGGACGGTCACAAGCGGTACGCGTATCGAGCGCGGAAGCGGCGTATTCAACGGCGATATAGGCGTCGTTGAAAGTATCAACACGCAAATTATGCAGTTTACCGTGCGTTTTGATGATGATAAAGTGTCGATTTACGAATATAGCGATATAGATCAACTCACACTTGCATACGCCGTGACCATACATAAATCGCAGGGTTGCGAGTTTGACGCGGTGGTTATCGCGCTCGACGCAAACTATATGTTGCAGACGAGAAACTTGCTTTATACCGCCGTTACGAGAGCGAAAAAAATAGTCGTGATAAGCGGTGCGAAAAAGACGGTTCAGCGTATGATACAAAACAACGAGACGGCAAGAAGATATTCTTTGCTTCTCGAACTCATTCAAAAGGAATGGGAAGGCGGCGCATATGAGTGGTGACGATAAACGCGTCGAAAACGTCGAAGCGCAGGACAGAAAACAACTTCGCAGACAAAGAAAAGCCGCAAGAAGCGAAAAGGCAAAAGTCTTGTTGAAGAAGTTGATAAACGCTTTCAAAAACGCATTGTACCCCGTGGATTGCACTTGCGACGTTTGTGGAGAAGAACTCGTCGCAGACACGAGATATCGTCTTTGTTCCGAATGCGTGGAGAAGTTGCCGTTTGTGGGCGAACACAGGTGTTTGTCTTGCGGTATGCCGCTCAAAGACGAGTCGGACTATTGCAATCGTTGCCAGTACGAGAAATTCGCATTCGTGAAAAATCGCTCGCCGCTTACGTATGACGGCGAAACGAAGAAATTGATATATTCGCTCAAATTCGGCAAGAAGAAATATATTGCCGAAACGCTCGGCGCGCTTATGGCGGACGAGTTTTTGAAAAGCGGAATGCAAGCGGATATAATCGTTTTCGTGCCGATGACGGAAAGGGAAGAAAAGAAGCGCGGCTTCAATCAATCCGAACTGCTTGCGTACGAAGTTGGCGGAAGACTGAACGTTCCCGTTTTGCCCGCACTCGTGAAGATAAAAGATACGTCGGCGCAAAAGGAATTGCACGGAAAAGAAAGAGCAAAGAACCTTGAAGGTGCGTTTGCTTGTGCGTTCGAGCAGGTGAAAGGCAGAAGATTGCTTATAGTGGACGATATTTTCACCACGGGCGCAACCGCAAACGAATGCGCCAAAGTTTTGCTGAAAGCCGGCGCAAGAGAAGTGAACGTGCTGACTGCGGCGGTTACGACTCTAAAAATTCCTATGGAAGAAGGAAAAGAGCGGATAGAATTAATAATTAATAATGAATAATTGCGGCACGGGCGCCCGAACAAAAGCCGTCATTGCGGCAACGGCATCGCTTGCTTGCAAGCAACGCCGAGAGCCGCATTAGGCTTTGTTCTGCTAACCGCGCCGAAAATCTTTGCTATCAGTTCACACACGGGCAAAAACTCCTGCCGCAATTTCGCAAGATTGTCGGCTTGGTATATTCGATTGGGCGGGAACACCCGCACCCGAAACGAAAACTTATTCGGAGCGTACTTATAAACGGACTGTGCGACTTCGAAGACGAAATTGGAGCCGCAACGGCGGCGAGCAAATCGAGCGTCGGACTTGCGTCACACACAAGCCCGTTTTGCAACGATTACAACAAGTTGCAATCGTTTGCCTTTTGGTCTTTGTGTTCCTTTTTTCCACACGCCAAAAACTGCGCTTTCATCTTTCTTACTCACGCACAAGTTCGCTTGTTTTTGACGTGCGGGAGCCCTTGTGTGTGAAGTACGAGAATGCGTGGC
>CAVKIG010000045.1:0-13415 GCA_963656415.1 bacterium | reverse complement strand
GGTGGAAGAAATACCGGCACGGACCGGAAAGATGGGGTATTTCTATTTAGGGTTTCAAACGCAAAACTTTTGTAGAGATGTGAACTTATCACAAACTTATCGGGCGCATACGTGTTTGATTTTTCGCTACGCTAGATTCTTCGACTGCGCTCAGAATGACAATATGGAAAAAATTATATTAATGCGCCCGTAACGAACAACATAAAAAAATTATCGTCTGAGCGCGATATTGAGATGAGTGACAAGGAAACGCCCCTTGAACAGCACCCCTAATGTGCTGACGCAATTATTAATTACATAAAGCGCGATAAATAGATGCATAACAAGAAAGGCGCGGCTTGAACCAAAACCCAATGTGCAAAAAACTCGTGATTTAGATGAAGAACAAGAAAGCACACGATTTCCGCGCGCCTAATGTACTGACGCAGTTATCCTATAAAATTATATATAAAAACTCGTGATTTAGATGAAGAACAAGAAAGCACACGATTTCCGCGCGCCTAATGTACTGACGCAGTTATCCTATAAAATTATATATAAAAACTCGTGATTTAGATGAAGAACAAGAAAGCACACGATTTCCGCGCGCCTAATGTGCTAACGCAATAATCGCATAAAACTATATGTAAAAACTCGTGATTTAGCGAATAGCTTTGTCAAAGCCCCTTGAACAGCAACCCTAATGTGCTGACGCAATTATTAATTACATAAAGCACGATAAATAGATGCATAACAAGAAAGGCACGGCTTGAACCAAAACCCAATGTACAAATGCGTACGTGATTTTGGGGCAAGCCGTGTCTGACGAAGTTAGGCGCTATTTAGCGCGCTTTATGAGTTTTTAAGTTGGCGTTTGCGGATAATAGTCCCCACTACGCATACCGTCACAATGATCACAACTGCCAAGACGACACATACGATGGTGGCAACCTTCCAAGGCTCGATGGCTTGCGGGTTGACGTCGACGAAGACGATGCCGCTGACGTAATCTGCGGTGTAGGTCAACTTGCCGTTTTCAATGGCGTAATCGGTGAGTTTCTTGAGTCCGCCCTGCTCGGTGACGGTGTAAATTGCGATGCCCTTCATGTTCTTGACCTGAGACGGGAGCGCAACCGACACGGTGGTCGGAGTACCGAGCACGTTGACGAGTTGATCGTCGAGATAGAATCCGATACGGAGCACTGCCGCGACTTGTGCGTCTTCTTTGAAGCCGGCTTGTCTTGACAAGATAGAAACGTATTGTTCGATTGCTTCGAGATAAGACATATCGCTTGCAAGCACACTGTCCGTCTTGATTTCCTTGACGACGAGTCTGTTTGCAACGATGCCGCCGTCTACGAATTTGACTTGGTTGTCGCCTGCGTCTAGTGACGTTGCGGTGAGTTCGAGAATTCCGCTTGCGCCGACGAAGTTGTAGTTGGAAGCGAGTTTGTCTTCATCGTCGAGCACGATTGAGAACGCATATCTGCCGGGGCTTGCGATCGTCTTGTTCCACACAAGTTTCGTGCTGTCTACGTCGAGTGCGATTGACGGATCGTCGCTTCTCTGATCCATTTCAACGGTGTACGAAACGTCGTAAGTTCTTTCTTTGTCGTACGGTGCGGAAATCTTGGTTACTTTCGTTCCGTTTTGCAATTCGCTCGTGGATTCGTAACCTTGCGAATCTATCGTGACGTTGACGATCGCACGGATAACGGTGAGAGTCGTCTGCACCGTTTCGGGCTTGTAGTTGGGGTTGAGTTTCAAGAACTCGTCGGAGAGAGACAGCGTCACGCGGTATGTGCCTGCGTTGACAACGGAGTTGACGGAAGTATATCCTTCTCCGTCGTAAAGCTCGTAAGACACTTTGACGTCTTTGTCACCGAGTGCAACGGTGCTGGTTATCTTGTTGTTGATACCGCTCGTTGCATAAACGTGAGACTTGCCGTTGTAGTATTCGCTCATCTTGTTTGCTTTGAGCGACACGCTTGCCTTTTCGATGGTGATTTTGACTTTGGTTTCACCGCTCGTCCACACAACGTAGTAGCCGTTCGGGTCGGAATCGTTGACTTTTACAAAACGTTTGACTCTGATGACGCCTTCGTGCACGCCTGCGTTGATTGCTTCGGATTCGACTTCCCGTCCGTCAACCAAAGTGACGTATGTCACGACGTCATCGTCCGTTTCGCCCTGCAACACGTCGTACACTCTGTTGATACCGTCGCCGTTCTTATCCACGGTGTAAACGAAGGTGTTTTCTGTGGAAGCAACACTGATGCCCGTAAGGGTCGGAAGCGTGATTTCAAGCGTGGACGCTTTTGACGTTACGACAACGCCTGCGAAATCGTAAACGAAACTCATCACGACTTTTCCGTCTTCGTCGGTTGTCGGATTTCCTTCAGTATCGAGCACCGCGCTTCCCTTGACGTCGCTCTTTGCACCGAGAATCACGTTGTAATTCTCAACGATTGCGGAATAATCCACTCCGTCCGGTGCTGCGAGATAGTATACGTAATATTCGTTTGCGCCGAGCATTCTGCTGGTTGTATCGCCTGCAGGTCTGCGCGAAATAAGTGCGTATTCGTCGGCGTCGGTGATCTCACCCGTTGCGCTGTTGTAGATTGCAAGTTTCACGACCGGGCGATAGTCAACGGAACCGTTTTTGAAAATCGACATCCAAGTTTCACCGGAGACGATTCCGTTTTGGCCGTCCGCTCCGAGATAGCGAAGTTCGACGACGGGATCGGAAGATCCGTAAATCTTGGAATATGCGATACCCACCGTCACGACGTACAAATCTTTCTTGACAACGGTAAGTCTGCTGGAATTGCCGTCGGGTGCGTTGCCCGTGTATTCGCTTTCAAACGCGAAGTTCTTTGCGTTGGAACTTGCAAGCGTATAAGAGAGCGCAACCGTGCCGTTTGTCGGTTTCGTCGTCGAGAAGACTGCTTTCGGCTTGGGAAGAGTGGTTATCGCGTCGTTTTGAGTTCCGCCGAGACGAATGTATTCGCCCACTTCGCCGTCGCCTGCTTTGACAAATTGACCGTCAAGCAAATTGTAAGTGTTGCCGTAGAGTTGTTTTACGAACGCTTCATCATCCGCCGAGACGGTTGCGGTTTCGTCCGCAAGGAATCCGACCGCGACGAGATACTTCTTGAAGTTCATATAGAACGAATTGCCTTCGAGCGTGAGCGGATAGCCTGCTATAGAGTATTCTATCTTGCCGCCGACGTTTGAAAGGCTCGTTCCGTAAACCGTTTCGCCGTCCGCAAGAGACGCTTTGATAGTGCGTTTGGTTATCTTTGCCGACAAATTGACGGTGACGGTCTTGTCGCCCTTTATCGTGTAGTTGTAGGCGTCTTTGCCCTGAATACCCGACACCGAGAAGACGACGTAAAGCGCGTCGGTGTTTGCTTTGTCGAATTGAGCGGAAACGTTCTTTATCGTGACTTGGTCGTCGCCGATAAGGTTTGCAACGCTACCTGCGTCGTAATAGAAAGCGTCGGTTTCGCTCGGATCGGAGCCTTGAAGCGTGCCGTAGAACTTGGTCGTGCCGTCGTATTCTTTCTCGAATGCTTTCGTGCCGTCCACTTTCTTGATTCCGTTTGCCGCGATGTAAACGCTTCTTTGTTCGATTCTGCCCTTGCCGTTGATGTACGGGACGGGTGTTGCCGTCGTGCCGCTTATCGTGCCGTCGTAATCGTTTGCGACGAAGTATGCCGCGTGTTGACCGTTGACGAGATAGTAGCCGATAAGAGCGTTTGCGCTCTTTGCGCTTTCGTAGTTAGCCGCGTCGGAAACGAGCACGTATTTTTGTGCGGTTTCGAGTGCGTAGTAATAGGTGGAAACTTTTTCACCGCTTGCGGGTGCGCCGAAGTGTCTTTCACCGTTCTCATCGTCGTACGCAAGGCAGGTCTTGCCGCTTATTATATTGTTTACACCATATACTAATACATAATTTATATATCTTTCTTTCTTGTTGGTGAGAACGGGGTTGTACGCGATACCGTCTTTGTCGAGCACGGTTGCGTTGCCGTTTGCATCGTAATTCACTTCGCCTTCCGCATTGCGTTCGACGTTGACGTTCTTATCAAAGAAGTACGCGCCGTCTCTCGTCTGGATTGCGTAGTTGTCGATTTCACCGGGTATAATTCCGTCAAACGTGTAGGTGATGTTGCCTTTTGACACGTTGGGCGAGCCGTTGTACACTCTGCTTCCCAAATCCGCGCTGACCACGACGGGTCTTTCGACGATGTTTGCGCTCGTAGAACCGGTGTATTGTTTGAGCGTGTAGTTGCCGATGACGTTTTCACCGTTTGCGTCGAGTGCTTTGAGTTTGACTTCGTTGATGATGACTTTGATGTTGTTGCCCACTTGCTTTCTTGCGAAAGTACCGCTTGCAACGACTTCGAGATGGTCTTCGTGTCCGCTGACCACTCTGTCGGACGAAAGCACGATTGCGATGTCCGCGCTCGTCGTGCCGTCGTAAACCTTGTCTTTGATGTCAAAGTCGTTTTCGACGAGAGAAATGACTTTCTTCGTGACTTTCACTGCGTCGATGATTTCGTAGTCTTCGATGACGCCGCTCGTGACAGAACCGACGGTGTTGTAACCTTCTGAAGCGTTGTATCTCGAGCCGTAAATCTGATAGTTTGCAAGCAAGGATTCGTATCCGCTTTCAACCACCACTTCGAGACCGCCGACGAGCACGTTGTGCATTTCGTTTTCGGTGACGTTAGCATCGGGTTTGCCGTTTCTTGAAAGTTCGTAACTCACATTGCCCGTGCCGAGCGAGAAGCGTTGCAATTCGCTTGCGAGATTGACCGAGTATTGAGCCGTCGTGAAATCGTTGCCCGAATTCTTCGTGACGGTGACGGAAGTCGTGTCGTCGTATTCTTTCTGCACGAACGTGACGTTGGGCATGAGTTGCGCTCTTGCAATCGTGACTTTCACGTTTCTCGTGCCGTAGTATGCGTTGATAGAATCCACGTCAACGGTATAGTTGGTGTCCGAAACGAAAGTGTTCACGCTATTGTTGACGTTTGCAAGTGCTGCCACAGTGACGTTGTGATTGCCTGCGTTCTTGCTTGCACTCACGCCCATAAGTTTAAGGCCGACGGATGCCGACGTGTCGCCTTCAACGAGTGCACCTTCTTTGAAGGTGTAGTTCATTTGCACGATGTCGGTTGCGTTGTAGTCTCTGTCCACTGCAGAGATAGTCTCGAAACTGTCCGCGCCGAGAATACGTTTCACGATAGAAGCGGACATGTTGGAAAGTTTGACCTTGATACCCTTCACGCCGTCGATGACGTCTCTGGTGACTTGAACGTCGGGTTGGTCGTAAATGCCGCTCGTGACGATGTCGATATTGTCGGTGTCGTCTCCGAATTCAAAGAACAAAGTCACGTTGACGACGTAGTTTGCACTGACGTTGACGTCGGAGAACTTGCCGCTTTCCATTTCGATAAGTCTCGCTTTTGCGCCTGCGAGCATCTTCGTACCTATGCCCTGCTCGTTTTGCGTTTCTGCGACTTTAACGTTTCCGACGGAAAGGTCGGTGGTCTTGTCGTATTGTTTTGAAATCGTGAAGTCGTTCTTGAGAACGCCGACGATTCCGTTGACGATATAAATGAGTTCGCTCGTGCCGTTCACGCTGACGATTTCGATTTCCGTAACGTCTTCATAGGCGTAATTCGAGCCTGAAGATTCGCCGTTGACGAGTGCGCCGACCGCGTCGTTGACGACGAGCGTAATGACGTAGTTGTGAGCCTTATCGCCTGCAAGATACACGGAATCGAAGATGATGTTTGCGCTTTCTTTCTTGCTGGGCGAGCCGACCTTGTTGTAGCGTGCGCTGACTGCAAGATACACGTCGTCACTTGCGATTGCGAGCATACCGCTCAAATCGTAAACTTTCGTCGTGCCGTAATTGACTGCCGTCGTACCGTCGTAAACTTTGTTTACGCCAACGAAATCTTTGGTGTGCAATTCAATTGCTTTTGCGTTGATGACGAAGCGTGCGTCTTTGTCGAATTGAGCCACGACGGCGAAGTTCTTGTCGGAAGAAGCAAACGCCGAGTTGACTGCGTATCCGTAATAATCTCCGTCCGCAGAAGCGAGTGCGATGACGCCGTTTTTGTCCGTTACGTCGTCATAGCGACTGCCGAGCCAACGCAAATCGCCGTTCTTTGCATATCTTGCTCTTGCGAAAGTACCGCTGAGAATTTGTTTGATTTCTTCAAACGTCTTGCCAGCGTAAGTTCCGCTTGTATCTCCGTTGACGCTCACGACGCCGAAATCGATTCCGAAGACGCTTTCAGGCTCGCCGTAAGTCTTTTGAGTTGCGGTGCTTGTGGGATTGACGACGATTTGTGCGGGATTGACGACTGCCGTCGTGCTTTCGACGAACACCGAATCTTCGAGTTCAACGCCGTCTTTTACGAGTTTCGCATTTTCAAACTTGACGACGTAACTGCCTGCATTGACAAGCGTTTCGCCTGCGGAAATGGTTGCGGTCCACGTGATATTGTCGAATTCGCCTTCATTCTTGCCCGTAACTTCAAACTTGGTTGCGTCAAATACGATTGTCGATGCATTGTTCCATTCGATGCCGTAAACAAACTCGAATTTCACACCGTCTTTCACTTTGACGACGACTGCGTTTTGCTCGGTGACGTAGATGAAGTATTCCGCGTTTTCTCCGAGCACGACTTTGATGTTCGCATTCTGAGCGGCGGCAAGAAGCACTGCGTATTTGATAGCCTTGGAATAGCCTTCAACCGTCACTTCCGTTCCGTTTGCGTCGAGAGAAAGTTTGCCGTCAACGAGCGCGGCGATTTGCTCTGCAAGGTGCATATCCACCGCACCTATCGTGTATGTGGGAAGAATTGCGGTCGGGTCGGGCGTAGAGCCGAACGGCAAGACGGAGAATTGACCGCTTGCGTCGATGACGACCGTTCTTTGCGTGATGTTGAAGTGTTGATTGTTCTGTATCGTGATGACGTAGTTGCTGTTTACGTCGAAGAGCGCGGAGTCTGCGTTAAACTCGTATTCGCCGACGCTTTCGCCGCTTTGTCTCGAAATGCGGTCACCTGCTTTGTAGAGATAGAAGTTTTCTCCGTCAAGCGTTTCGACGCCCGTTTGCTCGTATCCCGCGCCGAAGATTTCCGCAAGCACGTCGCCCACGCTTATCGTGGTGTACGCAAATTGATTTTCGCCGACGCCGAACGCGAATTCGGGGTCGGAATCGCCGTACACTTTGGAGTTTTTCCAGGTGTAAACGGTGATTTGACGAGCGGTGATGACGTGAACGTTGCTTTCGTACGTCACGGTGTAGTTTTCAACTTCGTCGTAACTTACGTTGTTGACGATTGTGTACGAACCGATAGAATAAACCGCATTCGGATCGAATCCGCTGATTGCAAGTGCGAGCGCGACGGAAATGCCTTCGCTTTCCATATCTTCTCTCGCGATGCCGTCAACGTCGTATTCGAGAACGATTTTCGCACCGTATGCGCTTGTGGTCGCTTTTGCGGAGATGACCGCTCTGCCCTTGATGATGCTGTAATCGATTGGGCTGAACGTCTGATTGCCGCTCTCGTCCATAGCGAAATCGTCGGTGACGTAAGTGTCGTTGTCTTTGGGAATATAAATGTTGACTTTGTAGTTGCCGGGCTTGACGGGCACGAAATACACGGGTTTGCCGTCCGCGCCGAGCTTGGCTTCTTCTGCCAAAGCGGTGGTTGTGCCGTCTTCTTTGAGATAGAGCACGTTGCCGTCGTTATCGACGAAACGATAGACGAAGGAAGCCTTTGATTTTTCGTCGGTGAACGAAGTCGGGACGACGGTTTCTTTTGCGCTGTAAGCAACGCTCGTGTTGGTCACCGTGTAGGAAACGACCTTTCTGTGCGAAAGTTCAAAAGCGGTGGTTGCGAGATTGCCGAGCGACGACGGATCGTCCATGACGTATTGAACGCTCGAAACGTCCGTTGCGTTGAATTTGATATAGTCCGCAAAATCTTCGTTTGCGAGAGCGAAACGCTTGTTTTGCAAGTAGTTTTCAAGCAACACGGTTGAATTTGCGTCGTTCTTGACGAATCTGAACGGAACGTATCCGTTGTCGATTGCGATGTTGAAATACACGGTTTCACCGCGCTTGAATTGCGTTGCGAGATTGCCGTCCGCATCCGTCTGAGTTATCGTTGCGGTGTTGCCGAGAGCAGAATTGTTCTTCACCGCCGACGAAACGGAATAATCGTTTGCGTCCGCGAGAACGTAATATACGTTGAGTCTCGACACGTTGCCTGCCTGGTCTACCGCCCACACGTAAATGACGCGCATACCTGCGGTCTGTGCGGTGATAAGGTCAAGCGTAAGCGCGGTCTGGTCTCCGTCGAGTTGAGTGCCCTGAATGGTGACGACTCTGTCGAAGTACGCACGCAAATCGCTTGCCGCCGTAAAGTCTACGTATTTGCTTTCGATGTCAAGTGCGCCGAGTGCTTGAAGCTCGGCAAGAGTCTTGACCACTTTCATGCCGTAGAAGACGTTGATTCCGCTTGCGTAATCGCTGTTGACGATGTCGTCGCTGAACGCAAGGTCAACGCCGTACGTTGCGTATGCGCCGGTGTACCAAGTTCTTCTCGACGGAAGATTTTCGTAATTGCCGCCAAGTGCGTTGAGATATGCGTCAAGCGCGTCTTCACTGTCGCTCAAAAGCGGATTTTGCGGAGCGTTCGCGTCGATAAGCACCTTGACGCCGCCCTTCCAGTCCGTTCTGAAATAACTCACCGCCACGTCTTGTTGTTCGACGACTTCCGCACTGTCGTATTGACCTGCGTACGTCGTGAACGTGGAAATCCACGCCACGTTTGCGGTGGTGTCGATGACGAAAGTGAACACGCCTTTGCCGTCAACCACGTCGTACGTGACGGTCGCGGTGGTCTTTTGCAAGTTGGACTCGATGGGGATGACGATGCTGTTGCCGTCCGCCTGAGCCGCCGCCAAGTTGGTGGAGTGATATTTGACAAGTTTGCCGACGTAGTTTGCGCCTTCAAACTCGCCTGCGCCGTCCACAACGAGCGTATGCACCGCGCCCGCGTCTTCAAACACGAGAGTGTAACCCGAGAAACCGCCGCCCGTGAGCGTGAGTTTCAACGTGGTCTTGCCCGTTGCCCATGTGCCGTTTTGCTCGGCGGAAATGGTGACGTTTTCGTTCTTTTTGTTGATGTAGGACAAATCCAAGTTGTAGGTGGGAGTGTCGTAGTCAACCTTTGCATAGAAAGTCTGCTCACCGCCCTTGTTGCCCGCAAGGTCGAATATGTAGAAGGTAAATCTGTAATATCCGTGGCCTGTCACGTCTCCTTCCATATACGACGGATTGCCTTGGTCGTAGCTTGACGAGCCGTAACTCTTTGCCATACCCGTTGAGAAGTCGAAATTGAACGAACTTATTTCGCCGAGTGCGATAGGTTTGATTCCCGCCGCCTTTATATCCGCAAACGAAGCAAATTGTTCGATTGGCGTGAGATTGAGCATTTCAAAGCTGTTTGCTCTGTTGACGGTGTAGAACCAAAGATACGGAGACACGCCTGCGCCGTCTTCGTTGATTCTGATGCTTGCGTCTGCGCTCAACTTGCTTTGTCTGAGCCATGCAAGAGCGTCTGCGCTCGATTTAAGGAAATCGCTTCCGTCAATGGAAGTGCCCGAGTTCACACTGTTGTCGGGAGCGGTATAGTCGATGCCGCTGACTTGCAAACGCGTCTTGACGTTTTCACCGCCGAAGTCCGTAACGGTTGTTTGCACCGTGCCGTTTGCCACAAAATACAACTTGACAACCACTCTGTCGCGGTTGGTCTTGGTGATTTGAGCATAGCCTATCGTCACCACGTTGCCTTGTTCGTCTTCGTCGGTTATCGGTTTCGTCTTGCCGATGTCCGAACCGTCGTAAATATTGAACGTTGTTTCGTTGATTTGAACGGTTTTAATACCCGAAGCGTATTTAAGGTGAGTGTCGCTTGTTGTATTTGTCCAAGAAAGCGCGCCCGTTTCGGTGTTAACGCCCGACAGAATTCTGTCGCCTGCGCCGATATATTTCGCCGCGTCCGCACCCAAAGTGGTCACCGCCTCGGCAAACGACATGCCCGAGTAGTTGTACAAATCCACGAATTCGGTCTGTGCGTATTTATAATAGTTTGTGCTGTCGATTTGACCGATAACCTTGTTGGTGTAAGAAGCAAGTTTGCCTGCGCCGTCTGTAACTTCGTCAATTTGAAGAGACTTTTTGATAGAGTCGTAATACACGGGGAAATCCGCCGTGTTGTCAAGACTCGGAATGTACGGAGCATAACCCGAACCGCTCGTACCTTCCACGTAATCGTTGTTGAGCCCATAAGAAGATGATGCAACAGGGGCGGCATTGTCATAAAGAGTGAGATTTGCACTATCCGCAAATCCACCGTTGAAAGTGATGGTGTATTTTATTTGAATATTTGTAACATAGGTACTACGCTCACATGCCAGTTTAAGGCCCCAGCCGCAACCGACAGCAAGAGCAAGATTTGGTGTGTCTTTGGACAACACAATATCTTCTGTTGTCAAGTTTTCCAAATTTTTTGTACCCGATGATTGATATTTCCAAATATAATTCGTTTTGTCAAAATTCTTATCGTTTGTTCTCAGTTTATAAGAATTTTCAGCTGTCAAGGTAGTGCTTGCAGGCACGCCGACTATGCCCCAAAATTTATTTTTTACATTTGAGTTTGCACTTTGTTGAAGTGAAATTTGCGCTTTGACCGTCACATTGTCGTTTTGTATCATTTGCGCCAAAAATCCTTGTATGTCAAAGTTGATTACGCCATGACATTGTGCTGCGACTGCGGCGTTTGAAACACCGAATTGCCAACTTCCGACTTCTCCAGCGTCAATAAACAACTTGGTGTCACCGGTTTCTTTATAAAGTTGCAAATTCGTAGAATTGACAACTGTATTTTTGTATGTTTCGGTGAATGTCCACGACGTGCTTGCACCGTTTCCGGGGTAACCGAAATCGACGCCTGTCAATTCTCCGTGGTCGCCTTTTATCGGGCTTGCAGAGCCAAACGTTGCGTCGCCTTCTTTTTCAGACTCGATACGCTCCGCACTCGCGATTCCGCTGACCGTTTCGCTCGTCAGAGCAAACGCCAACGCCATCACGAAACACAACGCCAATACGAAAAATCTCGTCGCGTTGAGCAAAACACCTTTCTTACTGTTGCACTTTCTCATAAATTCCACCTCGGGTTTTGGTGTTTGTGCGCTTATACGCATACGCGCGTATATGCGCAGTGTTATACATCTACAATATTACAAGAAAAACAAATCAATGTCAATACCAAATCACAATTTCGCAAATTGTCCCAAATTCTTCCTTTTTCGTTGTGTATCGCGGCGAAGAAAAGCACCATAACTTGTATTTCGACATTTTTTTCTCTTTTATGCTTGAAAATCCGTTGTTTTCGTTGTAATATTTGAAAACGCAGCCGTGTACGGTAAATTGCGAGCAAAATCGCAAATCACGGCGGCAATTTTTTTGCGGGTAAAACTATGGATTACGTTCAGGATCAGTTCGGTGCCAATCAAACGCTCGACAGCAAGGTGCAAAAACTTGTCATTCTTTTCGTATTCGACAAAATGGCTATTCCGCTTGCGGAAACGACGCTCCTTGACATCTGCTCTGCCGACAACGACTGGCTCACCTATATGGAGTGCAAACAGTATCTTGCCGAACTTCTCGACACCAATCTCGTCTACCGCTTGCCCAAGAGCGATATGCTCAACATCACGCAGGACGGCGTGAGTTGCCTGTCGTTGTTCTTCACCCGCATCCCTTCATCCATTCGTGACGAGATCGTGCAGTACGCTCGCGACAACCGCATGCGTTTCAAAAAACGTCAATCCTATTTCTGCGACTATTCAAAGAATGCCGACGGAACGTACACCGTGATTATGCGCATCAACAACGACATCACCACCCTTATGGAACTCAAACTCGTCGTCGCAAACCGCCAACTCGCAAAGTATCTCTACAAAAGTTGGGTTGACAAGGCTTCCACCACTTATTCGATAATTTACGACAATTTGCTCGAATAAAACCACAATATACGGCAAACGTCTGCGCAAGAGCCACGTTCTTACGTCTCTTACAACCTTTTAGAAAAAATCAAATTAAGCATAAAAAAGACACGCCCGTTGCGTGTCTTTTTCGTTGATGACAAATATCTATGTTTTGCTTTCCTTTTATTTATTGCTCGTCTTGCTCTTGTTTCTCTTCCGTTTCGACTTCTTCCGCTTCGGTTTGAGTATTCTCGGTTTCAGTAATGGCGGAGTTTTCGTCTTCTGTCGCTTCGGCGTTCTCTTGCTTTTGCGGCTTCAAAACGAGTTGCGTTTTGGGGCGCACTTTTTCAAGGCGCGCGGCGTAAAGAACGAGCATTGCGATAAGCGTCGACACAAGTGCTTGGACGATATTTTTCGGAAGCGACGTAAGCGCGGATTCCATCGTGCCGTACATAAACGCTTTGCACACAAAATAGCCTGCCGCCATAAACGCCGTGCAGCATACGCACGTGATTGTCGCAAAGACGATTTTGAGAGCGACGTCTTTTTTCGTCGGATTCTCGATTTTGTCGAAACGCTTGTAAATGAACGTAAACGCAATGCCTGCCACGAGACCTTCGATTGCTTTTATCACGAGCGTATACAGCATTGTTGCCGGATACGTCGTAAGGTCTGCAAGAAATGCGCCCAAGCCGCCTGCTATCATTGCGGTGAGCGGATTGAACATCGCCGCCGTTATGAGAATTGCACTGTCGCCTATGTTGAAGTTTGCAACGGGCGTTGACACGCCGATGAGCGTACAAACGTAAACGATTGCGGTCATAAGACCCGTGTAGGCGATAAATTTGATTGAAAGTTTGCCTTTTTGCTTGTTGTTTTGCATAAAAAAATCTCCGTTTTTGTTCGGAGAAGGAAAACGAGCGCACGCAAAAGCGAACGCATACTACTCCTTCCCAGTCTGACTTTACAGGCGGTTGCGGAATCTCACCGCATCGGCTGTTGGGGCTGTTGGACTTGTCCGCTTGAAAACGGCATCACCACCGGTTGGGATAACCCACCCAAAGAATAGATATTTGCTACGTTGCTATTGTAGTACGCCAAAAATTTACTGTCAAGGGAAATAAGCAAACGCACTTCCGCCCGATGAAATATGACTTGTTCTCATCTCTAAAAAGGGTGTGCACTTGAAAACCTAAATGCAATGTAACCCCTTCCCTTCGGGCTTTCCCCTACTTCTCGAACAAAGTACTTTCTCTTTTTAGCTACACATCGCTCGAAGAGGGGAAGTCGGCACTCGCATAGAAAAGTATCGTCCCCTTATTATGCCACCACGCTTTGTGCGCCAG
>CAVKIG010000044.1:0-13918 GCA_963656415.1 bacterium | reverse complement strand
CGCCTATATCGAGAAGCACGGCGTTTTTTGGAATTTCGCTTATCCCTGCAAGAGAGTCGGCGATATGTTTGATTGCGAAGTCTTTCTCTTCGGTGATTGCGGTAAGATTGAAAGCCTTGTTTTTTTCCACAACCAATTCGTAATAGCGAGAAAGAGACTCGCAGTTTTCACGAGTCAATTCAACGCCGATTTTGCCCACACAATCTTTCAAAAAATCGAAATCCATATCGTCACCTTTCTATTATTTTAACATTTATCATCCGATATATCAAGCGCAAAGCGAAAAATGAGTTTATCACCGCATTTTATATTAAAACGCATAATAGATGTTTTATGTTGTCATTTTCGATGCATAAAATGCTTGTTTTGTAAAAATATCAAATATCACAAAAACAAAACGGCAAGACTTTATTTTTGAATTTTACAAAACGCATATAAATTGTTTTTTGCGGGTGTTGACTTGATTTTCAAATGTGGTAAAATATATACAATCAATTTTTCGGAGCGAAATATGAGAATTGCAATCATCACTGCTATGGCGGAAGAAACGTTGCCGATACTGAAAAAATATGGCAACGTCGTTGCACAAAACACTATATCGGGCGTTGCTATCAGCCAGATAGAGCAAGACGGAAACACTATATATCTCGCAACGTCGGGCGTAGGCGAAATAAAAGCCGCGCTTGCGGTGCAACTTCTCGTTGACCTTTTCGACGTGGAAGTCGTGCTTAACTTCGGTTTTGTCGGGGCTGTCAATCACAATCTCGATTTATGCGAACTAGTTGCCGTTGGCAGAGTGTGCCACTATCAATTCGACGTCACTGAAGTCGACACCGACAGAGTCGTCGGACAGTACGGCGGAATGAGAGACAACTATTTTTATCTCAACGAAACCGTTTTGAACAACGTGCTTGCAAACGTCGGAAAGCCCATGAAGGTCGTCACCTGCGCAAGCGGCGACAAATTCGTTGCTCGCAAAGACGAAAAAGATAGATTGAGAAACGAGTTCGGCGCGGATATCTGCGAAATGGAACTTGCCGGTCTTGCCATTGCGTGCGAGAGAAACAACGTTCCGCTTTTCTCGCTTAAGGTCGTAAGCGACAAAGCGGAAGAAGGCGCAAACGAGAGTTTCTTGTCTATCGTCGAAAAAGGCGTTGCGGGCTACGAAAAGATTTTGCCTGCTATTCTTAAAGCGGTTACAAGCGGAGCGACTTCACTTCCGCCGGCAAGAAAGCAGCGTGGCAACGTCGCTTGCGTGAAGAAAGAGAACGAATAAACGTAGAATAAAAACTAATCGAAACAAATGTAAGCAAAAAGTCTTGCGTTTGTTTTTGAACGTTTTGCATAATAAAAAAACAAGAATAACAATATGGAAAAGATCACATCGTTCACAATAGACCACAACGTGCTTAAAAAGGGATTGTATTTAAGCCGTGTAGACAAAAACGTTTTTACATACGATTTACGTTTCAAAGAACCCAACAAAGGCGATTATCTTCACATCGCCGCCATGCACACCATAGAGCACCTTTTCGCAACCGTCGTGCGAAACAGTGAGTATAAGGATAAAGTCGTGTATTTCGGTCCGATGGGATGTCGCACGGGTTTTTATCTTTTGCTTTTTGACACGGATAAACAAAACGCACTCGAAATCGTCAAAGAATGCGTTGCGAAATGTCTCGAACTCGATTCGATACCCGGCAATAAGAAAATCGAATGCGGAAACTATCGCTCTCACGATCTGAAAGGCGCAAAGAAAGAACTTGCCGCATATCTTGAAGTGCTCAACGCTTTGACCGCCTGAAACGCGATTTAAGCGTGTTTGGGTGAAAATCCAAGACTTGTCCACGTTGATAAATAAAGAGCCGCATAAAGCGGTCAGACAAGGTAAAACGATAGGGTAAATTGCAATCTACCCAACTATCAAAAAGCGATAAACGCAATGAAAACTTTTATCGACAGACAAAGGCAAGAAAAAGAAGAATGGTAAAATCCAAACAAGTACAAAATAAACGCCGACACGGCGTTTATTTTTTCGTCGGGTTTTTGAAAAAATCAAAAACGTACTCTATTAATGAATATGATATCAAAAAAAACAAATACGGTGTTAAATTACGTCGACGATAAATTTCGTGTCATTCATTGTTAATTTTGTGCCCCATTTTTCGCAGATAAAAATAATAGTAAATATATAGTTTACAAGTAAACGATATATTGCAATATCAAAAATGATAATAACAACGGTTGGTGTAACAAAGAAGTGATATGGTATATATTGTGAAAAAAGTGCATCGAAGAGTTTTGTTTAACATGTTTGTATTTGATGATTATACAAACTTCCATTTATGCAAAAAACTTAAACTAAATTACGTTTTATATTGGGATAGTATTGTTATTGCGAATATCTACAATCAACATAATATTTCGATTTCTATTTAAAATACCATATTTTGATATTGACTGTTCGTCATATATATAGTTGAAACTATTTGCATTTATAGAGAAACTTGCCTTGCGCAATTGAAAACTTATAATACAAGTGTCTGAAACTGTTTGCAAAAAGTTTTACAATAGCAAAATGTATTTTATTTATATACACTTTCTTTATCAAAAAACGATAGTTGTACAATATTATTGCGATCATATATTCCTGGAATTGTTTCACGTGTAACGTATAGAAGTGTTTCCTCAAAAACATGATGAATCTATCATAAAAAATAAAATATCGGATATAGAAAGACCGATTGATTCAATGCAAGTCACGATAAAGAAAATAAAGCAATCTTTGATTATGTAAAAGAAAAGGAAAAGCCAGCCTAGAGTTATTAAGATGTTTTTTCGTTGTTGTGCTATATAACGTATTGAAATAATTATGTCAACAAAAGCCTACAATACAATCGGATATAATAAAGTAAATTAAAAAACAACGACAGAGTACAACCTGCCGTTGCCGCTCCATTCGCCGTACATTATACACTTTTTTGTGTTTTTTGATAAATTTTGTAAGGCGCGCGTTGAAAACTCTCGGTTGATTCTTCTTTATTTGAATATATCTATTCTCGTGTGCTGATATAGTGTCGGAAAATCTTGAGACCAAACTTCACTATCCGATTACAACGCCTGCATCGTATCTTTATCAACAACAAATCCTGATTGAGACATATTCGGAAGAGTTGCTTTTTCGACATCTGTCATCGGACAAATATGTTCCGTTCTGTGGCATGTTATTTGTTAAGTTCAGACCACTTGCTGTTTTTCCGAGCGGCGCAAACCGTTGTATCCCAACGTTTTCGTCGATTCTTTTCGCTGTGTCGGCAATCTAACCGAACCCCAACGCTTCATCAACGTGTTTACATACTAAAGCGTATTGTTATCCACAGAGCGTTCGCGCTTAACTATCCAACGCCCTTTAAATGTCGTGATTATGCTCGAGCCATTTGTGAAACCCGTTTTTATTCATTACGTTCAAGAAGTTTATGTATCCCATATAAATTCCGCATATTGTCTTATTGCATATTGTCTTATTGCAATCTCGGTATCATTTTGTCGATAACATTTGAAAAAGATGTGAAGTTGTGCGATACACTATTTTTATGGATTGCGGAAAAACATTGATTTTACAATCTTGCCGGCCACAGATGCTTGAAAGTAAGAAAAGTGATGTTCTCGGAGTAATGACGTTATCAGGCATCTTCTAATATGCGTAAAAAAATAAAACAACCCGACAATAATACTTATGACAAATTTGAATATCGAGATTTATCCCGTTAATCAAAAAAGAGTGGGGTAAAGCATTAAATAGACTTGATAAAACTATCAAGCTGGCTTCATTGAAATGTCAATACGAACAAAAAACGACATAATTTTCTAAAATTGTTTCACGTGTAACGTTGCTAAAAATGTGGCTACATATCTACTAAACAGTGGCAAAAATGAGAAAATAAAAAATCGATTTTTTACGGAAAATTGGTTTTTTTACGGAACAGCATGACGAGTGCCTGAATAAAAATGCCTAACCTAACCTAACCTAACCTAACCTAACCTAACCTAACCTAACCTAACCTAACCCCCCCCACATCCTTGTTGTTATTATTCTTATTATACGTGAAGTTGCAATTCAAAACACACCAACCACTACCGAAAAGACGATTTTATAATGAGAAATGACATGAGAAAAACACACAAAGGTATGTAAAAACAATAGTATTCGACACGTAAAACCGATGAAAAACAAATACGGATAAACAAGCAATAAAAGAACAATATCGGAGCGAAAACGCGCTAAAACGCTTAATTTGTCTTATGTTTCACGTGGAACAATTTGATTTTGACCACCCGTTTCACGTGGAACAAAAACACGCCAAATACCTACTAAATAGTGGAGTTCTTGCTTGATTTTGGAGGCGAAAAAATAATTTTCGACCTTTCTCCGAGTAAAATTTTATAGAAAAATTTCCGTCCTTTAACCCGAATTTTTCGCGTGAAAATGTTTCTCAATTTTTATAGAAAATTTTGCTGTGTTTCACGGTTTTTCTATATAGATTTATCTTTGGTAAGTAATAGTTCGCTTTTTATATAAAATCGATGTGTTTTTTTGTGTGTTTACTGGAATGTCGCTTTGCAACTAGTATTTATTTCGCAGATTTTTGTATCTAAGCGTTGTTAATAAATTATGTCTTGCAATGAATTGTTCGATTGTATGATGTGTAAAAACATGATATCAATGGTTTTTCTGTATTTCAATGCGATAAAAAGGTGTGTTTTTATCTCAAAATGTCTCTATTTAGTAGCGTTTCACGTCAAACAAAGTTTCCACATGTCAACATTAGGTGACTTTGAAATGCGCTTGTGTTAATCAAAATACAAAAGATTTTTCTATAAAACGGTTTATCTGTAAACTATATCAATACGTTGTCTCGTATTTTAGCGTGGCGGTTGACAATTTTCATTTGCGCTTTTAGCGGCGGTGTCGCGTGGTTTCATGCTTCAATCGGGATTATATAATTGCCTTGTCGATTTGTTTTTTTTGTTCATTGACGATTTTTCTGCCCTTGTATTATGCTCGTTTGTTTTGAAACCGTTGTAATTATGATAAATGAGTTTTTTTTGCGTTTGTTTTTTCTTGTATCGCTTTATTAATCTTTATCCAATTGTTACTGCTATTCCCTGCCGATTGTTTTTCTTGATAACAATACGATTTTATAATATAATATCATTGTCAATGATGTTTTTATGGAGAAGCCCATGAGTATAATCGACGCTTACGATAAGTCCAAACCACTTTTCACGCCCGAAGATTTTTACGGCGTTCATGAAAAATGCGGCGACGCATGTATACTTACCTTTTCAAGGCACGTTCAAGACAAAGTGCTTTCGGAATATACACACGAAATAGTCGCTCAAAGCGGAACGGCGAACGGAAAAATCCCTGTTTATCGTTTGATTGACAGCGGTGTTTTGTTTTACTTGTCGCCGATAGGTTCTGCGGTTGCAGGAACTGTTTTGCATGAAGTTCACACTCTCACGGGAGCAACGAAGTTTATATCGTTCGGCTCGTGCGGTATTCTCGATGATAGGTGCAGAGAGAAAATTATCGTTCCGACGGAAGCGTATCGCGACGAAGGTTTTTCTTATCATCTGTTGCCGCCTGCCGATTATATTCGCGTCAAAAATGCCGAATTCGTGAAAGAAACTCTTGCGGCAATGGGGATAGAAACAATCGATGGGAAAACTTGGACGACGGACGCTATCTATCGAGAAACCGTCGATAAAATCGCTAGGCGCAAAGCGGACGGTTGCATTTGTGTGGAAATGGAGTGCTCCGGATTGCAGGCGATGTGCGATTATCTCGGGTGTGATTTCTTTACGTTCTTTTTCTCGGGAGATTTGTTGCTTGAAAAATGGGAACGCGGTCGTCTCGGAAACGAAATCGAGAAGTCTGCTCAAATCGATTGTTTTGACTTGGCAAAGTCGATAATCGAAATGGCATGTCGCACCTGACGGTTTTTTTTGGGGGGGGCTTGTTTTATCGTTTTGAAAAAACCTTATAAAAATCGACAAATTGCAAAAGCGACGGTTTATCCGTCGCTTTTGTGTGTATTAAATGTTATTTGCGTCGTTTCAATGAGATTATAAAGATTTGAAACGAGTTTATCATTGGATTGTTTTTTACGACTCGTTGTATAAAATGCTTGCACACTTACTGGTGTTGTTTGAGAAAAAATACCCGATATTGTTTGCGTGAATTGTTTTAACCTTATACGAAAGTCTTTGGGATATGGTTTTTGGAATTTTATTTGCCGAGAATTTGAAGATACGTTGCAATCAAAAACAGCACCGGACCTACAAGCACGAAGAAGTGAAATATGCAATGCACGTATCTTTTGTGAACGCCGAATACCGCCGCTCCGAGAAGGCAGGACGCAAGCCCTGCGAGATATACGAAGCACGTTGGTTTGGATATGCCGACGGGCGAAAAATATGCGGTAAAGAACGCGGCAAACATAAGTCCGCCGATGACGAAAGTCGATGCCACGGACACTTTTCTGAATATATCGAAACGCCATAAACACAGTGCGAAAATCGCAGCCGCAATGACAAACGAAACGCCGAGTGCCGCGTATCCGTACGCTTGCCCGTACAAAAGGCAGGTTGCAGTTGCGCATGCGATGACGTTGAGATTGACGGCAGGGAAATCGATTTTGCGCCAAACGAGTTTTCTCTTCATGTCCGACACGCCGTGATAGGTTGCCGACACGGCAAATTCTATTGCGATAAGGAAGCACGAGAAGAATGCGGTTGCGTACTGTGCAGGCGTCGTTGCCGCAAGCATCATGAAAATCATAAAAATCAATGCGAAAACCGCGCCGAGTGCATGAGACGACGAGTTGATGAACTCTTCGAGCGGCGTGTAATAGACGAGTTGGTTTTGTTTGTACAACTCTTTCAATTCTTCCGTGTTTTCGGGTGTTTTGAGAGAAAAATTGTTTAGCATAGGGATATAGTAGCGTATAAAAGGCGATATGGCAAGCGATATAACGCCGCCAAATGCTCAAAAACGACGAGAAAAGTCGGAAATCGTCTCATTTGTCGTTATCGGAAAAGAAATCGGTTTTTGACACTTTCTGTGCGGTTTTGCGAGAAGTTTTTCGAAAACCCTTGATATTTTGTTTATAACTTGATATAATTGATTTACTTATTATTATTGAAATAATAATATATTAACTACTAAAATATATTTTAATAGGAGAAAAGATGTCAGAAGAAGTCAAACACAGTTACGACGCGGGCGATATTCAGGTTCTCGAAGGACTCGATCCCGTCAGAAAGCGTCCGGGTATGTACATAGGCTCGACGGACGTTCGCGGACTTCATCACCTTGTGACCGAAGTCGTGGACAACTCCATCGACGAAGCGCTTGCGGGCTATTGCACGCATATCGTCGTCGAAATACTCAAAGACGGTGCGATTCGCGTTACGGATAACGGCCGCGGCATCCCCACGGGCATTATCGAAAAGGAAGGAAAATCGGCTGTCGAAGTCGTTTTGACCAAACTTCACGCGGGCGGAAAATTCGGCAGCGGCGGCTACAAAATTTCGGGCGGTTTGCACGGCGTGGGCGTATCCTGCGTCAATGCGCTCAGCGAATGGTTGGTTGCCGAAGTCAGACAAAACGGCAAACTTTATCGTATCCGTTTCAACCGCGGTATTGCAGAAAGACCGCTTGCCGTCGTCGGCGACGCAACGGACACCGGCACGACGATTACGTTCTATCCCGATGCGGAAATCTTTGAAACGCTCGATTTCAACTACGAGACGATGAAGACTCGTCTTCGCGAACTTGCGTATCTCAACAAAGGGCTTATCATCGAACTTGCAGACCAGAGAGTCGAGCCCGAACGCAGAGAAGTTTTCTGCTATGAAGGCGGCATCGTGTCTTTCGTCGAAGAGATGAACAAGACCAAAGAGACGATTTTCCCCGAAGTCATTTATTTCGACGAAAAATACGTTGACAGCGAAATCGAAGTCGCAATGCAGTACAACGACAGTTATTCGGACACGATACTTGCTTTTGCAAACAACATCAACACCGAAGAAGGCGGCACGCACCTTGACGGTTTCAAAGCGTCTCTGACGAAGATAATCAACGATTACGGCACGAAGGCGGGCATTCTCAAAGGTTCGGAGAAACTCAGCGGTGAAGACGTCAGAGAAGGTCTCACGGCGGTTATTTCCGTCAAACTCGCAGAGCCGCAGTTCGAAGGCCAAACCAAGACCAAACTCGGCAACAGCAGTATGCGCCAGGCGGTCGCAAAGGGCGTAACGGAAGGCTTTGGAACTTATCTTGAAGAACATCCGCGCGAAGCGAAAGAACTCGTGCTTAAAACCATTACGGCGCAAAGAGCGAGAGAAGCGGCGCGTATGGCAAGAGAAAGCGCAAGAAGAAAGAGCGCGCTCGAAAGCACGACTCTTCCCGGTAAACTTGCGGACTGCACCGACAAAGACCCGAGAAACTGCGAAATATATCTCGTCGAAGGCGACTCGGCAGGCGGCAGTGCAAAGCAGGGCAGAGACAGACGTTTCCAGGCGATACTTCCCCTTCGCGGCAAGATTTTGAACGTTGAAAAGGCAACGCTTCACAGAGTTCTCGAAAACGAAGAAATCAAAGCCATGATAACCGCATTCGGCTGCGGAATCAACGCCGAGTATGACGAATCCAAACTTCGCTACCACCGCATTATCTGCATGACCGACGCGGATGTGGACGGCAGCCACATTCGTATTCTCATGCTCACGTTCCTGTTCCGTTTCATGCGTCCGCTCATCGAGAACGGTCACGTGTTTATCGCGCTCCCGCCCCTTTACAAGATCGCAAAGGGCAAACAGGAACAATATTTCTACGACGACGAAAGTCTCAACGCTTACTACGAAGAATTCGGCAGAAAGAGCGGTGAACTTCAACGCTACAAAGGTCTTGGTGAAATGAACCCCGAACAACTTTGGGAAACCACCATGGATCCGCAAAAACGCACGCTGTTGAAAGTCACCATGGAAGACGCGATCGAAGCGGACAGACTCTTCTCCATTCTCATGGGCGAACAACCCGAACTCCGCCGCGAGTTTATCGAACAGAACGCGAAACTCGTCACGGATCTCGACGTATAAGGAGTGAATTATGGCGAACATAAGAGACGACGTAAACAACGAATATATACAACATATAGCAAATTCGACGGTCAAAGACGTAGAGATAAACGGCGAACTTAAAAAGTCCTTTATAGCGTACGCTATGGCGGTCAACGTGTCACGTGCTATACCTGACGTAAGAGACGGTCTCAAACCCGTTCACAGACGTATACTTTACGCTATGAGCGAGCTTGGTCTCACTCCCGACAAACCTTATCGTAAGTGCGCTATGGTCGTCGGTGAAGTGCTCGGCAAATACCATCCGCACGGCGACAGTTCTGTCTACGACGCAATGGTCAGACTCGCACAGGACTTCTCCATTCGTTGCCCGCTCATCGACGGACACGGCAACTTCGGTTCTATCGACGGAGACCCGGCGGCGGCATATCGTTACACAGAAGCGCGTCTTTCCAAAATCGCGCTCGAAATGATAAGAGACATCGACAAAAAGACCGTTGATTTCTATCCCAACTTCGATGATACGAGAGAACAACCCGTCGTTTTGCCTTCGAGATTCCCCAACCTTCTCGTCAACGGCTCGGACGGTATCGCAGTCGGTATGGCAACGTCCATTCCGCCGCACAATCTCGGTGAAGTCATAGACGCAACGATTGCGCTTTTGCACAACCCCGACGCAACCGTTGACGATCTTATGGAATATATCCCTGCTCCCGACTTCCCGACGGGCGCGCTCGTGCTTGGCAGACACATGATCAAGCAAGCATATCGCACCGGTCGCGGCGGCTGTATTTTGCGTGCTAAGGCGGAAATCGAAGAAATGCCCAACGTCAAGAGCAGAATTATCGTCACGGAGATTCCGTATCAGGTCAACAAGGCAAAACTCATCGAAAACATCGCGGATCAAGTCAAAGACAAACGTCTTGAAGGCATTAGCGACCTTCGCGAAGAGACCGACCGTCACGGCATGCGTATCGTCATCGAACTTAAAAAGGACGTCAACGCACAAGTCTTGCTCAATCAACTCTACAAGCAGACGCAAATGCAAACGTCTTTCAGCATGATTATGCTTGCTCTCGTGGACGGCGTACCCCGCGTTCTCAATCTCAAAGAGATCTTGGAATGCTACGTTGCTCACCAGAAAGACGTTATCGTGCGCAGAACGCGTTTCGACCTTGAAAAAGCGCAAGAAAGACAGCATATTTTGCTCGGCTTGCATATCGCGCTTGAAAATATCGACGCTATCGTGGAACTTCTCAAGAAATCCCGCGACAGACAGGACGCAATCGTAAAACTTATGGAAGGCTACGGCCTTAGCGACAAGCAGGCGGCGGCAATTCTCGATATGAGATTGCAACGTTTGACCGGTCTCGAAGTCGAAAAGATCAATGCGGAACTCGAAGATCTCGATAAACAAATCGCGTATTTCACGATGGTTTTGTCCAGCGACGAAGAAGTGAAGAACATCATCGTCAAAGAGATGAGCGACATCAAGGCGCAATACACCACGCCGAGACTTTCCGAACTCACCTACGACTACGGCGACATCGACATTGAAGACCTTATCGAAAAAGAAGACGTCGTCATTTCGATGACTCACGGCGGTTATATCAAACGTATGCCCGTTGCCGAGTACAAGGCTCAACACCGCGGCGGAATGGGCATAACGGCTCACAAGGCAAAAGACGAAGACTTCGTGGAGAAGATTTTCACGTCCAACACGCACGAACGTCTTATGTTCTTCACCAATAAGGGCAAAGTGTTCACCTTGAAAGCCTACGAAATCCCCGAAGCCACTCGCAATGCGCGCGGCAGAGCGGTGGTCAACCTGCTCCAACTCGAACAAGGCGAAAAGATTCAGGCTTTCCTGCAAATGCCCGAAGAGAGAGAAGGCAAGTTCCTTATGCTTGCAACCAAGCAAGGTCTCATCAAGAAGACTCCGCTTGAAGAATACGATTCGATCAAGCGCAACGGCAAGATCGCAATCAAATTCAACGAAGACGACGAACTTATCGACGCAGTCATCACCACCGGCAACGACGAGCTTTTGGTTGCGTCCAGCGCAGGACTTTCCATTCACTTCAACGAGAAAGACGTGCGCCCCGTCGGCAGAACGGCAATGGGCGTCAAAGCAATGAATCTTTCCGAAGGTCAGACGCTCGTTGCATTCGACGTCGTGCATCAGGGAGACGAAATTCTCACCGTCACGTCCAACGGCTACGGCAAGCGTTCGAGCCTTGACGAATACCCGATTCAGAACAGAGCGGGCAAGGGCGTCAAAGCGGGCACGTTCAACGACAAGACTGGAACGCTTGTGTGCTTGAAGGTCATCCCGGCGGATACGGACGTTATGATGATAACCGACAGCGGCGTCATCATCAGAGTGCAAGCGGACGAGATCAGCAAGATAGGTAGATCCACGCAAGGCGTGCGCATTATGAAACTTAAAGACGACAAATTCAAGGTCATGGCAATCGCGCTCACTCCGCATGAAGACGAGCAAGAAGAAGTCGAGCTTGACGAAGACGGCAACCCGATTGTGAGCGAAGACGCTCCCGGCGACAATGCCCAAAACGTGAGCGAAGACAACACTCAAAACGTTGAAGACGCGGTAAACGACAGCGACGCGCAATCCGACGAAAACAGCCAAAACTAAATTTTATATGAGCAAAAACGGGGCATAAAACCCCGTTTTTGTTAAAATGGAGAAAATTATGGAAGAAAGAAAATGGTTTAAGGAAATGTCTGTGTATCAAATCTGGCCGCGCTCTTTTTGTGACGGTACGGGTGACGGCATAGGCGATCTCAAAGGCGTTTTGTCAAAACTCGAGTATATAAAAAGTCTCGGTTCGGACGCGATTTGGTTCTCGCCGCTTTACGTTTCTCCGCAAGCGGATTACGGTTACGACATCGCCGACTACAAGAACATCAATCCCGAATACGGCACGCTCGACGACTTCAAACAGGTGCTTGAAAAAGCGCATGCACTCGGCATGCGCGTGATTATGGATTTGGTCATCAATCATACGTCCGACCAACACGAGTGGTTCAAGAAAAGTTGCGCGCGCATAGAGCCGTACACCGATTTCTACATTTGGCGCAAAGGTTGCGGCAAGGACGGCAAAAAAGCCCCCAACAACTGGATGTCCACTTTCCCGGGAAGCGCGTGGGAGTTCAACGAGCAACGCGGCGAGTTCTATCTCCACTTGTACGCCAAAGAGCAACCCGACCTAAATCACGACAATCCCAAGGTGAGAGAAGCGGTCAAAGACGTCATGCGTTTTTGGTTGGATATGGGCGTTGACGGATTCAGAGAAGACGTCATCACTCAGATAAGCAAGCGCGAAGGTCTTCCTAACGGCAACTGGCTCATGCCTGCGTCAAGGGGTATGGAGCACTACAACAACGGACCGCATATCCACGAATATTTGCAAGAATACCGCAAAGTCATTGAACAATACGACGCTTTCCAAGTGGGCGAAGCTCCGCTTATGAACGTCAAGACCGCGCTCACCTACGTCAACGAAAACAAGAAAGAGCTTGACATGATGATCTCTTTCCAACACATGAATGCGGATTGCATAATCATCGAATGGGTGCATACTCCTTTCAATCTCGTCAAACTCAAAAAGACGTTCAACGAGTGGCAAACAAAGCTCTACCATAGAGCGTGGAATGCAAACTACCTTGAAAACCACGACCACGCGCGCATCATTTCTCGCTACGGCAGTGAAGACTATCGCGTGGAAAGCGGCAAGGCTCTTGCAATGATATATTCCTTCCTTTCGGGCACGCACTTTATCTATCAAGGGCAGGAAATAGGCATGACGTCGCTCTATTTTGACAAATACCCTAAGGGCAGCGATCCGTGGGCGCAATTCAAAGACGTATCGACGTTCTGCGTGCGCGATCTCATGCGCAAGTTCGGTTTTTCGGACAAGCATATTCTCAAAGTGGCGCACACCGCCGCAAGAGATTGTGCTCGCACACCCGTTCAATGGACGGGTGGCAAGTACGCAGGCTTTTCCACTCACGAGCCGTGGTACACCGTCAATCCCAACTACACCACCGTCAACGTCGAAGCGGCAATGCAGGACGAAAACTCCATCTGGTATTTCTACAAGCGCATTCTCGCACTCCGTCAGGAATACAAAGACAGTGCAGTCTATGGCAAATTCGAGATAAAGCGACTTCGCGACAAACAACTTTTCGTCTATGACAAAATCGCAGAAGACGGCAAATCGAAACTCACCGTCATTGCCAACATAAGCAAAAAGCCTGTATCTGCGCGCAAAATCGCAAAATACGTTCCTTCCGATGCCACCGAGCTTTTGTCAGTTTACGACGAGCCGTTTGGGGGGGAATTGAAGCCCTATGCTGCCAAGCTCTACTTCACCAAACTGCGCTAAATAGCGAATAACTTCGGCAGAGCCACGCTCCCGTCAACTCATGTATTGTTTATACATTTGGGTTGCCGTTAGCGTGGCTCTTTGAATTAATAATTAATAATGAATAATTAATAATTTCTGGTGGGACACCCACACCCGATTGGAAATATCCGGAGAGATACAAATTTTTATGTGTCATTCTATCAATGAAAAGCGGAGATATTTTCATTATTCCTTGTCATCCTGTCAATGCAAAGCAGAGCAACTTGTTCGCAAAGATTGCGGAGCGTTGTATTCACGTAGCAACGCCTTTGAAAAAGGCAAAACCGCAAGGTTCTATGCGCAAGCATAGCAGTTGCGAGTAGCGTAGTCGAAGGATCTAGCGT
>CAVKIG010000043.1:0-14121 GCA_963656415.1 bacterium | reverse complement strand
GATTGTAGATGACGTGATGTTCCATACATTTGCGCACTTCCATTTCAAGCGCAATCCACGGGAAATTAGGGAAACGCATATCGTTTTTCTGCAAGAGTTCAAGCGCTTTCTGTCTAAACATAACGTCTTGCGAAAGTGCCATATCCGTAATGATTGTGGTCTTGCGTTTACCCATACTTCCGCAGGTCATAGACACTATTGGAAGGGCGTTTATGAAACCGCAATTTTGAGCCTCTTTATGACGTAAAATATCCACTGCGATTTTGCGTCTGATATACTCGAAAATAAGCCACGCAAAAGGCAGTAAACTCCACCACGGGAAGTGCTTGAAAATCACTTGCAAATCAATGATGAGTTTCCTTGCAATCGTGTATATCGAAACGAAGTCAAACGACACCGAGAAATACAAAAAGTATGCAAAGAACGATATGACGATACTCGTCAAATTCAGACTGCAAAACCAAATGATCGCCCACACAATCGGTATCCATTTTTGACAGCTCAAAAACGCAAAATATCCGATGATAAATTGCTTTGTCGGGTGTGTTATTTTTCGTGATATTGACTTGTAAATTTGAAATGGTTTCGAGTCCTTGTTATGCTTTGTGTTGGGCGTTGAATACAGCTTCTTTATAACAAAGAAAAACACAAAAATAAAGGGCAAAATTATCACAAGAATTTGTGCTACGATACCCAGCTTTTCGCCTATGGTCTTACCGTATAATATGAAGTTGTCAAGGTTCGCAAACAATCTCCAAAACTCAACGAATTTGACTTTGAAATCGCCAAAGTCGGATGGAAGTATAGACTCCCATTTTATAGCGTTTGAGCCGTCGAGAATGCTTGGGTTTAATTCTGCATCTATACCGAATAGTTTACAGAAATAATATTTTATCGAGTGTATTAAGTCAGTTAAACTCTCGAATATGCGAATATAGGACGTTTTGAACACAAGCGCAGCGAATAGTATAAACGCTATCGTAACAAGCACGCTTATCACTATGTACGCTATGTTTTTCTTACGCATAAGCCACCTCCTATATTGGTTGCTACATTGAGTATTCTTGCCTCGTTATCGGTCGTAATAGAAGGCAATCGGCTACCTGTAAATATCAAGTAGCCGACTGCAAATACAACCAAAATAATGAGCAGAATACATATGATTCTTTTCACTGTTTTCATTGTATCTCCTTATGCGTTTTTGTCACCGTTATCGGCTTGTGATTTATCCTTTGCTTTACGCTTTTCTTTGGCAGATTTTATCGCCTTGAAAGGAGCGCAAATAACGAGCCAAATTCCTTTGAAGATAAACGGCAATATTGGTGCAAGAAGTATAAGGCAGATGATAAGAATGATAACCGCAATGATTATCTTCCACCATTCCAACTTTTGTGCAGGAGCCGTAAATCCGTTTATGACGTCGGTAGGACTGGATACAACGGGAATGACGTGATATACGCCGTCCTTGTTGAATGTCAGTTCTATGATGTCAAAGTCAAGGAATATGGTTTCGCTTGCAATATAAGTGTCTGCCTCGTCCTCGGGAACATAATTGCCTTCGTTGTCGCTTCGTCCGCACGCTTGAGAGAAATAGTCCGTGTTTGCAAATCTGAATAATACCACTCGTCTGTTGAGCGCAATCTCTTTTGCATAGTACGCTCTCAAACTTGCAACATCATTCTTGTTCACAAGCAATTTTTGAGATACGCCGTTATCGTCGGCAATCAAGTCATCCGCTTTCACTTCGTATATGGGCGAGATGTCCTTATAGTCACCACTTGTCTGAGGCCACGAAAAACCATAGTCCCAGAGTTTGTCCCACCACGAGTGGTTGGAGTCATAGCTCATAAGATTGAACGTGTCGGCAAGGTCAATGGTTTTGTCGTTGTGCCCCATTTGGTGTCCTTCGTCAACGAAAGATTCAAACAAGTCCTTGCTTATCTCACGCCCGTTGCAGTCTATATATCCGTTGCCGAGTTCGTTGGAATATCCATAGATATATTCGGCAACTCTGTTGTCTGCAACGTCGCCCGCAACTGGTTTTGAAAAGAGAAAGTCAAAGACTTCATCCAAGCCGACATACGGTGAATAGAAAACCATCGGTATCATATCCGACTGACTGTTTGCCTTGCTCACTTTCGTAGAATTGAAAACTGCGCCGCCGGTTGTCTCTTCATAATTGGTGCGCTCGTTGAAACACCAATCATATTCAATCGATGTATAACCATGAAATTGATTTGATGTTTGCTCAACCTTGTAACCCGTGAAGAGTCTATATGGGATTTGCGGATTGTTTTGATCTTTCTCGGTTTTGAGTTCTGAGCCTGCAAGCATCTTTTGATAGAACACTTCGTTGGAAGTGATAGCGGCAAGTTTGGTTTTATACTCCCACCATTCCGCGCGTATCTTTTGCAACTTTCCGTACTCTTGATAGATTCGTTCGGGGATAGAGAAATACACCGAGTTGACTTCATTGTAATGGTCTTTGCCTTTGCTCGAAACGTTGGTTCTAAACGATGTATGATGCACTTCGAGCTTTAAGGTTTCAAGGTCTTGCACAACGCAATTCAACGTAGATTTGGCATTGGCATCAGGGCCGTATCCTTCCGAATATCCCGTGAAAGTGTACGTTCCGCCAACACCGTATTCGGTAGCGTTTTTATCTCCGTACGTTACGAGTTCTATGCCGGAAATATCGTATCTGCGCTCGTTGGTATTTACTCGTTCCGCAAAGGTCTTATCGGCTATTTTTCTATCTACGATTTTGTATTTGTAGAACAGATTTTTATAGTCGTTTGATGACTTACTGCAGAACTGCAAATAAAACTTTTCATACCTTGTAGGCGTGCCGTTTTTGTCGTAACTTACAGCCATTTGGATTTTGTTCTGTTTGCTGTTTGTTGACAAATTCAAGGCTTGTGGGTTATAAATCAGCAGATAAAGTCCGTAATTTGCTCGCATATTGGATTTGAACGAGTAGCAATACTCTATAAAACTCACAATGCGAAGCGTCCCGTTTTCGTTGTATGGATAGTCTTTCAAATCGAAAGGCTTTCCGTCTATGGTGGACGACAAAAGATCGTCCAAAACGTTCGTGGTGTCAAACGAATTATCACTTGACGCATACGCAATTTGAAGTGTCCCTTGCATCATCAAAACGATGGTGCAAAGGACCAAAAGTATTGCCATAACCAAACGTCTATTTTGCCTTGATTGTGCCATCCGGCTGTACCTCGAATACGAGTTGTTCTTGCAGCGTGACACCTTCCACCGCAACGTAATTATGGAAACTGATTTTAATCACCGCTTCGCCGTTGTACGAGTAAACAAGCAATGTGAAATTATCTACGGAATTGTCCACGTCATCTTGATTGAAAGACACTTCCTTTTCGGGATAAAGTCTTTGCAAAATGCTTTGCATTGTATAGTTACCGCTCACAACGAAATCGTTTTCGTTCTGGGTAATGTCAAAGCCTTTTGTGAGATCTTCCTCCGCGCCGAAACTGTATATCTCTCCGTCCACCGTGAAATCAAAATCATTGTCGTGCGACACATTCGGAACAATCTTTAAGGTATAACCGCTTATATCTTTATTGACTGCTCCGAAAGTGTATTTGACAACGAATTTGTTTTCCGCATCCTGCTTCATTATGTAGTTGTCATAGTCCGAGAGCATTCGCTTTCCATCGCTTTCAACATAAAAAGTTTTGAAATCAGATGTAAAACCATTAGTGAAGAAAGCAATAGAACCGACGGCAAGTACCAAGAGCAATACACATACGATTACGGCAATCGTCTTGCCAACATTCATTTGCTTTTTCATGCTCCACCTCTAATTAAAACGAAAGCGTCGAATTGGAAAGCGATACGCTTTGCACGCCGGATACCGTACGAATGTTGATGGTGGTGCTGATACCCGTTTTCACTTCGGTGACTGTGATAGTGACATACGGAAGTTTGCCGTCCACATAACTATCAAAGGACTCAACGACTTTGCGAGAAGGATCTGCCGAAATGCCGCTGTAGGAAGAAGGCATACTGCCACCGATAACTTTCAACTTGCCGTTCTCAATTGAGAACTTGTTGACGCTCACATATCCACCCGGTTTTTGAAACGAAGTCCAAATGTATCCTGCCGATTCAAACACGTCTTGAACAACATAATCAACCGTGCCATAATCAGTGCTCTGAAGGGTTCCGGATTTGTATATCTCCTTCTTTACCTTGATTGCGCCATAAGCAACAGCGGAGATTTTGTATTCGGGAGTGAACGCACTTCCTACAAGTCCAAACTCGTTGTCAAGCGAGAGATTGAAATTGTAGGTCTTTGAACTTTCAATTTCCACAATTTTTGCGTTGTTCCACTTGCTATCGGTGATAGTTTTTGCTCCGGTAAGCGTCACTTTGATAGAAGTGGGCGCACCGACATAAAGCACTTGACATTTTGCGGTAAATCCGCCTTCTCTCGTGGTAACCGTGACAATGATTTCATCGTCACCGAATGCTTTCTTACAAGTTACGGTCGCGATATTGCTACCATCGCTTTTCGGAGTTACGGTAACGTAGTTCGTGACGTTTTCACTTCCGTGTTGTTTTGTAACACCCCATGCAACGCTCCAATCCACGAGTTTGTTTGTTGCTTCGACGGGAAGGACGGTTGCAGTAAGAGTGACGGATGCCGTATGACCGGAGTCTGCCGCAGTCGTTGCGTCTGCCGAAAATGCAAGTACGGAAGGCATCTCATATATTTGACCTTCAAACATATCTTTGCCATCACCCGATGCAATAGGCGTGTCGGTGTTGGTTTGTTTCATTTGCTGAATTACAAGCCCCAGCGCTGCGCCGACGCCTGCAAAAAGGACTATGATTGCCATAAGTGTCGCAATCCATTTGATACTGTTTTTCTTTTCTTGATTCATATAAATCCTCCATGTTGTTTGAAAGAAATACGGCTGTATTTCAAGCCGTATTCCGTGACGCTTATTTATCTGATAAGCATATTGAGCAATGCTCTGTCCGATGATTTGAACGGCTGAATCTTGCATTCGTAAACTTCGCCGTCTTCGTCAAAAGAACGTACGCCATAGGTGTTGCCCGAAACGACTTTGCCTGTTTTCTCGTCCTTGATTTCGTAGGGCGTTACAACGAGTTCCGCTTTGTTTTCATTGCCGAAAACGATATCCAAAACCGTGTAGCCTGTGAAGTCCGGTGGCATAAGTTGCACTCTTGCTTCGATACCGCGCACAACGCCTTTGATGAAGTATGTAAAATACTGCTTGTCGTTTTTCTCGTAGGTTTCTCTTTCTACAAAGATTTTCTTATCCATTTGTCATACCTCCTTATGCGCTCTTTTTGCCTTTCATACGTGAAATGCGTCTTGCTTCTGTCTTGGACTTGCCGGCTTTGATTGCCTCTTTGTACTTGTAGATACCGGTGTGGTCTGATTGACACAAAAGATATCCGCTTCTGAGTCCAAGCTCATAATCTGTAAGTTGTTTGCCTTCGTCGGCACCTCTTTGGTGCACTTTTGCTTGACGTTCGGATGCATATCCCGTCGCTCTTTTGGAGGGAACCATCCAACGTCTTTCGTTATAATTTTTTGCCATAAATATAGTTTCTCCTTTACCCGTAAAGTCGCTAGTTCAACTGTGATTTTTGATGCCCGTTTTGCCGTTAGCAAAGCACGAATTTTGATATTAAGTTGTAGGGTGCAATTCAATGAGATTTCAAATAAAACATCTCGTTTCTTTCGACCTGTTTTCAGAAGGTGGCCACCTAATTTGCAAAGTCCTAAAAACGAGCGTCGCACCATTTGTGAGCACTCATTGATTACGCATTTATCATAGCAAAAAGCAATGCCGTCCGCCACATACTCAACCTCGTTTTCGTGGTTATAAATCTCGTTTTTCTGGTTCAAAATCAAGACTAATCCGTACTTTACCAATACAAAGCCGTACTATAAACCTTTGATTGTGAAAACAAAAGAGAGATGAACAGTTGCCCATCTCTCTCAAAATCTTAGTCAATATACTTGCGTGTATATGCCGTTGACGGTATCCGTTTACCATCGATATTGTCTTTGTATTCAAACAACATTTTATACTCGCTGTCACGCTTTGGAGTGCGCCGATAATATGTATCGTGGCTTATCAAAGTGTTGTCATAAATATCGCTTTTTTCGTACTTCATATGCTGTGTCACAATATGATTTTTTGTGCGATAAATATTGTCTGAAAACGTTGCTGCAAAATCGGGAATTCTTATGTCCATATCACACCTCGATTATGCCGATAACTGTTGCAGAAAAAACTTGCAAAGCCTATCGTTCAACTTGTGAACATAGTCCGGCGAATAGTTTAGCTCAACAGACAAAGTTTCTTGTGTGTTGTTGTGTACATATAGACTTACGTAAATGTCGTAAAGCTTCGGCGGCGCAGAACATATTGCCGTATGATATTTGTTGATGAGTTCGAGTATTGTTGAATTTCCAACCTCGGTAGAGGCTTTGTCAAACACATTTTTGCGCGCGTAATAATATTGAATGTCTTTTAAGTCATTCTTGATCTGTTGCATTGTCATATAAATTTCTCCTAGTTCTTATAAATAGATTTTCCCGTAGCGGAGAATAAAAATATCCCCACTCGGTTTGCGACCTTTTTCAACACGTCGCATTCGGGTTGGGGATATTGTCTCCTATCGAATCTTATCTATAAAAGCGGGGAACGAGGATTTATCTTGGGCGCTGTCACAGCCCGACCTTGATTTGCCTATATAGACGTATGTAGTTTTCCTTTTTAGTGATTATCTTTGTACAACTTTGATAAGTCGCACATTGTTCTTTTTCTGCTCAAAGTACTTAGCGTGACAATGTGAGCATCTCCCCACGATTTCGCCGTTACTTTTAACACTCGCTACAAAATACTTTCTGCATTCGGGACACAGTTTTCGTATCGGAATAGCGTCTTGCGTGATAATAGCATTATCCATAAAAGCACCTCCTTCGCCCATAGCGCACATAGACTTGTATTTAGCCCACTGCATTGACGGGGTTAGGCACTCCCGCGTCGCAGTAAAACTATCTTGCGCACTCTATATATAATTTCCTTATAAACCGGGGCAGTTATTCGGAAACTATATCGATTTGGTAGATATCGTCATAAAATATCTTCTTTTGACCTATCGTCAAATAATGATAGACCACGTTGTTTTTCGCAACGGTTCCTTCTATATCAATGTAATGTCCGTTGAGATAGAAATTGATTCTAACAACCGTTCCTTTGTCCACTCTCACAAGGGTTTTGGACAATTCTTCTTTCTTTTCGTCGGAAAATTCGTGTCTAGGAACGCGCGTTCGCTTTTCGATTCTGCTTTGCAATTCTTCGGACAAGCCTTTTAGTGCATCGAATGGAAGGAACTGAGCTGCGCGATTTACATCGTCATTGTTTTTAACCGCCATTGTGTCCTCCAATCAGTTTGTTGCGTTCTTTTTGTGTTGCGCCTTCTTGCAAGTCGAAACCTCGCAACATTGCATTTTTGCCAAACTTCTCTTTGATTTCCAACACCGCTTTTTCAACATTGCGCTCTTTTTGCAACGCGTCCAAATCCGTAAACAAATCATAGCCCTCGGCAGATTCGTCCACGAGCCCGCTAAAACATATAGCGAGTCTGCGGATAGGAACGTCTTGATGCGTGGTATCTTCAAAAATTCTATCAACGTATTCCTTAACCATTGAATAGAGATTGGTGCTGTTTGCCATTTTGAGCGTTCCGCCCGTAGCCGGAGCAGCATCTTTTGAATATCCGACGGAAATACCGACGTGGCTTGCAATCAAATGTTCTTTTAGAAGTCGCTGACAACCACTCAATGCCATCTCTTGTATAACGATATGTGCTTTATCGTATGCGTAGTCGCTGAACAAGATTTGAGAATTTGAGATAGACTTTGACTTACCCTTGTAGTTCTTGATGTCCGCAATCGTGCAACTTTCCTTGCCGTTTGCGTGGTCGATTAGCAATTTAGCGTTCTTACCGAAATTCCTATAAAGGAGATCTTCCGGGGCTGTTGCTACGCCTTTCATGTCATGAATTCCATATCGGGCGAGCCTTGTGGCAATACCGTTTGCGATATTCCAAAAGTCGGTTATCGGTCTATGCTCCCACAAAGTTTCTTTGAATGTTTCTTCGTTAAGCATTCCTATATGGTCTTTGCAATGTTTTGCCGTGATGTCGAGTGCAATCTTTGCAAGATACAGGTTCGTGCCTATACCGCAAGTCGCAGGAATATGTGTGCGCTCGGCTATCTCGTTTATGATTTTCTTTGCAAGTTGCTTTGGTTCGAGTTTGTAAATAGACAAGTAGTCCGTAACGTCTATAAAAGCCTCGTCGATTGAGTATTGATGTATATCGTCCGGCGAGAAATAATCGAGATATATATCAAAAATATCTGCACAGTATTTGATATACAAACTCATATGCGGGAGCGCAATAATAAAATCAATGTTTTTAGGAATTTCAAATAATCTGCAACGATTTCTAACTCCGAGCGCTTTCATCTTAGGCGTAATCGCCAAAGTTATAGCACCTTTTCCGCGAGATTCGTCTGCTACGACAAGGTTTGTTTCAAACGGACTTAACCCACGTTCCGCACATTCAACCGATGCGAAGAATGATTTCATATCTATGCAAAGATAAGTCCGTTGTTTTTCCATATTGCTCCTTTATAACAAGTCCTTTATTACTTTTACGGCTATGCCTTGAATTTGAATGTTCTTATAGAACATATCTTGAAGTGCATCGTTTTCGGGATGCAACCTTATTAGTTTGTGCTTTTTATCCAAAAAATATCGCTTTAACGTAGCCTCTCCGTCATCCGTGAGTGCAACCACTATTTGTCCTTCGTTTGCAGTATCTTGCTTTCGTATAACAACCAAATCTCCGTCGTTTATGCCTGCGTTTATCATACTTTCGCCTTTTGCTTTCAGTATGAAGTACTCTCCGGGGCCGAAGAACTCGGTAGAGATTGATACATACGATTCTATATTTTCTTCCGCAAGTATCGGAGAGCCGCAAGCAATGTCGCCGACAATCGGGCAAGCCGTTACGTTGGACATCGTTTTGGCAAACTTCGATGTAGTGAGATTGCAATGTTTGCCTTTTCTCTCGATTATGCCTTCGGACACCAAATAGTTGATATATCTGCTGACCGTGGACGGATTTACGTTTATCGCGTCGGCAATTTCGTATATAGACGGAGTGCCGTTGTTCTCATGCAAACTCTCGTTGAGTATGTTCAAAATCTTATCAATCGTTTCTTTGTTTTTTACTTGCATTGTATACCCCTTTTACAATATGCAACATTTATTGCGTTTTGTAATTTTCATTATAGTCATTCAAAAACAAAAGTCAACGGGTTTTCATAAGAAATTTTTGACATTAATCGTTATGCGACATTTATGGTACACAACTATGAGATTTCTCATTCTTTTGAATCCCAAGCAATCATTTCACACAATTCTTTGGCAAGCACAAGCACAAACTCGTCGGGCATTTCGCTCACAATTGGGTAGCCGTTGATAAAAGTTTCAATATCCAAAATGCTCGTGTCGCCTTTGACTTCTTTCATATGTCATCACCTCCGTTTTTTCTTTTACTATACACAAATAATTTGCCGTTCGTAACATACTTACAAGGACAAAACTGGATATAAAACCGACAAATCAGGTCATCAATCAAGACTCAGCCGTACTTTTTCTCGACTAAACCGTACTAAATGTCGTTTTGCGTTTCGGTTTGTGAGAGTATCAGAAAATCATTTGTTGTCAAGGGAAAACTAATATTGAAAACCATATAAAGAAGCCCAAAACAATATTAGTTTTCTGTTTCCTTGACCAGCTGCATTCTTTTCTGATGTTTCGATGCTGTCGAAATTGGTTTCGGCAAGCGAATTTATAAGTTCGCAGTACAAAACATAACGGAAAAGTCTTGGAAGAGTACGGCTCAGTCTTGGAAAATGACCACAAAAACGAGAAAGAGTACCGGGTGAGTATGTTACGCTTCCAATTCTAATTCGCTATGATAAAAACGATTTCAAAACACGGAGGTTATATCAAAATGAAAGGTGCAGTCATCTATGCGAGATACTCGTGCGAGCGACAAACCGAACAATCTATCGAAGGACAACTACACGAGTGTTACAAATACGCAGAAAAAAACGGGTTATCAATATTAGGCGAATATATAGATAGAGCAACAACGGGTACAAATGATAATAGACCCGCTTTCCAAAAAATGTTGGCGGATTCCGAACGTACAACCGCTTGGGATATTGTGCTTGTATATGCGATAGACAGATTCGGTCGCAATTCAATCGAAATTGCAATCAACAAGCAAAAATTAATAAAAAACGGAAAAAATCTAATATCGGCAACGCAACGCACATCAACAAATATAGACGGAAGCAAAAACTTGGACGGTATTTTGCTTGAAAACGTATATATAGGACTTGCCGAATACTATTCCGCAGAGTTATCGCAAAAGATACGTCGCGGGCTTACCGAAAGTAGAAACAAAGGATTGTTTTGCGGAGGGAAAGTGGTATATGGATATTGTGTAAAAGATAAAACTATATATATTAATGAAGCGGAAACCGAAACGGTAAGATATATCTTTCAAGAATACAACAATGGGAAGACGATTCCTGACATTATAGAAGTTTTGGATGCGCGCGGAATTAAATATAAAGGAGAAACCTTTAAAAAGAACTTCCTATATAGAATGTTGCGCAATGAAAAATACATCGGTATAACTAAATATGACGGTGTTGAATACAAAAACATATATCCTCCAATCATAAAAGAAGATTTGTTCAATGCGGTGCAGAGCCGAATGGTAACATACAGCGTCGGCGCTCATAGCAAAGACGCGGACTTACTGTTAAAAGGAAAAGTTATTTGCGGACTATGCGGACATATGATGAATGGAGATTGTTCAACCTCAAGAAGCGGCAAATTGATGCATTATTATAAATGTTCCGGAAGAAAAAGAGGAACGGGCTGTGAGAGCAGAATACTCAGGCAAGATAAATTGGACGAGTTTATTGTTGATGTTACAAAACAAGTCTTTTGCACTAAAGAAAATATACAGTTGCTTGTGGACAAAGTTATTGCCGTTCATAAACAACGACAAAAGGATGAATCTATACTAAATAGTCTAAAAAATAGGCATAGCGATTTGGTAAAATCAATCAATAATATGCTTTTTGCGCTACAAGAAGGAATCATAACTCCAAGCACAAAAGAACGGCTAAATATGTTGGAATCGGACAAAGCCGAAATCGAAGAACAAATTGCAAAAGAAGAACTTGCATTATCAAAGCAAATATCAAGAGATGAGGTAGAATATTATTTGCGACGAGCAATTAAATCATCACCAAAAATACTACTCAACAACCTAGTAGATAAAGTAATTGTTTACGATGACAAAATAGAAATCTACTACAAATATTGCCATAAAATCCCCGATGATCCCGACGATCAACGGGGATATTTTTTTGAAGAATTAAGAATCCCAATCAATTGTGGGAAGAGAAACAAACAGTTTTTGCCCATTACGATAGACCATCAAAAAATGATTGCAAGTGTCAAATATATCCTTAATAGAAGGAAAAAGATGTTGGCACCGATAAATTACAAAAAAAGACCCATCCTAGCCAGTCTAAACGTCACTGGTGCGGATGGGTACCTATTGGTGGAGATAAGGGGATTCGAACCCCTGACCTTCGCATTGCGAACGCGACGCTCTACCAACTGAGCCATATCCCCACGAATTTCCAAGCTTTTCAGCCTTTGATTTTCGCTTGCTTGGTTATTATATCACATTATGCGATTTTGGCAACGAAATTTTAGCAATATTTTTAATTTCGAGCCACTTTTTGTGATTATTCACGCTATTTTAGCGGCACGGTTGCTTTTGCGTCAAGAGACAAATCGCTCTCCTGCATACCGCTTTTTATCATAAAACACGCCGCTGCGCCTATCATAGCCGCATTGTCCGTGCAATACTTGAGTTTCGGATAATGCACTTCCGCCCCGTGTTGTGCAAGCTCGTCGAAACGCGCGCGCAATTCTTCGTTTGCGCTGACGCCGCCGGCAACTGCAATCTTATTGATTCCCGTGCGCTCTATAGCGATTTTGAGCGTATCCACAAGTTGCGCCGTTGCGGATTTTTGAAAACTTGCAGCAACGTTCGCCTTGGGAATCTCCTGCCCTTTCTGTTCGAGATTGTGCACGAGGTTGATGACGTAGGTTTTCAAGCCGCTGTAACTGAAATACAATTCGTCCTTATCCGAAAAATGCGGCTTCGGCATATCGTAAACGGCCTTGCCTTCTCTTGCGAGTTTCTGAATTTCCGGTCCGCCGGGATACGGCAATTCCAAAACCCTTGCAACCTTGTCGAACGCTTCTCCGCATGCGTCGTCTCTGCTCTGCGCGATAAGTTCGAGATGTTCGTAATCTAGCACCTTTACTATTGCGGTATGTCCGCCGCTTGCGAGCAAGCAAAGATACGGCGGTTCGAGCGTCGAATCGATATAGTTTGCGGCGATATGCCCTTTGACATGGGAGACGGCAAACAACGGCTTTTTCCACGCATAAGCGAGTGCCTTTGCAAAGTTCACCCCCACGAGCAATGCACCGAGCAATCCCGCTCCGTACGTGACGGCAACGGCGTCGATATCGTCCTTTGTCATATTTGCGGAAAGAAGTGCTTCTTTGACGACGTTCTCTATTGCAAGCGTATGGTTTCTGCTTGCGATTTCGGGCACGACTCCGCCGAATCTTCTGTGGATTTCAATCTGCGTCGCAACGACGTTGGACACGACTTCTCTTCCGTTTCTCACGATTGCGCAAGCGGTCTCGTCGCAACTCGACTCGATTGCAAGCACCGTAAGATTTTCTTTGTTTTGCAAACTATTCATAGCAATCACGCTTATTATGTTTTACTTTTGAATTGACGAAAGTTTGAGATATTCGTTGATGAATCCGTCAAGATCTCCGTCCATAACTGCCTGCACGTTGCCCGTCTCGTAGTTGGTGCGGTGGTCTTTGACCATGGTGTAGGGGCAAAACACGTACGAGCGAATTTGGCTTCCCCACTCGATCTTTTTGAGTTGACCGCTGATTTGCGCGGCTTCTTCTTCGCGTTCGCGCTCGCGCTTTTCTATGAGTTTCGAGCGGAGCATTTGCATTGCGACTTCACGGTTCTGAATCTGGCTTCTTTCGTTCTGGCACGCAACGATGATGCCCGTAGGAATGTGTGTTATACGGATTGCGCTTTCTGTTTTATTGACGTGCTGACCGCCTGCGCCCGACGAGCGATATGTGTCGACTTTAAGGTCTTCGGGGCGAATTTCGATTTCCGCCGTATCGATGATTTCGGGCATGACTTCGAGCGACGCAAATGACGTATGTCTTCTTGCGTTTGCGTCGAACGGAGAAATACGGACGAGTCTGTGAACGCCCTTTTCCGCCTTGAGATATCCGTATGCGTTGTCGCCTTCCACTCTGAAAGTGACCGATTTAACCCCCGCTTCGTCGCCTGCGAGATAATCGAGTTCCGTACAAGTCCACCCCGTACGTTCGCAATAACGCGTGTACATTCTGTAAAGCATGGAGCACCAGTCTTGCGCTTCCGTTCCGCCCGCTCCTGCGTGGAGTGTGAGAATTGCGTTGAGCGAGTCGTATTTGCCGCTGAGCAGCGTTGCAAGCGAAAGGCTCTCCACCGCTTCGCCCAAATCGTGAACGGTCGTGAGAAGTTTCTCGTCTTCGCTTTCGTCGCCTTCGAGTTCTATAATATCAACGGTGTCGATTGCGTCGTCGATGCGCGCGATCATCTTCTCGAACTTGTCGATTTTGCCTTGAAGTTGGCTTATCTCCTGACTCACTTTCTTTGCGTTGTCGGTATCGTTCCAGAATCCTTCGGCGTTTTGTTCCTTCTCGAGTTCGGCGATTCTCGCTCTCATTTTCTCGGGATTTATGGATTCGTAGGCACGCACCATCTCCGTGCGCATCTCTTTAAGTTGGTTTCTCGGTTCGTTGTAATCTAACCTATATTCCTGCCTGCCGT
>CAVKIG010000042.1:0-14301 GCA_963656415.1 bacterium | reverse complement strand
TTCATCCGCTCCAAAATCACGTACTACGTGTACGTTTGGTTTTGTTTCGGATGGGCGTTTCCTTGTTCTTCGTCTATTTTTCTAATTTTTACGAAAACAAGGTTTCAATCAATTCAAAATTATATTAAAAGAATTACAAACCGAAAACTCGTTTGAAAATTATGCGTTTTGTTTGTAATAATCGCCCCATTCGCGCATGGCGGTGAGTATAGGTTCGAGCGTTTGTCCTAGCGGTGTCAGAGAATATTCAACTCTCGGCGGAACTTCTGCAAAAATTTCACGCTCGATAAGCCCGTCTTCTTCGAGCGCGCGAAGGTTGTCGGTCAGCACTTTTTTGCTTATTCCGGGAATGGTTTTGACAAAGTCGGTGAAGCGTTGTTTCTTTCCCAAAAGATTGCGTATTATCAGGATTTTCCACTTGTTGCCGATAAGTTGAACGGTGGTTGCAACGGGGCATTCGGGCAATTCTTCTTTCGTAAGCATAGTTTTCTCCTTGCATTTTGCTGATTGCAGTGTATCACTTAACGTCTGAAAAGTCAATAGTTCAAAAATGAAACAAAGTTACAAATCTATTATCGGATAATAAAAAAGTAACGTTCGTGCAAAGTGAAAAACCGTGTTATATAATGCGAAACGTAATCGATGAGATTGCAAAAAAAAACACTAAATTCAAGGAGAAGAATATGAACAAGAACAATTTTGAAAAAATCACGCTTGAAAAGGGCGAAGCTAACGTATACGATTTCGGTGACATCAGATTGCACGCATACAAAACGGACGATTATATAAGCAACGAAGTTTTTATCGTCGAGAAAAACGGGAAAGCCGTCGTAATAGAATCACCGTGCTTTTTCGACAACAACGCCGCACTTGAAAAGTATCTTGAAAATCTCGATGTCGAAGGCGTGCTTATTGCGTACCACGATGCAGGCGGCACGTTTCTTAAGGGAGTAAAAACGTACGCTACGCAAAACGCAAAAGAATACGGCGAAAACGGCGGCGGAAAGGCTCTCATAGACAATTTTACCGCTGCGTTCGGAGACATTTTCGACAAGTCGTTGCATGAGATAACGGATATTCTCGAAGCGGGCAAGGTCAATATAGGCGGAATAGATTTGGTCATCGTTCCCACTCACGAAGCGTACGATGTGGAAATTCCCGAAATCAACGCCGTTTATACACATATGCTCGGTCACGATTGCCACTCTATAGTTGCGGGCGCAGGTCACGCGGACGCAATTATTTCGCAACTTAAAGGTTATATCGCAAGGGGATTTGACCTTATTCTCACGTCTCACTATACGCCCGAAGACCTTAAAGACGCACAAACTAAAATCGATTATCTCGAAAATCTCAAAAGTATTGCGAGCGACTGCAAGAACGGTGTAGAATTTAAGGAAAGAGTGAAGAACGAATATCCCGATTACGCAGGCGAAAACTATCTCGATATGACGGCAGGTATGTTCTTTGAGAATTAAGGTTTGAAAAATGGAAACGCTTGACAGACTGATACAAATATTATGCGCCGAGCGCAAAGAGCGCGTCCCTGCTCTTGACGACGACATGAAGCCCGATTATTTTCGGGCTTTGTGCAACGTTCGTCCGCCGATGCACGCAAGTGCGGAATTCTTGAAATTGCAAGACGAGTATCTGACGCAAAAGAATGCGGCGCGCGGAATAATCGATGCAAACGAGCTGTCGTATGACGGTAACGTTGCGCTTTTTAAGGGTGATATTACGACGATAAATGCCGATGCAATCGTCAATGCCGCAAATTCTGCCATGCTCGGCTGTTTTCATCCGCTGCACAAGTGTATCGACAATGCAATTCATTCCGCCGCAGGAGTGCAGGTACGGCTCGATTGCAACGATATTATGCAAGGAAGAGAAGCCGAAAACGGAGACGTGATAGTCACAAAAGCCTACAATCTGCCGAGCAAATTTATTTATCACACCGTAGGGCCGATAGTAAACGGAAAAGTTACGGCACAAAACCGCGCGGATTTGCGAAAATGCTATCTGAATTGCCTTGAAAAAGCATATAAGTGCGGACTGAAAACGATTGCGTTTTGTTGTATCTCAACGGGGGTTTTCGGTTATCCGAAAGAAGACGCGGCTCTTGTTGCGGTCAACACCGTGAGAGAGTATCTTGCAAAAACGGACGGCAGTCTGAAAGTCGTTTTCAACGTGTTTACGGAGAAAGATTATGAAATATACGGAAAAATTCTCGGACGAAATTGAAAAACTGAAAGGGTATATAAACGACGCGCAGGCAATCGTGATAGGCGCAGGCGCAGGCCTTTCGACTTCTGCCGGTTTTACTTATTCCGGCAGACGTTTTCATGAAAATTTCCACGATTTCGAGACAAAATACAATTTTCACGATATGTATACGGGCGGATTTTATCCGTATAGCACGCTTGAAGAATACTGGGCGTACTGGTCGAGATACGTTTTTGTCAACCGTTATTCCGACGCGCCGAAACCCGTTTACGAGCAACTTTTTGAACTCGTTAAAGACAAAAACTATTTTATCATAACCACCAACGTCGACCATTGTTTTCAAAAGGCAGGTTTTTCAAAAGATAGACTTTTTTACACGCAGGGAGATTACGGCCTTTTTCAGTGCAGCGAGCCTTGCCACGCTAAAACTTACGACAACGAAGACGCGATACGCCGTATGGTCGCCGAGCAAAAGGATATGAAAGTGCCTGCGGCACTCGTTCCGCGTTGTCCGATATGCGGAAAACCTATGTCGATGAATCTGCGTGCGGACGACACTTTCGTTGAAGACGACGGTTGGCACGAAGCGTGTTTGCGCTATGAAAAATTCGTTTTGCAAAACGAACGCAAAAAGATACTTTATCTCGAACTCGGAGTGGGTATGAACACGCCTGCAATCATAAAATATCCGTTTTGGAGACTCACGGCAAAGAATCGAGACGCACGATACGTCTGCGTAAACGTCGATGCGGCTTATGCGCCGAGAGAGATTGAGAGCAGAAGTTTGTGCATTTCTTGCGATATTTCCGACGTGCTAAACGCACTATCGAAAAAATAATCGTATCGTATACTGCTTGCATCTGAAATCCCATATTTAACGTGAGTCAGGAGTGTTTCAAGAATGCACTCGTCGTTTTTAGCCTTATTATGCTACTTTTTTGTCGAAAATTGCACGGTTTGGTTATTGCACAAATGTAGTTTATGTGATATATTGTATATATCACCATATTAAAGGGGTTGTATTGTTATGACTTTTGCACAATTTTTGTTCGTTGCCATCGACAAACTCTTCGACGGCTCGCAAAACAACAAGAAAATGCTCCGTTTCAAAGACGTGAAGTTTGAAATCGAAACCGATATCGCATACGGCAAGGACGATGCGGAAAAACTCGACACTTACTTCGTCAAAAAGGACGGAGACGAGAAATATCCCGTGTTCTTCTACATTCACGGCGGCGGATTTGTTGCCGGTGACAAGTACTACCGCAGGGGGCTTGCGCGTTGGGCGGCAAACAAAGGCTTTTTCGTCGTCAACGTAAACTACGGTCTCGGCCCGAAAGACCTTTTCCCGAAAGGACTTCAACATCTTGTCAACGCACTCAACTGGGTGGGCGCAAACGCGGAAAAATACAATCTCGACCTTGACAATATGTGCGTGTCCGGCGACAGTGCAGGCGGCTACTATTCCGCAATGCTCGCTTGCGTGAGCACAAACAAGGCTTTGCAACAAAGATTCGGAGTGGAAACGAATCTCCGCTTCCGCACCGCAATGCTCGACTGCGGCATATACGACGTTGGCGAAGCACTCGGACAAAAGATGCCTTTCAATCTCACCGACAAAGTGCTTTACGATTTCAGCGGTGTGCACGTCAAAGGACTTGACACCTACGAATACAGAGACGCAATGGCACCGTTCGATTTTGTGGACGCAACATTCCCGATCAGTTTCATCACTTATGCAGAGAAAGATATGTTCTGCAAAGGTCAAGGGCAGAAACTCATTGCGAAACTGAACGATTTGGGTGTGCACGTTGAATCTCACCACAGCACGAAATTCTTGGACAATCACTGCTATCCGCTCAATTGGAACAAGGGCGCGGCAAAGGAAAACATTCGCCTTTGCGACGACTTCCTTGCCAGAGTGGTGAAGAAAGAAGTCTGATTTGAAAAATAAATAGCAATACTATTGCATTTTTATCGTGTACATAGTATCTTTATCATGAACAATATACATGCGACGCGCATATGCGCGTCGCACGTGAGACCACAAGTCCGGTTTTTTTATTTTGGGGGCAGGGCTTGTTTTATATAGATAAAAATTTGTGGAGGACACCAAATGAAAAGAACAAAAATTGTTTTGGCATTGCTGCTTCTTGTGGTTATGCTTACGTCTTCGTTTGCGCTTGTTGCGTGCGACAAAGTGCCTGAAAAGTACAAAATGAAAAATTTTTACGGCACTTACGATCAGTTCGCAAACGATTATTTCACCGTATATTTGACATTAAATGGCGAATCCGGAACGACCGAATTGACGGTAGGATGGTGGGATATATGTGAACTCAAGGAGAATTCTTTTGTTTACATCGACACGACAGGCGAAAAGAAAGAGAAAGAATGCGATGCTGTTTTGATAGCAAAAATCCGAGAGTTGCAACAACGAATCGGGCACAAAGTCACAATCGAAAAAAAGAAAATTACGTTTGTCGATTCAAACGCTGTTTTGAATGTCAAAAAGTATATTACAAAATTTGACGGGCATGAGTATTTTACTGCCGCACTTGACGATAATGACCTTAATATGTTTATAGGCCGTTATAAAAATTACGATGATATAAACGAATGCAAAATAGTTACGTTTATAGTTAATGAAACAGTCGATATTCAAGGCGATAAATGGGGCGTAGCAGTTACGAAAAATTTTATAAAATAATGCTAAAACGGAGAAATGAATAGTATGAAAAGAACAAAAATAATAGCAATGTGGTTACTTCTTGTAGTTATGCTTACGTCTTCGTTTGCGCTTGTTGCGTGTGACAAAGTGCCCGAAAAGTACAAGATGAAAAACTTTTACGGCACGTACGATCAGTTCGCAAACGATTATTTCACCGTATTTTTCACTGTTAATGGAGAACGGGGAACCAACGAATTATCTTCAGGGTGGTGGAAAATTTGCGAGTTGAAAGATGATTCATTTATATGCATCGATTACTGGAATGAAAAGAAAGAACAGCAATGCGATAGTGTTTTGATAAGTAAAATTCGCGAATTGCAACAAAAAGTCGGGAGCAATGTGACGATTGAAAGGAAAAAGATGACTTTCGTTGATTCCGATAGTGTTGTAAAGTATGCGAAGACAAAAACAGTATATACGGGACATGAGTATTTGGCAAGCGGATTTGATTCTACCGGTGAAGAACTGTTCTCTTGTCGTTATAGCGAAGAAAACAATGAAGAAATCAAGATATTAACAATTTCGCAAAGTTGCAATGTTAGTATCGACGGCGATAATGAATGGGGAATTAAGTTTATTATTGAATTGAAAAATAAATAATTAAAGGGAGGGATAATAATGAAACATAATAAGATTTATTTGCTTTTAATAATGGCTATGTTGCTTAGTATCGGAAACATACTTGTATTTCAAGAAACAAATATTGCACAAGCATATAATACAACAGATCTTCCACTATCAATTAAATATGGTGAATATGCTAATAACATTTCTCCGTTTGGGATTAGTTTTTATGACTATCTTAATGATTATACAGAATTAAAAGTCGATCACAAATATACTCTTTTAGGTTCAAATATAGAGTCTAAACATTATAAGGGGACATTATTCTCTAACAATGTTCAATATGCTACACAGAATTCAGTAGCTTATGGTTATATATTTGGCGATGATAATATCGTCAAATTGATTCCGAGAGAATTGTTTACATATGAGAACAAGACGCTTTACATAGGCAAGAAATATGGCTTTTTGATTGTCACCGAGTCTTATGGCAGTGCATTGCAAAGCAACGTTATATTTATTGAAGTTGTTGGCAACGTCAATGATTATTTGGCGGATATCAAACTTTGTGTAAAAGAATCTATTACTTACGTTTATATTTCCCAAAACAATCAGAGCATGATATTGCCGTCCGTGCCTAAGATGGGCAACAGCGGAATATTGGCAAATTATGTGTTGCAAAACGGAATTTCATCTGCAGTTGTCCCGCTGGCAAGCATTCAGGTTGTTACGAATGCGACAACAGAAAAAAGATTGAGATTCTTTGAGTTTGAGAAATACATATTGGGAAACATCTCGTTTGCCGCACAAATAAGGAATCAGAATACGTACAATATCGAAGACGAAGAATATGACGTAAACAGAGATTACGGTTATTTTTTCACGGGAAACAACTATTATTATTCCGCTACGAGACGGCAAAATAAATCATGGAAAGATATTGTCAATGCGCTTGCAGAATGGACGTTCGATGCCGGAGTAGATTTTATAAAAGGCAAAACGGAATGGGTTTTTGAAGACGACAGTGTAGAAAGCGGCTTTAATATTTCACATATTCCAACAGCGTCAAAATTGTTAAAAGTCGCAGATACAATTGTTGATGTGTGCGAAAAATTATACAAGGCAAGTGCGCCGGTGATTTATGACGACACAAATGCGGCATATGATTTTGAAGCACAGTATTTCCCAAATACAAGACAAACACAAATCAACAAGTATGGCAACTTGATAAAGGCATCTCACGCAATATTGAATTCGACAGGAGATAATGCCGCATATTTCAGAAAATCGAATTATGCAAGGGCTCAATTCAGTTATTCGCATACGGACGGAGAAACAACATACAGTCAATTTGAATTTGCGGCTGCGGCATCTATTTACAATTCGAATTTTGAAAATGTCGGGGCAGTGGTTTCGGCATCGTCTTTTTATGATATAAACGAGCCGCAAGAAAAAATAGTAAGCGATTTCGAAAATGCAAATTATTATATGTTGCCGTTTGGAGAGCAGAAGATCGCTTATACACCAAAATATAGCGGGGCATACACTATCAATGCAATAAGCGACGTTGTAGACGTTTATCTGGACGGAAATAAACTTGACAAGCAAAATGGGAAATATATCCTAAATTTGACTGCAAATAACAAGCATGTGATAACGTTCAAAAACACGAATTACGGTTCAGGTTCGGATGCTTTCCTTATAGACGCGGTTGAAATGGAAAACAATTCCACAACATACACCGTGGCAGGAAACGGCAATTATTTGTGCAAATTTGTTCCGAACAAAAAAGGCGTTTACACATTTTTTGCAACAAATTCTTTCATCACCGATATACTCACACGAGAGCATGGAGATATTGAAAGCAATAGAACATTAAGCCCGGTGAAAACGCCAAGCACGACGATGTCCGCTTATTGTAAAGAAGGGGAAAGTTATTATGTTGTCGTTTACAACGGAAGCAATTCTACCGCCACCGGCGTTGTTTCTGCAACCGAATTGAGCGAAACGTGGGCAACGGGAACAAATCAGGCTATACAAGTGGATAAAAATATTGTGTACAACAGATTTGTCGTGCCTAATTCGACAAATACATCGGAAGACTATGTTATTACTTTTGCAAATGCAGGCTCTCTTCAATTTGTGGTTCGCGATGAAAACGGTAATACTTGCAACATAATCGGTAACTCAAACGGTTATTTAGATATAAAGGAAATGATTCCCGGTCGCACATATTATATCGGAGTATGGAGTGAGCAAAATCAAACATTAGTTCCGCAAGTGTCTAAGGTTGCAGGAGATTTGTATAGATGGAAGATTTATGATTCTGACGGTGTTGAATATACTGCCGGCGCAGGCGGGGTGTTTGCTTTGCCAAGGGGAAAGGTTTATGACATTCAGTTATTTGTCAACGGCAGTGTAAGATACTACAATATAAGAAAAACGACAGACACGCTAGCAGGATATACAGAATCGTCCGCAGTATACGACACGACCACTGCGAAATTGACTCTATCAGACGACAGAGATATGTTTACAACGATTGCGTTGACGGCTCAGAACGTAAACGGAGTTGTCTTAAATATAAATACTGTATTCAATCCAAGTGAAATAATTATCAGCAAAGTAGACTTAGAGAATAAAATATCCGTCGAGATCGCAAAATCATCTTTGGTCAAAACCGTGAACTATAAAGTTAACGGCAAAAATTCACTCGGAAATAATTTTAGTTATACAGGTACTTTTAGCGGTAATGCATATACGAACGGTCTGAAAGATTTGTACAACAGAAAAGCAGTCGGCAATGTGAATTTCTCCATAACAACTGTAATTTTTACACAGAAGTATAGCAAACAAACGTATACTATTTCGCCTACAGATAGAACTGCAAATATAAATTGTTCGGATACGGACATCTATAATGCATTGCAATTGTACAATATTAGATATCATAGCAATGATGCATGTAGAGTAAAAGCGGACATCGATGTCTCAACTTTGGGAGAGAATTGGACTCCGATTCCTGAGTTAAATGCGTCTTTGACGGGTGGACTTCATAAGATTAGCGGCGTCAACATTTATATCCCTGAAAACATTACAGGTAGTAGATGTTTCGGATTGATTGGCGTAATAAAACAAGATGTTTCGGTTGGCTTTTTGGGAGTTGACGTAAACATCACTTGTGCGTCGAAACATTATGAAGACTATGTCTATGTTGGCGCACTCGCAGGACAGAATTACGGTGGAATAATTACCGTAGCATGTACGGGATATCTCGAATGCCATAGAAATAGATCAAATCTAGGCGGAATTATTGGCGCAAATTTTGGAAATATTTATTCAAGCGTATTTAATGGAACATTATTCGGGAATGGCGAAATGGGCGGTGTTGCCGGATATAACAGCGGTTTAATAAGCGGTGGCATTGTTAATAATTCTACTATACGACATAGCGTTGCAGAAGAAGCACATTCTATTGGCGGAATAGTTGGACATTGTATCGGCGGAGAAGTGAAAGCAAGCAAAATTTCTAATAGTAATATTACAATTTGGAATACTGCAACCATTCGCAAGATTCAAACAAGAATGGGAACAATCATCGGACATTTGCAAAATGGAACGATGTCAGGCGATTGTACAGTTGAAAATTGCACATGGGATAGTGGTAAAATAAAGGATAATAGGTACTGTTATGCAAATTGGGACGGACGTGTAGGAAAAATAAACTAACAAAAAGTTTAAATCGAGTGCAGAAAAGGCACTCGATTTTTTTGCGTATGGCGGCGGTTTGTGGTATAATGCCGATATAAAATCAAAACATAGGAAAAATCGATGAAAAAAGACAAGAAAACTAAATTTGTCCCAAAGGACGCCCAAGAAGTGAAGCCCGTATCCGAAGGCGAATTTTCACAGCAGCAGATCGATGAAGCGACGGCGGCGGTCGTGCAGGAAGAGAACGACAAAGGTTTGTCGATCGTGCAGAAACTCAACGTTGCTTGGACGGTGATTTCCACGCTGTACGCAATCGTGTCGGTGTGCATGTTCATCTCAAAAAAGTGGGTGGAATCGGCGTATACATACGCGCTTATTCCCATGCTTGCGGTGTTCGTAATCGTGTTTATATGCCTTGTGGTTTTCACGTTCAAAGACCCGAAAAAAGCGCAGGCAAACATAAAGAATTACAAGAAAGCACTCGGCATATTCAAGGCGTGCGTAAACATAATGTTCCTTGCGCTCACCGCAGTGTCTATGGTCGGTCTTGCAAACGGAGAAATGAGTCTCGTCAAATGGATTGTGTTCGGCGCGACGTTCTTCGTTGCGGTTGTTCAACTCGCACTCAAAATCACCAAAATCGTGATGAAAGCAATGCGCAAAGCGGTTGCCAAAAAGTTTAAAGTGGAAGTGCAAAAGTACGTTGACGGCAAGAAACAAAAGAAGACCGTCTCTGACAAAATAACCGAGAAGTCATACGAGAATAATTGACGAAAAACAAGGTTTATCATTGCAAAAGCGACGCATAAAGCGTCGCTTTTGTGATATAAATGAAAATTTGCAATTTGTATACATTGTCAGTTCAGACTCAAAAAACAGTCCGTCAAATCGCGGGAGTCGGCAATATAATCGCCGCTTGCGGTTGCATGTTTTTCGTCGTAGACTTCGCCTTTTGAAAGTGCTTTGTTCGACGCGTATAGCATAAACGGAACAGGCTCTGCCGTATGCTTGCCGAGACTTACGGGGGTGTAGTGGTCGGGCATTACGAGAAGGGCATAGTCTTCGCCGCTTTTCTCAAAATGATTTGCAAGCGTCCCTATCACTTTTTCGTCAATAAGTTCTATTGATTTCGCTTTGCCTTTCGGGTCGCGTTGGTGTCCGCATTCGTCGGTGGCTTCAAGGTGTATCATGCAAAAATCTCTTCCGCTTTCAAGCGTGTCTATTGCCGCTTGCGCCTTGCCGAGAAAATTGGTGTCGATAGTGCCCGTTGCACCTTGCACGGAAACGTTTTGCATACCGCTTCCGACGGCTATGCCTTTTAGAAGGTCAACCGCGCTTATCATCGTTCCGGTTTTCCCGTACTGACTTTGAAAACTCGGAATCGACGGCTTCGTGCCTTCTCCCCAGAACCATATCGAGTTGGCGGGATTCTTGCCTTGTTTCTCGCGCTCGACGTTTATCGGATGAACGGACAGGATTTCGTAAGATTTGCGTATAAGAGCTTCCAGTTGCTTGCCGAGTGCGCCTTTTGGCAGATACTCGCCTATTCTTCGTCCGCTTATGTCGTGAGGCGGCGTCAAATCTTCGTTTGGCAAAGCGTCTTTGACGATAAGGCAGTGGCGGTAACTCACGCCTTTGTAGAACACGAATTTGTCGGTTGACAATTCGGCTTTTATCGCGTCCATGAGAACGCTCGCTTCTTCGTCGCTTATTTCGCCTGCGGAGTAGTCTTTCATGATTTTGTTTTCAAAAGGTTCGTCTTTTGAAAGCGTCACGAGATTCGTGCGCATGGCAATTTCGTTTTCGTGCATTTCAACGCCCATGGACAACGCTTCGAGCGGACTTCTTCCCGTGTAGCAGTTTCTCACGTCAAAGCCGAGCACGCCGAGATTTGCCACGTCGCTTCCGGGGGTAAATCCGTCCGGGACGGTCTTTACGAGACCTATACGCGCGGTTTTGGCAAGCCTGTCCATATTTGGAGTGCGTGCGTATTCGAGCGGAGTTTTTCCGCCCAGTTCGGGCACGGGATAATCGCCCATTCCGTCGCACAAAACGAGTATGTATTTCATATTTCGCTCCTTAATACGATCTTATGATAATTCTTTCACTTGCATTTGTCAAATTTATGTGGTAACTTATATTAATAAGCGCGTATGGCTATGCCATACGAAAAGAAGGCGCATTTTGGCAAAAAACGTAGACAAAAGCATGAATAAACTCCCGCTCGGCGCGATTCGTCCGCAAGGTTGGCTTCTTGACGAGATGCAACTTATGTCCAACCTGCAAAAACGTATCGGCGCGCTTCCGGGACTTGTGAAAAACGGCGAATGGAACGGCGGCGAAAGCCTGCCAAGGTACGTCCGCGGTCTTATTCTGCTTTCAAGCGCGCTCGACGACAAAATGCTCAAAGACAAGGTCGTGAGTTTCGTCGCGCCGATATTTGCAAGTGCCAACGAAGGCGGTGATTTCGGTCCGAAAAACACGCTTTCTCAAACTCCGAAAATCGAAGCGGTGAAAACCCTTCTGACCTATTACGAAGCGACGGGCAACGAACGCGTGCTTCCGTTTTTGAAGAAGTTTTTCAAGAATCAGTTCAACACTCACACGGTGAACGCAACCTGGTACGATTCCCGCGCAAGACTGCTTGACGAGATAGAAGCAATCGACGCCGTGTATAAGGAAACAGACCTTGAATGGCTACACGATTTGGGCGAAATTTTAAGGGACGAATGCGTGGACTGGTTCAAACTGTCTTCGCACTTTCCGTATAAGAAACCGTATAACCGTTATATATCGCAAACGGCACTTAAACGTGTGCAAAAGACGGTATTAAACGGCGAATCGGTTGAAAAAATCACAAAACACGCAAAACCGTTCACGCATGAATACGCCGATAAAGAATGGCGAAAAGGCGCGCATCAGACCGCCGTCGCGACAAGCGGCGTGAACGTTGCAAAGGCAATCAAATATCCCGTGACTTACGGCAGGTTTATGGGGGATAGCGAGTTGGCTTCGCTTTCTCTCAAAATGATAAATTCTCTCGAGAAGCATTTCGGAACGCCGCTCGGAGCGTTTGCCTGCGACCCACGTCTTGCGACAAACAAGGGCGTGTGCGCGGTGGACGTCGAAGCCGCCGTCGAGACCTTGGAATCGCTTGTCGAAGTGATACGGGAAACGCGCGATTATCACGCGGTCGATTTGCTTGAAAAGATTGCGTTCAATCTCATACCTGGGGCATGCTTCGAAGATTGCACGGCGGTGCAGGACACGGTGCTCGTCAATCAGGTGGAAGCGTCCTGCCAAAGAAAATTGCCGTACACCGACGCGGTGAATTCGTATTACACGAAAAAGGCGTCAAGGGGAGCGATTGCGGCTCTTTCGGCTTATCCGATATACATGCAGACGGCGTGCATGACGCATGAAAACGAACTGAACTTTTTGACTTATACGCCTTGCACCATGGATGTTGCGGTGAACGGCGCAATGCTCACAATTGCCGAGCGCACGGGCTATCCCTTCAGAAACACCGTGGTTTTCAAGGTGGAGCAGGCAAGTGCCGAAACCGAAGTGAAGATAAACTTCCGCGTGCCGAACAATACGATGATGCAACTCATATCCGGCGGACAGGTCGTTGCGAGCGGCACGAGAGAAATTTCCGTCAAGTGCATTCTCAAAACGGGAAGCACGTTTATGCTGAAAATGAACATTCCGCTCACCGTCGAAGAAAACCCCGACGGATCGGAGAGCATGTACAAGGGCAATTTGCTCATGTCGCTCAAACTTCCTTACGAGATAACGCAGGACGCGCAAGACCGTCGCATGCTTTACGTCAAGAGTGCGAAGAAGTGGAACGTTGCGCCCATACTTGCAAGAAAGGGCGGGGCAAAGACGCTGTATGAAGAAGAAAGGACGGAAGTGAACGACATAACCGCAAAGCCGTTCTCGTTCGACACTCCGCCGTTTGAACTCAAAATAAGGTCAAAGAACGTAACCAACTGGGATTTCGACGTAAACGGATTTACGCAAATTCCAAAGAACGGCAGTTTTTCGGAAGAAAGCCTTGAAAGAACCTACGTGCCTTTCGGGTGCACGTTGGTGCGCATGGCAAAATTCCCCAAATGTCAGAAATGACGGCAGGTGAAATATGAAAACGCTTGAAAGAAAATATTCAAAAATCGAAAGAATCGTCGCAAAGGGCAAGTTTTCGGCGTGGACTTTTGCAACGACGGCTCTCATTGCCGCAATACTTGGCGGACTCGTTGCGGTGGTGTGGATTTTCAAAGATAAAATCGAAGCCTTGTTCACGAAGACGACGCCTGCGCAATATCTCACCGACGGCGTTATGCGTTGGGTGTTGCTCGGGGCGGCAGGTATAGTGCTTTTGTCTTTCCTTATTCAACTCATCGTGCTTAAAAGCAAAGAGTTGGTGCTCACCGAAGACAAAGTCGTGTACAGGGAAGGTTTTCTCAACGTGCGCACGGTCGTTATTCCGCTTGCGGAAATCAAAATGGTGGAGACAAAACAGAACGTGTTGCAACGTTTGGTTGGCATAGGCAATTTGCTCATCGTCTCCGATGCGGAGCAACCTTATCTTGTCAAAGGAATTGCAAGTGCGGACAGACTGTCGCGTAGAATAATGCGACAAACCGCGGATATGAAAAAAGCGAGCGAGAGACGCGGAACGCGTATGCAACTTGTCGGAAGAGTGTAAAAAAAGTACAATTAAAGTTTGTGGGTGTCCCACCCAATATGTCATGTTGAGCCTGTCGAAACATCCAGCCGTAAGGCGCATTGCAAAGAACTCTGTCATTGCGAGCTTGCGTGGCAATCTCGTGGAAACGAAACGACAAACAATTGCGCCCGATAAGTTTTGTTTTTTTCTCATCTCTACAAAAGTTTTGCGTTTGAAACCCTAAAAAGAATTGCCCCATCTTTCCGGTCCGCGCCGGTATTTCTTCCACCGCTCGTATAGAGTGCTTTCTCTACTTAATTATCCGTCGCTCGCGGGGAAGACAGGCGGCACTCGCATAGATAGGTATCGTTCACTCATTATGCCACCACGCTTTGTGCGC
>CAVKIG010000041.1:0-14471 GCA_963656415.1 bacterium | reverse complement strand
GTTATGCTCAATCTCGAATGTCAAACGGTGTATGACGTCATTCGCTCGATTGCGGGTGAAAACGACGTGTATAAGATTGTGGAAGCCGATGAAATCATCGACAGAATGCCCAAAGAAATTGCGCTCACAAAGGTGCAATTGTCCGCAATTATTCGCGAACTGAAAGATAGAGAATACATCACCGTCAAGTACTTCACGCCCGACGAATATTGCCTTCTCGTCATCAAGCGCATTGACGAAAGAGCGAAACTTCAACAAGCGGAAGTCGTAGCACCCGAACAGCCTGCGGAAGAGCAAAAAGAGAAGAAAGGCAAGAAAAAAAGCAGTGATGACAAGCCCGTAAAAGTTGCAGGAAAAGGCATGACTTTCTTTGCGGCACTTCTCGGTTCGTTTATAGGCAGCGGTATAGTTGCGACGATAACGGCACTTATCGTAAAATTCGTTATAATGGCGTAAAACGACGTTTATCGGTGCGAAATCGCATTATAAAATGTCGAAATTGAAAATACTGAAGATTTAAGATATATACGGTGAGATATGGCAACTGTTCAAATCGACCGTCAACACGTGTTGACGAAAAAGGAAAAGGCGGTTATGAGAATCGTGTATCAGGAAGCGGAAAGGCAGAACGGGTCTTGCCTGCTTTCGCCTATCGATATTCTCGAAAAGATACCGCTCGATATACCCTTTGAAGAAGACGAACTCGACCAGACGTTGCGCAATCTCGAAATCGACGAGTATTTCGACGTGATACGCTCGGACAAGAAAGGAGAGCTGGTATACTGCATCAATATGCAGAAAAAAGGCTTGCAGTTTGCACGCGTCGAGCACGCGTTCAAGTCTAATCTCGCACTCAAAATAATGCTCACTTTAGGGCTCAGCGTCGTTACCGCTCTCATAGGTGTGGGCATAAGATATCTCGTCGGAAAACTCATAGGCGGATAATGGAATTTGAACTTGTCAGCAAGTACAAACCTACGGGGGATCAACCGCAGGCCATAAAAAAGATCGTCGAAGGATTGAAAGACGGTTTCAACACGGAAGTTTTGCTTGGCGTTACCGGCTCGGGCAAAACTTTTACTATGGCAAATATTATTGCCCAAATCCAAAAACCGACGCTCGTCATAGCACACAACAAAACGCTTGCCGCTCAACTTTGCAACGAACTTCGAGAGTTTTTCCCGAAGAACAGAGTTGAGTTTTTCGTCTCTTATTACGACTATTATCAGCCCGAAGCCTACATTCCGCGCACGGACACTTATATCGAAAAAGACCTTGCCGTCAACGAAGAGATAGACAAGTTGCGAAACTCCGCCACCGCTTCCCTTTGCGAAAGACAGGACACGATCGTGGTTGCGAGCGTGTCGTGCATATACGGTTTGGGCGCGCCGACGGACTATTTTGAGAGCGCAATATCTTTGCGTGAGGGTGACGAAATAGACCGTGACGAACTTGCAAGACGTCTCGTTGAAATTCAATACAAGCGAGCAGACGTGGACTTTGTGCGTTCTACGTTTAGAATGCGCGGAGATACGATAGACATTTTTCCGTCCACTTCAAGCGAAGTTGCGGTGCGTGTCGAGATGTTCGGAGATACGGTTGACCGCATTTGCGAGATAGACGGCACGACGAGCAAGGTGCTCAACGAACTCAAACATACGCTCATTTTTCCTGCCACGCAATACGTCATAAGCGGTGACAGGGAAGCGATTCTTAAGCGTATTCTTCACGACAAAGCCGAGCGAGTCAAGTATTTTGAAGAACGCGGAAAACTCATCGAAGCACAACGTATCGACGAGAGAGTCAACTACGACGTTGAGATGATAAGAGAAGTCGGATATTGCAGCGGTATAGAGAACTATTCTCGCTATTTCGACGGCAGACAACCGGGGCAAGCACCGTACACGCTTCTTGACTTCTTCGGCAAAGATTTCGTCACGTTCATTGACGAAAGCCATATGACCATTCCGCAAATACGAGCAATGTACAATGGCGACAGAGCGAGAAAGGACAATCTTGTGGAATACGGATTCCGTCTTCCGTCCGCATACGACAACAGACCGCTCAGGTTTGAAGAATTCGACGCACGCATACGCCAAATCGTGTGTATGTCGGCAACGCCCGCACAATACGAACTCGACAGAGCGGATTTGGTTGCGGAGCAAATCATAAGGCCGACCGGGCTTCTCGACCCCGAGATAGAAATCAAGCCTATCGAAGGACAAATCGACGACCTTATCGGAGAGATAAACAAAGTCGTCAAAGACAAGGGTAGAGTGCTCGTCACGACGCTCACCAAAAAGATGGCGGAAAATCTCACCGATTATCTAAAAGAAGTGGGCATAAAGGTGCGCTATATGCACTCGGATATAGACACGCTCGAACGTATCGACATCGTGCGCGGACTCAGAGAAGGCGACTTTGACGTGCTTGTCGGCATAAACCTTTTAAGAGAAGGTCTCGACCTTCCCGAAGTGCAACTCGTTGCAATTCTCGACGCGGACAAGGAAGGCTTTTTGAGAAGCGAATCGGCACTCATTCAGACTATCGGTCGTGCGGCAAGAAACGACAAAGGCAGAGTTGTCATGTATGCGGATACGATGACGCAAAGCATGCAAAGAGCCTATGACGAAACTATGCGCAGAAGAAAGATTCAGGACGAGTACAACAAGGCTCACGGCATAGTGCCTAAGACCGTTGTCAGCACGATAAAGAATTCTCTTGAAATCACCAAAAAGGAAGTTAAGAAAGAGAATTTGAGCGTTAAAGATATGATTAAGGAAGTTGAACGCCTCAAAGGGCTTATGTCGGTTGCGGCAGAAAGGCTTGATTTCGAAAAGGCGATTGCACTTCGCGACGAGATGAACGAACTTAAAAAACAAATCAAAAAGTTGAGTTGAGTCCGGTAGTCGTCCGCATAGAAGAATTACGATTTGCGGAAAATACCGGGCGCACACACGCAACAAAATACGGAAAATACAAAGACTTTATACATATAGAAAAACGAAAAAGAAGAACGATATATGGACAAGATTTTCGTAAAAGGCGCAAGAGAAAATAATCTGAAAAACATCGACGTCGAGATACCTCGCGACAAACTCGTGGTGTTCACGGGGCTTTCGGGAAGCGGCAAATCGTCGCTTGCTTTCGACACTATCTTTGCGGAAGGACAGAGAAGATACGTCGAGAGCCTTTCAAGTTACGCGCGTATGTTTTTGGGACAAATGCAAAAGCCCGACGTAGACTACATCGAAGGGCTTTCTCCCGCAGTTTCGATAGACCAAAAAACCACTTCCCACAATCCGCGTTCAACCGTGGGTACGGTCACCGAAATATACGACTATTTGCGACTTTTGTTTGCGAGAGTCGGCACACCCCATTGCCCGAAATGCGGCAGAGAGATAGAGCGTCAGACGGTTGACCAAATATGCGACAGAATCATGGAGCGCACGGGCGTGAAACTTCAACTTCTCGCACCTATCGTTCGCGGCAGAAAGGGTGAATATCGCAAGGAACTCGAACAACTTAAACGCGCAGGATACGTGCGCGTGCGTGTGGACGGAGTCAATTACACTCTTGACGAAGAAATTACTCTTGACAAAAATATAAAGCACACAATAAGCGTCGTTATCGACCGTATCGTCGTCAAGGACGGCGCGCAAAGACGTATTTCGGACGCAATCGAAAGTGCGATAAAATTGTCCGAAGGGCTTGTGATTGCCGATTTTGACGGAGAAGAAGTGCTTTATTCCACAAAGTACGCTTGCCCCGATTGCGAGTTGTCTTTTGAAGAACTCACGCCGAGACTTTTCTCGTTCAACAATCCGTACGGCGCATGCCCCGAGTGCGGGGGCTTAGGTTTTCGCAACGAAATAGACGTCAATTTGCTTGTCACCGATTGGAACAAATCGCTCAAAGACGGCGCAATCAAAGTGAGCGGTTGGGATGCGGGACACATGTCTCAAATGCAATTTCGCGCGCTTTCGCAGGCGTACGGATTTTCTATGGATACTCCGCTCAAAGATTTGCCGCAAAACGTTCTCGACATAATTTTCTACGGCAACGACGGAGATCGTATCCCCATGGAATACAATTCGCGCACATTTAGCGGTTTCTATCACGCAAGTTACGAAGGCGTGGCAAAAAATCTTATGCGCCGCTACAACGACACCGACAGCGAGATGGTGAAAAACGAGATTGCCAAATATATGAAAGAAGTGCCTTGCTCCAAGTGCGGCGGAAAACGACTGAAACCCGAAGCACTTGCGGTCACGATAGACGGCAAGAATATATTCGAACTCACCGAAATGTCCGTTGCAAATCTCAAAGAGTTTATGGGCGGACTTACACTCACCAAGACGCAACATCTTATTGCGGACAGGATCGTCAAAGAGATATGCGCGCGCCTTGATTTTCTTATCAACGTAGGGCTCGATTATCTCACGCTTTCGCGCTCGGCGGCAACGCTCAGCGGCGGCGAGTCGCAACGTATCCGTCTTGCAACGCAAATCGGCAGCGGACTTACGGGCGTACTATACATTCTCGACGAACCGAGCATAGGCTTGCACCAAAAAGACAATCAACGCCTTTTGCAATCTCTCAAAAACTTGCGTGATTTGGGCAATACGCTCATCGTCGTCGAACACGACGAAGAGACCATACGAAACGCCGATTATATCGTCGATATAGGTGTTGGCGCAGGCATACACGGTGGAAAAGTCGTGGCGTGCGGCACGGTTGACGACATCATGGCAAGCAAGGACAGCATAACCGGCAAATACCTGAGCGGCGAACTTACAATCCCCGTGCCTATCGCAAGAAGAAAAGGCAACGGAAATTTCATCACCGTCAAAGGCGCAAAACAGAACAATCTCAAAAATATCGACGTGAGCATACCGCTTGGCGCGTTCACGTGCGTAACGGGCGTGTCGGGCAGCGGCAAATCGTCTTTTGTCAACGAAGTGCTTTATCCCGCGCTTTCAAACTCTCTTATGCGCGCGAGAAATACGCTCGGCAATTTCGACTCTATCGAAGGCATCGAAAACGTCGATAAGGTCATTTGTATAGACCAAAGCCCGATTGGCAGAACTCCGCGTTCAAACCCCGCAACGTACACGGGAGTTTTCGGTGATATAAGAGAACTTTTTGCCACGCTTCCCGACTCGAAGGCAAGGGGATATACGGCGGGCAGATTCTCGTTCAACGTCAACGGCGGACGTTGCGAACACTGCGGCGGCGACGGTATAATCAAAATCGAAATGCACTTTTTGCCGGATATTTACGTGCCGTGCGAAGTGTGCAAGGGCGCAAGATACAACCGCGAAACGCTGGAAGTGAGATATAAAGGCAAAAATATCAGCGAAGTGCTTGATATGACAATCGAAGAAGCAACCGAGTTCTTTGCAAACATTCCGAAAATCAAGAACAAAATCAAGACGCTCAACGACGTGGGACTCGGCTACGTAAAACTCGGGCAATCGTCAACGACTTTGAGCGGCGGCGAAGCGCAACGCGTCAAACTTGCAACCGAACTTTCGCGCAGATCCACGGGCAAAACCGTCTATATTCTCGACGAGCCCACGACGGGACTTCATACGCACGACGTTGCAAAACTCATCGCGATTCTTGACAGACTCGTCGAGCAGGGCAACACGGTGGTCGTCATCGAACATAATCTCGACGTTGTGAAAGTTGCCGATTATATCGTCGATCTCGGACCTGACGGCGGAGACAATGGCGGCACGATAGTTGCTCAGGGCACGCCCGAAGAAGTCGCAAATGTCGAAAAGAGTTATACGGGGCAATTCCTTAAAGATATCTTGAAGTGAATGCACCGTTCACGTTTGCAATTTATGGTATCTTTGTTTCGACAAATGGAAACGGAAAAACGAAAACGCAGTCTGTGACTGCGTTTTTTGTGTCGTTTGCGGAATAGAATTATGTTTTTTCTTTCGGCACCGTTGTCGATACGCTATTATGCGCATAAAACCGCAAGGGATTGAAAGTGTCGTTTTATCTTTTATGGATGTCTGCGGTGATAAAGGCAAAAATAAAACGCTGAGATAACTCCGCGTTTCGTGTTTTTTGTCAGTAGTTGCGGCGACCTATGAGATAGTCCACCGACACGCCAAAGAAAATGCTAAGCTCGATCAAAGTGTCGTAGTCGGGTTGGTTTCTGCCGACTTCCCAGCCTGAAATGGTGGATTTTGACACCTTGAGATGCTCCGCCAAATCTTGTTGGAGCATGTTTTTCTCTTGACGCAGAGATTTTAATCTTTTGGGAAAACAACTGTGCAACATATATATAGTTCCTTCTTACGCATATATAATAATACACTTATCGTGTTGATGTCAAACGTTGTTTACCTTTTTGAAGGATATATTTTTCTATTGCGTTTTTTATATATGATTTTCGGTTTTCGATTTTGTCCGCAAGACGCCGAAAAGCGAAATGCAAAAATATGCGGTGTTGTCGCAGAAAAAACAAAACAATACGATAGCAAATGAACGCTTGATAAAAGTTTGCGTTTTCAAGCGTGGCGGCGGAGTTGATTTATCTTCGGATGTGTAGTAAAATAAGCCTATAAATGAAAAACGGAAGGCTTTTATGGAAGATATGTATACGAGAACGGAAATGCTCATCGGAGACAAAGTGAACGCACTCAAAAACGCGCGCGTTTTGGTGTGCGGTGTCGGCGGAGTGGGCGGATACGTCGTGGAAGCGCTTGCAAGGGCAGGCGTCGGTACGATTGCCGTTCTTGACAACGACGTTTTTTCCGTGAGCAATCTCAACAGACAGATTTTGTCGACGAGAGAGACTGTCGGAAGACGCAAAACGCAGATTGCAGTCGAAAGAATAAAATCAATAAATCCCGAGTGCAAAACCATAGAGTACGATTTGTTTTTCAATGCCGATACACAAGAGAGAGTTCCGCTTGCCGACTTTGACTATATAGTAGACGCAATCGACACGGTGAGCGCAAAACTCGAGTTGATAACGAGAGCGAAATCTCTCGGTGTGGATATAATCTCGTGTATGGGCACGGGCAATAAACTCGGCACGAATTTTGAAGTTGCCGACGTGTATAAGACAAGCGTTTGTCCGCTTGCAAAGGTGATGCGACGAGAACTCAAAAAACGCGGTGTGAAACGCCTTAAAGTCGTATATTCGAAAGAAGAACCGATTATTCCAAAAAACACGCCGTGCGAAAACGGAAGACATATCCCGGGGAGCATAAGTTTTGCACCTGCAATTGCCGGGATGGTGCTTGCAAGCGAAGTGATAAAGGATATAATAGATTGTTGAGAAAATCAAAATAATCGCAAAACGAGATTTAATATATGCAAAACCGAAGTGTAAACTTCTGATTGTGAGAATAAATGGATAGCGTATTTTTCGGAAAACTTAATATAGAAGTCGCTGCGGCAAGCGGAATCGAAGCCGTCGTGAAAAGAGAACTTGTTCGTCTGGGATACGAGCCGAGCGGCGCAAATCTCGGCAGAATAGAGTTTGAAGGAACGTTTGAAGACGTCTTGCGCGCAAACGTTTTTTTGCGTAGCGCAAACCGTGTTCGCATCGTGCTTGCAAAGTTCAAAGCGGAGACTTTCGACGAATTGTTTGACGGAATATTTTCTATGCGTTGGCAGGACGTTTTGACAAGAGACGCAAGAATAATCGTTGACGCAAAGAGCGTAAAGAGCAAACTGTTTGCTTTGAGTGCGGTGCAAAGCGTCGTGAAAAAAGCGATTATTTCAAAACTTTCCACCGTGTATAACGGCACTTTCGACGAGAGCGGCGCGCCGTATTGTATAGAAGCGGCAATCGTTGACGACGTTGTGACGGTGACGCTCGATACGTCGGGGGAAGGACTGCACAAGCGCGGATACCGCACGTACCTTGGCGAAGCACCCATTCGTGAAACTCTTGCCGCCGCAATGATTCAACTGTCCGTATGGAATCCCGAAAGAGTGCTTATCGACCCGTTTTGCGGCTCGGGCACGATACCGGTTGAAGCAAGCCTTATAGGACTCGATATTGCGCCCGGTATGAACAGGAATTTTGCTTGCGAGCAGTTTGCAAATGCGCCCAAAGTGCGTGAAAAGGTTCAAGACGAAGCCGAGCAGCGCATAAAACGCGACAGGCAACTGCACATAAGCGGTTTCGACATAAATAAAGACGCCATAAAACTTGCCTTGAAACACGCGGAGCGCGCAGGAGTCAAGGACAATATACATTTTCAGGTTCAGGATATGCGAGACCTTTCGTCAAAGTATGCCCACGGCGTGATAATCACAAATCCGCCGTACGGTGAGAGACTTATGAAAGAAGACGAGTTGAAAGCCTTGTACAGAGATTTCGGAAGAGTCACGGCAAAACTCGACGAATGGTGCGTGTATGCAATAACGTCATATCGCGGTTTTGAAAAGTATTTCGGTCGCAGAGCGGACAAGGTGAGAAAACTTTACAACAGCGAACTCGAATGCAATTTCTATCAATATCTTGCTTCGCCACCGCCGAAAAAAGACGGTCAAACTCGGTGAAACAAGCCGCTTTTATAGAGAATAAAAAAACATAGTGAAACAACAAATTGACATATATTGCGCAAATCGGCGGTCTATCGTGCGTTTTTGCGTTGATAAAACGTCGATACGGAGATTAATATGCGAGCATTGATACAACGCACGTTCAGATCGAAACTGTTTGTCGACGGACAACTTATAAGCGAAATCCCGAGCGGACTTACCATATTTTTGGGAATTCAGAAAGGCGACACGGAAGAGCAAGCGGATTATCTTGCGAGAAAAATCGCAAAACTCAGAGTGTTCAGAGACGACAACGACAAGATGAATCTCGACATAACTCAGGCAGGCGGAGAGATACTTCTCGTATCGCAGTTTTCGCTTGCGGGAACGCTCGGAAAGGGAACGGGAAATCGTCCCGACTTCGGACATGCGGAACTTCCCGACAGAGCAAGAGAATTGTACGTCCGCGTGACGGAGAAAATCAGGCAGCAAGGCATCGTCGTCAAGAACGGTGTTTTCGGGGCGCATATGTACATCGAACAGGAGCAGGACGGACCGTTGTCGTTCGTCTTCGAGTGCTGATATGATTAAGATAATGTTCGTGTGCTTGGGCAATATCTGCCGCTCGCCTATGGCCGAATGCGTGATGTCCGATATGATTGCAAAACGCGGATTACAAAACGAAATATCCGTTTACTCAAGCGCAACGTCATCGGAAGAGATTGGCAATCCGATTTATCCGTCTGCCGTGAAAAAATTGAGAGAAGAGTCCGTGCCCGTTCTCAATCATAGGGCGACAAGGCTTTGTTCGTCGGATAAAACCCGATACGATTATTTTGTCGGAATGGAAGAGCGCAACCTGATTGCAATGCGCAGAATTCTCGGAGAAGACGCGAAAGTATGTCGTCTGCTCGATTTTGCAAAAAATCCGAGAGACATCGCCGATCCGTGGTGGACCGGCAACTTTGACGTGACTTACGATGATATTGTTGAAGGATGTGGGGCTTTGCTAGAACATATAATTAAGTGCGATTTGAGACATGCGTATTGTGAAGTTTAAATTGCGTGCAAATTGTGACGATATAATTCGCCTTGGTATTTTTATAACGATGCGCAAGCGGCGAATGATTTTTAAGATATGGAAAAAGTATTAAATCTTCTTTTTGAAAACGCAGATCCGAAATACAAAAGTTTTCACAGTGCGTTGATTCCGACGGTTAATCCCGAAAGTATAATCGGAGTGAGAATGCCCACGATGAGAAAGATTGCAAAGACGCTTCTTTGCGACGAGAACTTCGTATTAAACGAAAGAGAAAGTTTTCTTTCAGAACTTCCGCACGCCTATTACGACGAAAACGTGCTGCACGCACTTATCGTTGCAAGTGAGAAGGATTTTGTCGTTGCGCTTAAAGAAACCAACGACTTTTTGCCGTTCGTCGATAACTGGGCGGTTTGCGACGTGTTTGCTCCGAAAGTTTTTGAAAAACACAAAGATGAACTGTGGAATGAGATTTGCAAGTGGTTGAAGTCGGACGAAACGTATACGGTCCGTTTCGGAATAGTCAATGCAATGCGCCATTTTCTCGACGAAGATTATTCAATCGACAAAATGGGAAAAGTGCTCGAAGTCAAATGCGGAGAGTATTACGTTGATATGGCGGTTGCCTGGTATATGAGTTTTGCACTTATCAAACAATGGGATGACGCAATAAAAGTCATTGAAGAGAAAAAACTCGGCGTGTGGGTGCATAACAAAAGCATTCAGAAAGCAATTGAAAGTTACAGAATCTCCGACGATAGAAAAACATATTTGAAAATGCTTAAAATACACGAATAGTGTTCTATTATGCCATATTTGTTCAAAAATCGACAATTATCACAATGTAAATACACGAATAGTGTTCTAATTAACTAAAATAAAAAATCGCCGTAATATTACGAGTTAAATACACGAATAGTGTTTGTGATTGATAATCGCAAAATCAAATTATCGGATACGGTACACTTTTCGTGTCTTTAATTTTCTTTCGTTTTTTTTGTCCAATCGATATTATCAAAGTATCATTATGCGATTGAACACGAATCGGCAAAGAAAATCCGCTAATTTAAACATTGGAGAATATAGCGTAACTTTTTGTGTGGAAAGATTATTGCGCTTTGAAAAACACGCATTTTTCTTTTTTTTAATCTTTAAAATTATTAAATTCACAATTTTTTATTTTACAAATCGAATAAGGCGTAAAAATATTTTCAAACGTATACTGTTTAGTGAGTTTTTCGAATAAATTGCGATTTTTATCAATTGTATGAAAAACGACATTTTCGCCGATTTGTCGATTTTTTTGATAAAAGTGCTATCTTTTTTGTGTATTGTATGATAAAATATATAAAAGTATTGATATTGTGAGTCTAATTTCGCGTATGATTTTTGAGCGATTTTCACGCTTTCGTGCGCTTGCAAAACGAAGATATTCGGCTGGGATTTTGCATTTTCAGGACTTACGACGGGTCACCTTTATGGCAGGGTTTCGCCGTTTTGTCAATGCTTGCCAAATACAACAATATATTGAATATGGAGCATTATGCTTAAACTGATAGATATAACAAAAGAGTACGTCATCGAGAAGGACGAAGAAAAAGTCCTTGCGTTAAATAAAGTTTCAATCGAGTTCAGAAAGAACGAATTCGTCTCTATTTTGGGACCTTCCGGCTGCGGAAAGACGACGCTTCTGAACATCATCGGCGGTCTTGACCGTTACACGAGCGGCGATATTCAAATAGACGGCGTGTCCACCAAGGACTATGACGACGTCGACTGGGATACGTACAGAAATCGCCGTATCGGTTTCGTTTTCCAATCTTACAACCTTATTCCGCACATGAATATTCTCAAAAACGTCGCAATGAGTCTGACTCTTGCAGGCGTTGAGACAGAAGAAAGAAAACGTCGCGCGCTCGAAGCACTCGACAAGGTCGGTCTTGCTTCTCAGGCAAGAAAGAAACCCAACCAACTTTCCGGCGGACAAATGCAGAGAGTCGCAATCGCAAGAGCACTCGTCAACAATCCCGAAATCATTCTCGCGGACGAACCGACGGGCGCACTCGACAGCGAATCGGGCATTCAGGTCATGGATTTGTTGAAAGAAGTGGCAGAAGACAGACTCGTCGTCATGGTCACGCACAATCCGTCGCTTGCGGAAGAATATAGCACACGTATCGTGTACCTAAAAGACGGCGAAGTCGTTGGCGACTCTATGCCTTACGATTCGAAAGACGAACTTAAAGAACTTGAATGCAGACTCGGTGAAAACGTCGTTGAAGAAGCGGTTGAAGAAGTCGAAAAAGACGATGTTGCCGGCGAACTTTCCGAAAAAGAAGTCGTAGAAATAGTCGAGAAGAAAACGGAAGAACCGAAAAAGAAAAAAACTTTCCGCGAAAGATTCCTAAAATACAAAAAAGCGGACAAGTGCGCTATGAAACTTTCAACGGCAATCAGTTTGTCTTGGAACAACTTGCTTGCAAAGAAAGGACGCACGCTTCTGACTTCGATTGCCGGTTCTATCGGCATAATCGGCATCATTCTCGTTTTGTCGTTGTCAAACGGCGCTGCGGGTTACGTCAGGGGGCTTGAAGAAAGCGCGCTTTCGACTTATCCGCTCACGATAGGCAAGACCAACACCGACCCGTCGGCGATTCTTTCAATGCTGATGAACAACGACGAAGAGAGACCGTCAAACCCCGACACAGACGAAATCTACACCGCAAAGATGCTCGGCAAAGTCGTAAGCCAACTCAGCACGCTTCTTGCCGAAAACGATTTGGTGCAACTCAAAAAGTATATTGACGAAAACTTCGACGATTCGCTTGCAACCGTCAAGTACAATTACGGAGTAAGTTTCAACGCATTCAAGGAAGACCCGCACAACGAAAAACTCGTGTCCGACTATATGCAAAAGAATCCCGACGCAACGCTCGAAGAAGCAAAAGCGGCGGCAGAGCGTTATATGAAGGTCAGCCCGTACACCGATACGATGAATTCGGTGCTCGATATGCTTCCCGACAACATCAAAGATATGGACATCGGAGGCTCGTCGCTCAACGATATGCTCAAAAAGTTCACCACAAGCGGCGGATCGATGGTGAATTCTTGGGCGGAAATGTCTTCAAACCAAAAACTTCTCGAATCACAATACGAACTCGTCGGCAAAGATTCACGCTGGCCGACAAGCGCAACGGAAGTCGTTGTTGCGGTGGACAAAAGCAACCAACTTCTTGACTATCAACTCTTCATGCTCGGTCTTCAATCGCAGGACGACGTCATCAAAGCGATTATGGACTCCCACTGGGCAGAATATAAAACGTCGGTCGAAGAACTTTTGAATCTTGAATACAAGGTTCTTGCAGACGCGGATTATCTTGAAGAAGACGCGGAAGAGAAGTGGGTTGACACCGACGGAGACGGCATTGCGGACAAAACCTGGACAGGACACAATCACGCCGAACAAAACAAGAAATGGATTGATTCGAGAGATCCTGTAAACATCAAAGTCGTCGGCGTCATCCGGCCCAAAGAAGGCGTCAGCGTTACGTCAATAAACGGCGTTGTCGGTTATACGCCCGCACTTACGCAACTCCTTATCGAACGCGCGAGCAAAAACGAAGCCGTTGTCAGAATGAACGCACTCAAAGCGGCAGCAGACGAAGAAAGCGACGATTATTACAATAGTCCTATCAACTTCGACTATTCGACGACCAACGGCTCGCAGGTCAAAGTGCTTGCAGGCGACAGAATTAGTTTTAGCACGGACAGCAACACGAACCTTGCAATCATGAGAAAACTCGGCGTTGCAAATCTCGAAGAACCGACGTCCATTGAGTTCTATTGCGCGTCGTTTGAAGCAAAAGAGAAGATTGTGGCGTTCATCGACCAATACAACAAAGAGACCGGCTCAAAGGTCAGTTACGGCGACAGTTTGTCCACGATAATGAGTTTTGTCAACACAATGGTCAACACCATCACCGGTGTTCTCGTAGCGTTTGCAGCAATCTCGCTCATCGTGTCCACGATAATGATTGCAATCATCATCTACACGTCTGTTCTCGAACGCAGAAAGGAAATCGGAGTGCTCCGTTCAATCGGCGCAAGAAAGAAAGACATATCGCGCGTCTTCCTTGCCGAATCCGCAATACTCGGCGGATATTCCGGACTCATCGGCGTCATCATCTCCGTTGCGTTCTCCTTTGCCATCAGCGCAATCTTGAAGACCATCTTCAAAATCAGCGGACTTATGTCCATCTCTTGGTGGCAATGTCTCGTGATGTTTGCAATCAGCATTCTTCTCAGTATGCTTGCAGGATTCATACCGTCCAGAATTGCGGCGAAGAAAGATCCTGCGATTGCACTCCGCTCCGAGTAAAAACGAACTAAATAGCAAATAACTGCGTCAACACCCATCCGCTCCAAAATCACGTACTAAATGTACGTTGGGTTTTGTTTCGGATGGGTGTTTCCTTGTTCTTTATCTATTTAGCGTGTTTTTAGTCTTTTTACAAAGGGTTGAGCGCCGTGTACTCTAAATAGAATTGCCCCATCTTTCCGGACCGCGCCGGTATTTCTTCCACCACTCGTATAGAGTGCTTTCTCTACAAAACTGTCCGTCGCTCGCGGGGAAGACAGGCGGCACTCGCATAGAAAAGTATCGTCCCCTTGTTATGCCACCACGCTTTGTGCGCCAGGCAGTAGCCAACAACACGGCGCAGTCGCTCGTACTTCACACACAAGGGCTCCCGCACGTCAAAAACAAGCGAACTTGTGCGTGAGTAAGAAAGATGAAAGCGCAGTTTTTGGCGTGTGGAAAAAAGGAACACAAAGACCAAAAGGCAAACGATTGCAACTTGTTGTAATCGTTGCAAAACGGGCTTGTGTGTGACGCAAGCTCGGCGCTTAT
>CAVKIG010000040.1:0-14500 GCA_963656415.1 bacterium | reverse complement strand
GCCTGATACGACCGACGGACATAATACTTCGATGCGTCGATTTTACTTGCCGATTGCCAACTTTTGCGAATTTTGTCGTAAAAAATAGACGATTGTCCAACTTTCCAAATATTTTTTTCTTTTCAATCATTGACTTTATCACGCAATAATAATATAATATCAAAAGAATAGTTTTTAAGGAGATTGAACTATGTATACAAGATGTCCCAGTTGCAGAGCGGAAATCAGTTTCGAGCCACCTGCCAATATGGAAACACTTCCCGATGGCTATAAACACCGCATCAAATGCCCGAGCTGCGGAGTGACGATCGGCGTCAAGATCAACAAGATCGACACCGCTCCTGCCACTTTGGTTCAACAGGCACCCGCATATAATCAACAAACCAACTTCGAGCCGGTCTATTCCGAAGACGTTGCGCAAGTACCGTCCAAGAAAGCGGCAAAAGCGAACAAGCGTAGCGGCGTCGGCAGAAACATCGTCATTATGATTATGTCTCTTCTCTTCGTTGCGGCAAGCGTCGTAGGTTTTTTGATCAACAACGGCACTATCAACAACACGCTTCTCGGCTTCGGTTTGTTTGACGGCATCACGTCATGGGCAATTATCTGCACCCAGTTCGCCGCACTCAAAGAAGCATTTGCAACGAGCGTAATGGCAGGCATAATTCTCATCTTGCCGGCAATTCTTCTCACCCTTGCGGGAATCAACTTCATCGTTGCATTTATCTCTGCATGCGGAAAGAAATACGGCAGAGCGTGGAACTTGATTTCAAGCATTCTCATTGCCGCGGTCGCAATCTTTGCAATGTTTGCACAACTCATCGGCTTTGAAGGAAGTTTCGTCGAATACTTCCAAGCAATCATCAGCGGCGGTCTGTATGCGTACATCATCGTTGCCGCACTCGGACTTATCCAACTCATTCTCGGATTGTGCTTCACAAAATCCTTGGTGAGAAAGCCCAAACACGACTGATTGAAAACCATTTCATAGAAAAAAGACAAGCAAGCGCTTGTCTTTTTTTTTGATATATGTCTTTTGTGCCCAACAAAACTATCAATCTTAAATATATTTTCGGGCGCAAGTGCCCCACCCTTTCAAACGTCAGCAAGCCGACAATCTTGCGAAATTGCGGCAGGAGTTTTTGTCCGTGATTGAGTCGTTACACGTATAAGAATGCGATAAATAGATGAAGAACAAGGAAACACCCATCCGAAACAAAACCCAACGTACATTTAGTACGTGATTTTGGAGCGGATGGGTGTTGACGCAGTTATTCGCTATTTAGCGCATTCTTAGATGGTGCGCTCGCCGTTTTCATCTTCAATAACATACAAAATATTCACTTCGTCGCCCGTTTGAGCGTCGACGTAGATATAATAGGTGCCGTCTTCGTGGCACTCGAATTCATAGGTGAGAACTTCTTGTGTTTCACGGAGCGGAATGAGTGCGAGACGTCCGTCGGAGACGTCTTGCAGTGAGATTGCGGATTTTGCGGTTTCAACGGATACGGTTGGCGTGGCAAGCGTGCGGACGCAATGATTCATGGCGTAATGCGACGCGTCAAGGCCTATGGCGGTTGTGTCGCTTTCACGAATCTTGACTTTCACCAAATCGGGATACAGAATCGCACCGTCCTGCACGGGCGCGAGATTTACGACGCATTCTCCGTCCACGGACGACGACCACACCACAAGCATGTCGTCAAAACCGACTCTGCTTGCAAAATCGATTGCGGCACGCTGGCAAGTGATACTTGCTTCGGTTATGCTCACCGCTTCGTCGTATTTCGGAGCAGTGTTGTACGTCACGAGCATACCGCCCTTTCTTGCGATTTGCACGAATGAATTTCCCGCATCGCTTTCAAACGTGAAGTCAAAGGTCTTTATATCCCCGTTGCCCTCGCCCTGAAAAGCGACGTTCTTTATTTGTTGCATGCCGAAGATTTTTTCGACGATAGAACACGCTTTATCCCGAGATATTTCTTCACCGACGAGACCTATCGGTTCTCTGCCTTCGAGCGCGGAAGAAAACGGCCCGTCATATATCATCTCGGGATAGTCAAAACTAGGCTCTGCGAAAGTTTCGAATGCGCCGTCAAATCCGTCAAGCGCACCGCTGTCGATAAAAGTTTGTCCGTCTTTGACATTGTCGCCTACGCTTTCAAGCGCAACGCGATATGCGTCCGCAACTTTTGAAAGTTTGAAAAGCGTTTGTTTATCGTTTGCGGACAGTTTTTCTCCGCGCGATATTTTCAAAGCGAGCGCATGGGAAAAATCTCCGAGTTGATTGACAAACTTTCTGGCGTTCATGACGCCGTCGCTTTGAGCCTCGAACGACGACAAATCGTCTTCGGCAAGCCCTGCGACGTTCCACACTTCATAAAGCAAATCCTGCTGCATTTTCGGGGAATTAGACACGCCTATCTTGCGGAGATTGATACCCAAATCGTTCGCTCCGTCGAGAAGATCGTAATACGCCCTGAAATACACCGCGTCCATTTGCTTTTGATACGCTTCGTGAGTGGCAACGGTTTGTTGCGAAAAATAAAGCGCAACAGAAAGGCCGACTATCGCGCTTGCGCAAATGCCGAACGCCGTTGACAAAATTGCGGTTTTCACCATGTTTGATTTTCTTTTTTTCTTGATTTCAGAGACGCTTTTTGCGTCTTTTACTTTTTCGTTTTTATTATCCTTTGAATTTTTCATAATCGCTCCTTAACAAAACGCGTGATTGCCTATCGTCAGTTTGACGGGGCGCGAGAGCATCCATTTGCTCGTCGCAGTGCGCGGATTGTAATAAAACAAACAGTTGTAGGTCGGGTCCCAGCCGTTGAGTGCGTCACGCGCGGCATTGTACGCCGATTGATTGGGCGTGAGATTTATCTGTCCGTCGGCAACGCAATCGAATGCGCCCGATTGATACACCACGCCTGCCACCGTATTAGGAAAAGACGCGCTCTTGACCCTGTTGAGAACGACGGCGGCAACCGCCACTTGTCCCGTATACGGCTCTCCGCGCGCTTCTCCGTATACTACGCGCGCAAGAAGATTAAGGTCTGTCGAAGACGAAGAAGACGATGAAAAGCTCGTGCTCGAAGTAAGTTTCAACCCCATTGCTTGCGCAGTTGCCTTGCCCACTATGCCGTCGGCAGTAAGTCCGTTTTTCTTCTGAAAACCGATGACCGCGCTTTTTGTCTTTGCGCCGAATACTCCGTCCGCCGTGCCTTTGAGATACCCCCAGCGAATGAGTTTCTGCTGCATAGTCTTGACGGTATCTCCGCGAGAGCCTTGTTTCAGCACCGCGGCATCGGCAATAGCGGAATCGGAAAAGAACGCACTCGACACAATCGAAAACACGACGAAAGCACATACGAGACACAAAAGCACCCTGAACGCCATTCGTCTTTCCTTTGCATACGCATCGGTCGCGATAAACGTATTTTTTGATTTCATATTGCACTCCTTTTTTGATAGTTTTGGTTTCGATTTGTTTTTTATGCGTATAACCCGTCAAAAATCGGGCAAAGATACTCGTATGAAAAAACGCCGCATAATTGCATTCGCGATTTTAATCGTGACAATAACAACTGTCGCACTCACGCTTTGCGCCTGCGATTCAAAACAGGAGAAACTTGCAAACGAGTGTGTGAGAATACATATAAGAGCCAACTCGAATTCGCAAGAAGACCAGACCGTAAAACTTGCCGTACGCGACGAAATCACCGCATATCTCACGACAAGGCTTGCGGATTGCAAAAGCAAAAACGAAGCCGTGAAAGTGCTTGAACAAGAAGAAAACAAAATCGTTGAAATCGCAAATTCAACACTTTATAAACACGGATTTGATTATAAAGCGTCGATTGCGTTGAAAAACGAATATTTTCCCGACAGAAAATACGACGGCTACGACTTCCCCGAAGGCAACTACGACGCACTTATCGTCTATCTCGGAGAAGGCGTCGGCGACAACTGGTGGTGCGTTGCATTTCCGCCGCTGTGCTTCGTCCCCGATACGCAAAACGGAGAAAAAATCGTGTACAAATCGTGGGTGAAAGAGTGGCTTGAAAAACTGTTCGGTTGACGCTTGTCTCAAACGCCGTCCACCTTGAATTTACCGTAAAAAATGAAATCCGAGAAATCGTAAAAACAACGAAACGCACACCATAAACGCAAGCGCGTATAAAAATCGGATTCTTGCCGATAATAAGAAAAAACGACAAGGAGACGAAATGAAAATATTCAGAGAAATGGTGCGCAACACCGCAATGGGCGTGCAATCCATAGAAGATATGCTCGACTATATCGAGTGCGACAAACTCAAAAATCTCGTCCTTTCTCAAAAGGAAGTGCTTGAAGACTTCTATCAAAAAGCCGCAAGCGAACTCGGAGAAAAAGAACTCGAAAACGCAAAAACAAATCCCATGCAACGCATGATGCTCAAAGCGGGCGTGAAAATGAACGCCGGAATAAACAACAAACCGACGCATCTTGCAAGCATGCTTATAGACGGCTACAACATGGGCATCGAAAGCGTGCAAAAGTGCATAAACGAACTTGCAAGAGACGGCGTTGACGTGCCCGACGTTGCAAAAGACCTTATGAAAGTCTATGACAAAAACATAAAAGCCTTGCGCGCGTACCTATAATACGCACAACAAAAAACAAACCTTATTTGATATAAATCAAACAATTCTCTCCCTTATCTCCCCCTTTGCAAAAAGCGTACGCCGTGGCGTACGCTTTTTGTTTGTCACAAATTGTGCTAAATATCGTGCTTTGTCAACTTGCATACACGACGTACTGATTGTCGCCGAGCCCCACAAACGCATAGCCGTGTCCGCCTTGCGCGGCATATTCGATGTACACGCACATTGCGATGTTGCCGTTGGCTCTGCTGTACGCAATGAGAATGTCGCGCTCCACGCTCGATTCGATGTAGAAATCGTAAGTCACTCCCTTGTATGTGAAGAACGTGTTCTTGTACACGTTGTATTCGGTGTTCGCTTTCGGAGTTGCGATTTTTGCCTGATGCGTCGTTGCAACCGCCTCATCGGTGACAAGGAAATAGCTGTAATTGAGATATTCCGTTCTGCCGCTTGTGCCGCCCACTTCCACGTCGCCCCACGTGGTATCCACGACGTACCACTCTCTTTCGCCGTCGTTGTTTGCGTCAACAAGCACCTTGTTCCAGGCATGCCCGTATTTTGCCTTTTCGGAATCGGGCACGGACGCGATATTTTCCCTTGCATAACCGCTGACTCTGATTGCCTTGATGTTTTCCATGCCGCAAAGCAACGCAAAAGCCTTTGACTTGCCGTCGCACACCGCTCTCTTGTCGTCAAACACGCCTTCGAGATAGAACGCGTTGTAGCCCGACGTTCCGCTGCCCGTGCCGAGAGATGCGACCGCATAGTCATAGTCCACTTCGTTGACGATCCAGTCGTATATTGCGGCGACTTTTTCAACGTCCGTCATATCGGCGGATATATAGTCGATAAGCACTTTTCTTGCCTTGTTGTACAGAGCTTGCAATTTTTGACCGCTCTCGTCGGCAGAAAACACGGGCTTGAATCCGTTTGATACGACGCGATACAAATCGTTGGAGTTTGCAACGTTCATTGTTTCCGTCTTCTCGTCAATGGGGAGAGACTCTCTCTTGTTCTCCACTTCCGAATATCTCAAAAACGCGGTTGCTTGTTTCACTGTTTCCGCAGGTTGATATGCGCCGGACGGAATGCCGAATTCCGTTCCGTCCACAAACGTAAACTTGCCGACAGTGCCGATTTTGATCATATTATACGCATAATATCCCGACTCGTCTCCGCCTTGCTTGATTGCAAGCGACATGACGTCCGCAAATTCGGATTGAGAGATCGCCCAGTTTGCAACGGGCATATACATCTCAAAAGCCTTGTTTTTCTGATGTTGCGATATGGCGTATCCGACAAACTCGTTCACTTCTTCCTGGCAGGTCACGTATCTGTCGCAATAGTTGCCGTTCCACAAGAACTTGTCGGTGATTGCGCTCTTTATCTCGTCGGGAATCGAATCGACGTCGTAGGTCATGTAATATATCGTTATTCTTCTGCTTACGACGTTGCCGACTGTTGCAGTCACGATATTTTTGCCTTCGTTCAAGCCGACGTTTTCGATATGCGTGGATTTGTCGCCTATTATTGACTTGCCCGAATGCTCGAAGCTCCACTCGCAATCCGCCGCCAGATTTGCCGTGACAGGCGCAATCGACGCGCTCAATGCGAAGTGCAGCTTGTCGGACGTCTTTTGCACATAATAGGTGTCCGTGGCGATCTTTGTGAATCTTGCGTCGTCAATGTTGACCGTTACGCTGTCCACAAGATCATATTTTTCAACGAAAATCAGGCTTACGGTTGTGGATTTTGCATCCATTCCGTCCGCGCTCACCTTGCAAGTGACGTCAACGGTCAAAGGCTCGCTTATGCCCGACACGGAATAGGTGTATTCTGCGCCGTCTGCGACTTTTTTGTCGTTTACAAACCATTCGACCGTCACTTCGAGATCGGGATCGAGAACGGCGGCATTCCAACTTGCCGTGAGCTTTACGTCTTTAAGTCCGCCGATTATGTTCTGTTGGATTTTGCCGTCAACGATTTTCAACTCGTCTTGGCAAGCGATTGCGGGCGGATCGAGCTTTGCTTCCGCCACTCTGACTTTGATGCCTTCCGCGCGCACGAGCTCGTTGACTTTTGCGTAATAAGAAAACGTTTTGCCGATGTCTTCTCTTTTGTGCGTGTAGGTGAGAATTTGCTCGTCTTTGAAAAGCGGAAGAACGGAGTCTTTGCCGTCAAGCACTTCGTGCCATTCTATAGACGGATTCAAGGCTCGTTTGTTGTTCCACACAACCGCAAGCGTAAATTCTTTGCCCGCCTGCACTTCGTACACGCCGTCCGCCGTCTTTTCCAGCCCTATGCGCGCAACGACGGTCGCAGAAGAAATGGTTTTTAGCGAATTGAAAAGACCACAAGACGTCAAAAGCGCGCAAAGCAGCGCGATCGCTACCGCAACAAGCAGGATTTTGCCGATATTTCTTGATTTTTTCATAATGTCCCGTTGGGGCTGTAAAGCCTATTTTTTATGTTTATATATTATTATTTTTTTTATATAATGTCAATATGCTTAAATCTTGCTAGTTGTTGCCAAACTCGCGCGGTTATGCTAAAATTCAATTTATGGACAACAATTCGATATTCTCGCTGACAACCCCCATAAGCAAGCAAGACGCGCTTGCCCTTCATCCGATGGCTCTTGCGTTCGTCGGAGACGCGGTGCAGTCCCTTTACACTCGCACGAGAGTCACCATCGGCTCAACGCAAAAAACGGGCGCGCTGCATCACGAAGTCATCAAGGTGGTCAAAGCCGTATCGCAAGCCGCCGAAGCGGAAAAATTGCTCCCGCTTTTCGATGAAGACGAACAAGACGTTTTCCGCCGCGCGCGCAACTGCAAGGTGCAAACAAGCGCAAAGCACGCCGAGATGAGCGAATATAGACGCGCAAGCGGTTTTGAAGCGGTACTCGGATATTTGTATCTCATAGGCAACACGCAAAGACTTGAAGAATTTTTGTCTATATGCTTTGAAGACAACATCAACAAATGATCCCTGCCTTTTTTGGAAGCGGAAACCAACAAAAACGGCGCAAGCCACGCTCGCAATACGCGAGCAAAAAGGAAGAATATGTACATCTACGGTCGCAACCCCGTCAAAGAAGCCTACCGAGCAGGCAAAACAATAGACAAACTTTTCTTGCAAAAAGGAGAGTTCGATCCCATGCTCTCTCAAGTGCACAAACTTGCAAAAGAAGCGCGCACCGTCACGAGTTACGTTGACAAAAACATGCTGGACAAACTCTCAAACGGCGGCAATCACCAAGGCGTTGTCGCGGCAGTCACCGACTTTGAATATTGTGACGTTGACGACATCTTGAACCTTGCCAAGAGCAAAGACGAGCCGCTGCTCATCGTCCTTCTTGACGGCATCACCGACCCACACAATCTCGGCGCAATCATAAGAAGCGCGGAGTGTTTCGGAGCGCACGGCATAGTCATCCCCAAGCATAGAAGCGTGGGCGTCAACGACACCGTTGTCAAAGTCGCATGTGGCGCGACCGAGCATATGCTCATCGCAAAAGTCACCAACATCAACGACGTGATAAGAGACCTGAAAGAGCAGAATGTATGGGTTTATGCGACGGATTTTGACGGTAAAGCCCCGAAAGATGCAAATCTCAACGGAAATCTTGCAATCGTCATCGGCAGCGAAGGCGAAGGGATTCACCGCCTGACCAAAGAGCTTTGCGACGATACGCTCACCATTCCGCAATTCGGAAACGTCAACTCTCTCAACGCATCCGTCGCCGCCGGCATAGTGCTGTACGAAGCGATAAGGCAACGCAGGAATTAATAATTAGTAATGAATAATGAATAATTAATAATTGTGGCGCGGGCGCAGAAAAAGTTTGTCGTTTCGTTTCCACGAGATTGCCACGCTGTCGCTCGCAATGACAAAGTGTGTTGTTGCGCCCGAAACGAAAACATATTCGGAGCGCACTTATTAACGGAATGTGCGACTTCGAAGACGGAACACGAGCCGCAACGGCGGCGAGCAAATAAGCGCCGAGCTTGCGTCACACACAAGTTCGCTTGTTTTTGACGTGTGTGTGCCCTTGTGTGTGCAGTACGAGCGACTGCGCCGTGTTGTTGCGTAGCCGACACACAAAGCGAAGTGGCATAATAAGAGAAATGGCGGTGGTTATGTCTCGACCGTAAGGAACGAAGTGACGGAATAGCGATTGTTACGCTTTGCGTCAATCGCGTCGAGTTGTCCCCCGCCACGCGGTCACCGTGGGTTCCCTGCAAGGGGGAACGGTGATATGGGCGCGACGCGTAAAGCAATTCGTCCAGTGGACGGATTGTAGCCAAAGCGAACAAGGCGGATTGCCACGCAAACGCCGCAGTCCAAACACCTGAGGAAAGGGGAAAGTTGCATTTAGGGTTTTACTCGTACAACCTTGTAGAGACAAGACGAAAAAACGATATCGGTTGCACCCGATTTAAACTTATCCATAGCGCACTTCACACTCAAACGGTGTGGAGAAAACAAAAATCATCATGACAAAAGAGCAAGAACTACAACTCATAAAAGCCGCGCAAAACGGCGACGTTGATGCAGAAAACGCCGTCGCGGTTTCCTATATGAATCTTGCCAAGACCATTGCTCGATCTTTGGGCGTGATGGCGGATGCGGACGATCTTGCAGGCTACGGCATGCTGGGGCTTATGCGCGCGATACGCACGTATGATGAAAACGGCAAAGCAAGTTTCAAAACCTACGCTTCGACGTGTATACGCAACGCAATTGTGGACGCATTGCGAAAGCCAAGTCTCGACGAAGTCAACATAGACGACGTATCACTCTCCGAATCAGTCCAAGCCCCCATGCAAGACCCTGAAGATATTTTCATCGAAAACGAGACTTCCGCACTGCTTTTCGACGCGATAACCGCCCTGCTCACCCCCGTTGAACTTGCCGTGCTTAAACTGCATCTTGAATGTCTGAGTTATTCCGAAATCGCAAAAGAACTCGGCATAGAGCAAAAGAAAGTGGACAACACGATATATTCGGCAAAAAAGAAAATCAAAAAACTGCTAAAAGACGAATAAATAGACAAACAAAACAAAATCGCCGTTACGGCGATTTTTCTTTTTGCGCATTTGTATTCGGCATAAAAAAGACGCTCGCAATTGCGAGCGTCTTTTTTATATATTGTGCGTGGGAGAAAATCAGTTGTTTTCAACTTTTGCAAACGTCACGTTGCCGGTGAGTCCGAGTTGGAGTGAGTCGGATTCGACGTCATAGTGAGCCTTGCCGTTGAGATCTGCTTTTGCATTGTATTCACCGAGTGCAGCGCCCAATTTGATGGTTGCATCGAAAGAACCGCTGATTGCAAAGTCGGATGCGTCTTCTGCACTGTTGGCAGAAACTTTTGCGATGACCGTGAAGGATGCGCCGTAGCCGAACGCCTCGGTGTTGCCCGTGACGGTGACGATTGCGCCGTACTTGTTGTCGGATTTGCCAAGTTCGATGGACACGCTTGCATTTGCAGTTGCAGTGCCGCTGATGCCTGCGCCTGCATTCATTTCAAGAACGATCGAGCCTTTCTTGGTGGAGTATGCTTTGAGATTTGCAAATGCGCTTGCAGATGCGCCGTCAGCACCGAACGAGAAGACCATTGCGTCTTTGTCGGTGTCAAATTTTGCTTGACCGGAGAAGGAAGCAAGCGTGATGCTGATGTCTTCTTTGCCTTCTTGTTTGACAACTTTCACGACTTTTGCGTCGAAAGTGTAGTCTTTCTTGCCTTCAAGCTCTGCGCCTTCTGAAAGTTTGACATAAAGAGCAAGCTCTTCGGTTACGCTTTCACCGGTTTTGTCGTTGACATAGGTGTAGGTGATGGAGAACTTTTCGGAAAAGTCTTTGTCATCGCTCTCCACTTTGTTGACGGAGATGCCGTTGTCGCCAAGGAATTTGTCCACTTGACCGACTGCATTTTCGATGATGGGAGTGACCATTTTGCCGATGCCGTTGATGGTTGCGCCTGCTGTCAAAGATGCAGTATCGTTGCCGACGTTGAGATTGATGCCTGCTTTGAAGTCGTCGTTTGCGTCTTCCGCAGCGGTGGATGCTCCGCCGAGTTGTGATGCCGCAACAGCAACAGCCGTGCCGAGAACGTCGGAGTTGCTTGCAGTTTTGTCATTCTTGTCGCATGCCACAAACGCTACAACAGAGAGCGAAAGCACAAGCACTACGCAAAGAACGGATACGATTGCTTTTTTCATAATTCATTATCTCCTTAATGGGTTTTTCGATTTTTGCGTCACCTTTCGGCGACAATAATATGATACGTCTGTCAAATAAATTAAGGCTAAATCAAACATAAAGATTTTCTAAAGATACAAGAAACAAAAAATTAACTTCCTTAACGCAGAATTTTCCAAAAACCGTTCGTTTCACCATTTTTGCGTTTTCGCTTTACTTTTATTAAAATATAATATATTATTATTGAGCATTCAAAAGAATGCAAATTCCTTTCCCGCAAGGGACACATAGACCACAAGGAGGTAAAAAAAGTATGGACAAGTATGAAGTTCTCTACATCATTCGCTGTGACGTGGACGACGACAAGAAGACTCAAACCGTTGAAAAGTTTGAAAATCTCGTCGCAACTCTCGGCGGAACCGTTGACGCTTTGGACAAATGGGGCATGAGAAAGTTTGCTTACGAAATCAACAAGCAAACCGAAGGTTACTACGTTCTCATGAACATCACCTGCACCAAAGAAGCACAATCAGAACTTGACAGATACATGCGCAACGACGAAAACGTCGTAAGACAAATGATCATCAAGAAATAATCGCAAGGAGAAAAGTATGAACAAAGTATTTTTGATCGGCAATTTGACCAAGGATCCGGAACTCGCTTCCACAAATAGCGGTATCAAATTCTGCAGATTTACACTTGCTGTGTCTCGTTCTTATTCAAAAGACGGCAAGAGAGAAACAGACTTTCTCCCCGTCGTAGTTTGGAGAGCACAAGCCGACAATTGCGCACGCTATCTCAAAAAAGGCAGCAAAGCGGCAATCAGCGGCAGCATTCAAACAAGAAGTTATGACACGCAAGACGGTTCTCGTCGTTACGTGACTGAAATTGCGGCTGACGAAGTGCAATTCCTTTCCACGAAATCCGATGAAAACGGCTCTGACGACGTCGATTTCGACGATCTCAAGCCCATCGACGAAGACCTTCCATTCTAATTTTTTAAGGAGTTAAGAAAATGGCTGAAGAAGTTAAAGCACCACGCGCACCCAAGAGAGTGCCCAAAAAGAAAGTGTGCACGTTCTGCGTCGACCACGTTGAAGACATCGACTACAAAGACGTTGCAAAACTCAAAAGATACACCACCGAGAAAGGCAAAATCCTTCCCCGTCGTATGAGCGGTGTGTGCGCAAAGCACCAAAGAACGCTCGCAGTCGCAATCAAGAGAGCAAGAGTTATGGCTCTTCTCCCCTACAAAGCAGACTAAACGTCGCAGATTGCCAAATAGCATTGTCAAAGCCCTTTGCTCGCCAACTCATGTACGTCAGTACATTAGGGTTGTCGTGCAAAGGGCTTTTTCGCGCTCTTTATTCAATCTGCGGCGTTTAGTATTCTATCATTTTTTACTACAAGTTTACGAAAGACACGCTTTTGCGTGTCTTTTCTTTTATTGCGATAAATTTTAGTCTTTCTACCGCACCGAGAATTTGCGCTAGCAGTTAAGGCAAAACCGTAGGTTATATGCGTAAGCACAGCAGTTGCGAGTAGCCTGTCGAAACATCTATCCGTTAGGCGCATATTTCGCTACGCTAGATTCTTCGACTTCGCTCAGAATGACAAGGAGAATTTGCATTTCACCAAGTATTCTAAATCGGGTGTGGGTGTCCCACCCAAATCGAATACACCAAGCCGACAATTTTGCGAAACTGTGGCAGGAGTTTTGTCCTTGCCTGAACTGATAGCAAAGATTTTCGGCGCGGTTAGCAGAACAAAAGCCTAATGCGGCTCTCGGCGTTGATTGCAAGCAAGCGATGCCGTTGCCGCAATGACGGCATTTGTTCATTGCCAAACCTTTCTTTCTCAACAAAAAAGACACGCATGCGCGTGTCTCTTATTCTTGTTTGGGTTTGGGGTTTTCCTGTCAATCCAACATAGTTGGCTTGCTTGTCCCACTCCTTTTGAGTGGTGATTTTGATATTGCCGTCCTTGTCCACCGAGACCACGATGTTGCCGTTGTTGTCGGTGCGATACACGTCAATGTCGCGAGCTTTCAGCCTGTCAAGCGTGTCTTGGCGCGGATGATAGAACGTGTTGCCTGCCGCATTGCAACTGATGATTGCGTATTCAAACGAATAGTTGTCAAGGAAGTTGTCGAGCGTTGACGTTTCACTGCCGTGGTGTCCGACCTTCAAAACGTCGCAATCCACTTTGCCCGTGCGCGCCATAACAAGCGGCTCGTTGAATTTGTTGCTGTCGCCGGTGAGCATGATTTTTCTGTCGTTGTATTCAAGGATACCTATCGGAGAAATTGCGTTCTTGCGCTCTGCGGTGTTGAGACCGTAGTCGTTGTAATACTCTTGCGTGGGGCAATAGAACACAAGACGGTAGGTCGTTTCTTCGATGATTATGCTGTTGGTCTTCTCGTCGGGGTCAACGTTGAGCACGATTTCGCAATTCGGCTCGGTGAGCGCGGCGATGAAAAACTCCGCATACGTCACCGAATCCACAGTGTCGGGATCGGTGAATCTCGTCGTGTCGAGCGCGTCTATTTGGTCTTGCAGTTTCTTTTTGCTTTCGGTTTTTGTTCCCGGCGTTGCAAGCACGTTGGGCATAAACAGTTTTTCCACCTGATAGCGTTCGAGCAATTCGTCCATGAAATACACGTGATCGCTGTCGCAGTGCGTGAGCATAAGATACTCCACCGTATCGTCGGTGATGTATGCGTCGAGATAGTCAAACGTCTTTTTCTCGTATTCTCCGTTATCTTTATCGTTGCCGCAGTCAATCACCATATCTTTGCCGTCCGGCAGTTGCACGTATATGCAATCGCCCTGCCCGACATCAAGCATGTGCACCAAAAGTTCTCCTTCTCCGCGCACGAGCGGCGTAAACTTGTTTCCGCCGTCTTTGTCCTTGTCAAATATGGATACGATTTGTTGCCATGTATCGGGGAACGCAAAGTACAATATCGCCCAACTTATTGCGACGACAAGCACGATTGCGACGATTGTGATAATCACCGCTTTCGGATTTTTCTTGTACGCCTTTTTCACCGCCTTTTCAATGGTGGAAGTTTGCGATTGCTTTGACTTCGACGACTTGGTCGAAGTTGACTTTGTTGATTTTGAGTTTTTTGAAGATTTCTTGTCTGCCATACTGACATTATATAAAAGATGTCGAAAATTGGCAATAAGGTTTTAACCATGAACAAAATATTTTTGTTCACGAATATATAAGGGCTCTACAATGGTTGAGCGTTTGAAACCTTAAATAGAACACCCCATCTTTCCGATCCGCGCCGGTATTTCTTCCACCACTCTACAAAAGTTTTGCGTTTAACACCCTAAATGCAACTTTCCCCTTTCCTCAGGTGTTTGGACTGCGGCGTTTGCGTGGCAATCCGCCTTGTTCGCTTTGGCTACAATCCGTCCACTGGACGAATTGCTTTACGCGTCGCGCCCATATCGCCGTTCCCCCTTTCAGGGAACCCACGGTGACCGCGTAGCGGGGGACAACTCGACGCGATTGACTTCGTAACAATCGCTATTCCGTCACTGCGTTCCTTACGGTCGAGACATAACCTACGCCATTTCTCTTATTATGCCACTTCGCCTGCGTGGCGGCTTGCGCAACACAGTGCCACGCATTCTCGT
>CAVKIG010000039.1:0-14782 GCA_963656415.1 bacterium | reverse complement strand
GAATGAGAGATATCCACAAACGCGAAGATTACGAATTCTGATTCCACAAAAAGAAAACAAAAAACGGGCTTTCGGCTCGTTTTTATTTTTCTCGAAAAAATTTACAAAATGTGCGAAATTTTAATTTATTATTAACAATCGCACTTTATGATATAAGCATCATCTCCCTTTCCTGTTTTTGTTTTTATGGATTGAGCCTTGGCGATTTGCCAAGGCTCTTTCCTTTTGTCTTTTCTCCGTTCGGGAGACCTGAAACGCTAATATAAAAAACTTGTGTCGCGGCGAGTTCTATGCCGAAAATCGTTTTTTTGCAAATTTTTATTTTTTCTGTCTTATATATTCCGTGTATGCTCCGAGATACGCAAACGCGGAAAAATAAGTGTCGAGATTGAGCGTGCCGGCAAGAAACGCATCCGCAAGAAACGCATTTTGCTTGTGCTTGTAGAAAAGATGCACGCCGTACGTAAAAATGCAAAGTTGCAACTCGTCTTCTTTGGGTATCGTGTCGCATTCTGCAAGCGGCGCACCGGCAAACAGTTTCAACGTTTGCAAATATCCGGTGTGATGCCCTATTTGAACGTCTCCGTGAAATTTTGCAATATCTTCGTCTACCTTTCTTCCGAGTTGCACCGAACACGCAATTGTCCAGAACAAAGACGCAACGTACATATCTCCGTTGTTTTTTGCAAGTTCGACGCACTCGTCAAACATAACTTTCGCCTTTTCGTATTCCCCCTGATAATACTTGCAGCACGCCGACATGTAGAGCGCGTCAAGTCTGTCGTCGGTGTTTTCAAGACACCAGGCAAACGCTTTTTCTGCTTTGTCGAGATTGAGCGTGGACAAATATCTGCCCGCACATTTTCTTCTCACCTTGTAATCGTCGGGTCGCATCTCACACGCTTTTTCAAAACATTCGAGTGCTTCTCTATATCTCATCTGAAAAGCAAGCGCATCGCCGAGCGCAACGATACGGTTGAAATCATCGGGAAAGGCGGCGAGTTCCGCTCTCGCTTTTTTCGTGCGTTCGTCATCGGGGACGAGCCTTGCGTGAGCGTTTGAAAAAACGAGTTCCTGATCTCTTATCGCTCTCACGTCGCTTATCTTATTGCAGCTACAGTTTGGGTCACCAAGACACATATTTTTGCTCCTTATGCTTAAAAAGGCATTTTATCTTTACGTTAGTCGCGGTTTATCGTTGCGTTTTGCACGATTCTGCGACGAAATTCTATATATTGCTGTATCATATAAAAGCCGATTTGTATCAGCATTATGCACACGCCGGGCGCAAGCAACCAATTGTATTTTGCAAGGCTTATTCCGCCGTAGGTGTACGCATAGTTTATCATAACTCCCCACGTCACGCTTTCGACGCTGCCCATTCCCAAGAAACTGAGCGTCGCTTCCACCATTATGCAACTTGCAACAGACGGTATAAATTTTGCCGCCGCAACGTCAAGCACGTTGGGCAATACGTGGCGGAAAAGTATGCGACATGGGCTGTATCCGAGCGTTTTGAGCGAACGCACGAAATCGGAGTTTTTCACACTCAACGTCTTTGCTCTAACCGCTCTTGCCGTCGAACACCAGCAAAGCGCGGATATGGTGAGAATTATGCTCGCCGAGTTGCCGCTCGTGTACGCCGCGATCACGATTGCCATGGGAAGCATGGGTATGAGCAAGAAAAAGTTGATTATTCCGTTGACCGCTTCGCCTGCGACTTTGCCGACGTATCCCGCAATCACGCCGACTACAACGCCTATCACGACGCACGCAAGCGCGCTCGTAACTCCGACTATAAGCGTAGGTCTCGTTGCGACGATGAGTTGTGACAAGATGTCATATCCGAGATTGTTCGTACCGAGCAAATGCTCTCTCGTGCAAGGCAAGAATTTGTCAAAACTCTCAGTAGCGGCATACGGCGCGATCTTTTCTCCGAAGATTGCGAATATCGCAAAAACAAGGAATATCGCAATGCCAAGTGCAAAAACCACGGTTGACAGCACTCTTCTCGTTTTGTAGCCCGTTTGCAAAGTCGATTTCATACTCTTCTCCTTTGCGACGGGTCGGCAAATACGCTGATTGCGTCGGCTATGAAATTTGACAGTATAACGCTGAGTGCGATGACGAGAAGCGCGCCTTGCAGCATGGGGAAATCTTTGTCGAATATGGCTCTGTTGACAAGCATTCCCACGCCGTCGATAGAAAAGACCTTTTCAACGACTATCGATCCTGCAATCATATGCCCGAAACTTGTGCCGAGCATAGATATGAAAGGCGCGGATATATTCGGAAAAATGTGCTCGCTTTTAACTCTCGCTCCGCTCAAACCTTTCGCGCGCGCATACGTTATATATTTGGTTTCGGCAACGCCTGCCGCCTGATTGCGCACGAGAAGAAATTTTTTCGGCGTTGAAGCAAGCGTCAGCGTAAGCACGGGAAGCACGAGATGTCTCAATCTGTCCGCAAAGCCGCTCTGTCCCACCGAATTAAGCGCACCCGAAGGTAAGATCTTCCACTCGAACGCAAACAAGATGAGAAGCATTATTGCCATAAGAAACGTCGGAACTGCGTCTACAAGCACCATTGCGCTGCTCAATCCGACGTCTGCAATGCGAGATTTTTTATATCCTGCCGCAAGGCCGAGCCAATACGCAAGAAGCGCGGAAAGTATCCAGGCGGGAAGCGTAATCTGCAACGTGCGCGGGATCTTCTCGGCAATCACTTCGCTTACGTCGCGTCCCTGATGATAAGAATATCCCCACTCTCCTTTAAACAGATTCTTTACGTACGTGCCGAACTGTTTGCCGAGCGGTTGATCGAGCCCCATTTCTTTATACAAGGCGTCGTATTCTTCTTTCGACAAAGTGCTTTCGTCCGCACCGACGAGATTTGCAAGCGGGTCGCCGGGCATAAGGCGCGGCAAGAAGAAATTGACCGCAAATATCGCGATCAATGCAATCACGGAAAATATAACGCTTTTGCCGAGTTTTCTTGCCATTTTGTCCTTCTTTCAAGTATTGTTTACTTTTTCAAACCAATGCAATCGACACTGCCTTTTATCTGCACCGTATCGCTGTAAAATTGTGCGTTTAGTCCGTTTCACACTCTTTTTTCAAGGGTTTGGAAAGAGACGACGTTGAGAATCGCACCCGTTCCGTCAACCTTGAATCCGGACACTTTGCTCGAACATGCCTGCGTGACTCCGTCGTAAAACAAAGGCACGCACACGACGTTTGCCGAGACGTAGTCCTGATATTCGCCGACCGCTTTTGCAAGTTGCTCGGAATTTTTCGCCCCCGACATTGCTTTGAGTATTCTGCCGTACTCGGTCAGATTGCCGTCTTTGTCTTCAACGAGCATTTGTCCGTGCGCAACGGGGTTTTTCATATCGAGCATACTCGTGTTCGCAGCAAGTGTGTATCTCGTCGCATAACCCGCTTCGAAATCGTAGCCCTTCGCTGTTACTTTTGCAAAACTTGCCATGTGTTTGCCGTCCTGATAATACGATTGCCAGTCGCTTCCCTTTGAAAGCAACGAGACTTCAACCATGCCGTTTTCTTCGATTTGCGTTTTTATGAGCGTTGCGTATTGCGTATCGTCACTTCCGGAACGCACGAGAATTTCAAAACGGAACTTGTTTTGCTCGCTATAGCCCGCTTCGCTCAAAAGCCGTTTCGCTTCATCGAGATTTTTTTGCCATTCGGGTGTTTCCTTATATCCGAAAATACCGGGAGCGACAAGCCCTTCTCTTGATTTTGCACTGCTTTTTGAGCCGAAAGTCGATCGTATTTTGTCGTAGTCTATCGACAAGGCAATCGCGCGTTTAACTCTTGTGTCGGTCATCTTTTGATTGTTGAAGAAAAGCACTTTGGGAAGAGCCTTCGTCGCATAGGTTGCAAGCGTCACGCTCTCGCTGTCTTCGAGTGCCGCAACCGAATCGTCGCCAATGCCCGTTCCGTAGTTGAAAATCATGTCGATTTCGCCGCTTTTGAGAGCCGCCGTCAACACTTCCGCCGTGCCGTACCACTTGAAAATCACCTTGTCGATTTTCACGCTTTGCGCATACGGATACTCTGCAAATTTTTCAAAAGTTATCGTGCCTGCCGCAATGTCTCTTCCGACGTATCTGAACGGGCCTGCGCCCACCACCGATTCTTCGTCGGTGAGCGTTTCTTTCGTTTTGCCGTCAAACACGTGTTTGGGCAACACGCTTTCGCTTGCTATTTTCTCGAGGAATTTCGTGTCCGTCGTGCAAAGCGTGTAAACAAGAGAATTGCCGTTTTTTTGCACGCTTTCGTAATCCGTACCTTTGACGAATGCCGACAAGGTATACTCGATATCGTCAATGGTCAAAGCCTGCCCGTCGTGCCACTTGAAACCGTTTTTGAGAGTGAGCGTAACCGTCGTTCCGTCTTCGCTAACGGTATAGCCGCACGCAAGCGGAATAAATTCTCCGTCTATCTGCGCAACGGGCGTAATTTGCGAAACCGCACTTGCGATTTTGTCGAAATTGTACCCGGGAGCACCGCCCGCACTGTCCAGACGATTTAGCGAATCGACCGTCATCGTCGTGCCAACAATAAGAATGTTTTCTACGCTTTGCGTATCGTTGCAAGCGCATAGACACGCCGCAAGCAACGCCGTCAAACATACGACAATAAATAGATAAACAAATTTGTTTTTTCTCATTTTTCACCTTATTCGCCGTTTATCGCGACATATCGCAAGATAAACAGCCTTTTATGCTATTTTTCCTATATCTTCGTCTTACTCACCGCACCGTCTTGCAAAAGATATATCTCGTCGCAGAACTCTTTCACAGTGTCCAAGTCGTGAGAGATAAAAAGAACGGATATGCCGAGAGTCTTAACAAGTTCGTCATATAATTCCAGCACGCTTCTGCTCGTTGCGGGGTCAAGCATGGACGTTGACTCGTCGCTCACGATAAGAGCAGGCCTAGTTGCAAGAGCGCGCGCTATCACGAGTCTTTGAGCCTGTCCGCCGCTAAGATGCAACGGCAATCTGTTCCACAGCGTTCTTTCAAGTCCCACCGTGTCGAAGAGTTGCAACGCTTTTTCTTGTGCGTCCTTTCCGTAGCGCGCGTGTTTTGACGATATAAGTGCTTCTTTGACGACATCGCCCGAACGCTGCATAGGGTCAAGCGCAAGCAAGGGTTGTTGCGGAACGATTTGAATTTCTTTTCCGAGACGTCTGTCGTACTTCCCCTTTTCGTTCCAAAGAGTTTTTCCGTCCTTGTATACGTTTCCGCCGCTCGGTGCAACCGCTCCGCAAAGAATATTCGCGATAGTCGATTTGCCTTCTCCACTCTTGCCTATAAGCCCCACTTTTTTGCCGTCGTCTATTTCAAAGGATACGTCCGTGAGCGCAACGGTGGTGGTCTTCGTTTTGCCCTTTCCGACGGTGAAAGTCTTTGACAAATTTTTCAGTTCTATCATTCTTGCGCCGCCCTTTTCAACAATTGTTGCGTATATTCACTCTTGGGATTGACAAGCACGTCTTCGCTAAAACCGTATTCCACCTGCTCGCCCGCCTTCAACACAAGCACCTTGTCGCAAGTCTTGGCAAGGCTCATATCGTGAGTGACAAAGATCTTCGCACTGCCACAAAATTCTTCTTTGACGCACTTCAAAAACACTTCTGCGGTTTCCGCGTCGATTCCCCTTGTCGCTTCGTCCGCGACGATAAGACTAGGTTTTGAGCACAGCGCGATTGCAAGCACCACTCTTTGCGCCTGTCCGCCGCTTATCTCAAACGGATATTTTTCGAGCACGCTTTCGTCTTCAAGTCCGACTTTTTTAAGATTATAAAGTGCGTACGCCTTTCTTTCGTCACGGTTGAGTGACGGTCCGCTTCTTGAAAACGCTTCGTAAATCTGCGTTTCCACTTTGAGAGACGGATTGAGAGACTCGCTCGCGCCCTGCGGAATGAATGCGACGCTTCTGCCGAGTTTTCTTTTCAGAGTGCGCGGATTTTTCAATATATCGTCGCCGTCAAGGACAATTTTGCCCGTAGCATAACAGTTGTCGGCAAGCACTCCTACAAGTGCGTCCACAATCATAGACTTGCCCGAGCCAGACTCTCCCACTATGGCAAGACTTTGTCCGTCGCCAACGCAAAAATGCACGTCCGAAACGATTGCGCCGTCCCCGTGCAAATAGCGTGCATATACGGAAAGTCCGTCAACGAAAAGCATTGTCTCTTTCTCCTTTTTGTATCTCAAATTATACCGCATAAAACCCTTTATATCAAGCATAAACCGCTCTTTTGTTCGTCTTAAAACGATATTTTCAAAACAAAATGAAACATAATGTTTTGTTTTCGGTATAAAATCGTACACGGTGTATTGACAAGCGAACTCCGTGTTTGATATAATGTGAAAAAGGAGATTTGCTATGCACGACAAAATCAGCTCTACAACTCAAAAGATATACGACGCTTTCGCCGCCGTATTGCTTGAAAAAGATTATCAAAACGTCCGCATCCAAGACGTGCTCGACAAAAGCGGTGTTGCTCGCAGCACCTTCTATGCCCACTACAAGACAAAAGAAGATTTGCTCAAATCCATTTGCTCCACGATTTTCGGACACGTTTTTTCTCACTCTCTCGAAGAAGAAAAAAGCCACGACTTTTCAAAATCGAGCATGCTTGACTACAAGCACTTCATCACGCACATCTTCTACCACTTGCACGACGAAGGCGAGCTTGTGCACGCAATCCTACTCTCGCAAAGCAAGGACGTGTTTTTGTCCTATCTGCGCACCGAATTGAGAGAGTTTGCCACCGCTTGCGTTGAAAACAATTTCGTTGCGCAAAAGAATTTGCCAAAATCACTCAAAATCAACTCCGTGATCGAAAACTTCGTATTGCTTGTGGAATATTGGGACGACACCGCCTTCACCGACACCCCCGAACGCCTGACCGAATATTTCATTCAAATGAACGTGTAAAAATGAGCGATTCTCGCAATACGAGAATGATTCTCTCTCTTTCGGTATTGCTTTTCGGCTTTTCTTAGAATATGATTATATCGAGAAAATCGCTCGCAAAAGGACGTTTTTATGAAAAGCAAAACCGTAAGTTTGTTGATAATCGCAATAGTAATAGTTTTCGTCTGCATGTGTTTTGCAATCGCTTTTGCGGTCGGTAGAAAAGAAAAAACCGAAAACGGATATATCGTTTCGAGCGGAAATTCCACATCTGGCGTTGCAAAAATAGCAGACGATAAACTCGGATACATACACGTTGAATGGAACATACAAGAAAAAGAATCAACGAGTGAGTCAAAAACATACGTCGCATTCGTAACGGCGACTTTCACCCCCGGAAAGGCAGCCATAAAATCGGGAGAAAATTACGGCAAATGGAAATGCAAATCAGGTTTTTTGCACGTCACTCCTACTTATAACAATTTCAGCACAGACATAAAATTTATATCTGCAACTCCGATTTATGTCGAAGACGAAGCAATAACTTTCAACTCTCAAAAAAGTGCGGAAAACACAAAAAAGTATCAATGGTCGTTTTTATACGACGGTAAAAGTGACGACATATTTGTTTTACCTGCTACTTACGAATTTTCCGTTGATAAAAACATCGACATAACAGAATTATATTTGAAACTAGACTTAAAAATGTCATTGTGCCGCGGTTTTTCGAATCGTGCGCTCGCAAACTCGTTTGATACCGCAAATTTATAAATCAACTTGGGGAGAAAACCATGTCAATCGGCACTAAAATTCAGGAATTGCGCCAAAAACAAAAACTCACGCAAAAAGAACTCGGAGATTTGCTCAACGTATCCGACAAAACCGTTTCGCGTTGGGAAACAGACAAATGTCTTCCCGACGTGACGATGATGGCTTCAATCGCAAACGCGCTCGGCGTGACCGTTGCAGAACTTTACGATTGCGTGGGTGAAGAAACGCGAACGCAGGAAAAAGATTACGAACGAGTATGGAGATATAAAAAATGCTCGATAATAGCGTATATTCTTCTCTTCGTCGCGCCACTTGCCTTATTGCTATCCCCCGAATACATATTTGACAAATATATCGTCGGCTTGCAATGGGCATTACTAGCAATATCAATCGCGGCACTCGTTGCTTCCCTTTCAATCGAACTTATAGAATTTGTTTCTCTTTTCTCGTATACACGCGAAAAAGCCAACAGCAAAGATTATGACAAAACGCTTATTCTTTTCGGCGTGACTTATATTGTGCTTTTCGTTGTCTCGATGACAGCGTGTATGCTTTTGTTATTCCTGCCTTTCGGCATATTGGGATAAAATAAAACAAATAGGAGCACACAAATGAAAAAAACATCATGCTAAGTTTGGCTTTTGCCACACTATTATCTTTGATACTTCTTGTACTAATGTTAACAGTATCACTTATTCCTTCATCAATAGCATATGCAACAAGCGAAACGACTTTGGAAGAATTAATTATCAACAATCCAAACCATCGTTATTCTAATGATCAGTTTACAATTTACGGCAACTTTTCGTCATTTGACAAATTGGAACTTGACAACATTATCTCTGACCAATCAAAGATTCATATTTTTTACGATAATGACTTAGATGATAATATTGAAGTCGGTTTGCCTGTTTTAACTAATAACGCTTGTATTTATTATTATAAAAATGGCGTACGACATATCGACACTTTTTTATCAAATGAATCTAATTTAGAGACTCGTTTTTCTGAAATTAAAGAATTCATTGTCGATAAAATCAAAAAAATATACTCCACAACATCACGGTATGATAGTAATACTCAAATATTCAGTACACTTTATTCAGGCACTATGCGTCACAATGAAAAACCTTATGGTTATATTGACATTGACTGGACAGTTAAAAAATATCGCGCTAGTGATATAAGTAGTTTATACATTGTAGAATCTCACGCAGCATTCACTCCTGGCATAGTAGCAATGGCAAATGACTCATCTGGATATCTTGCCTGGAAAAATTTGTCAGGATATCTACATATTACACCAAGAAGAGCGCAATTCGATGTTGGCTATGGTCAAACAAGATACGGCGGAACACCGATTTTCAAAGATGCATATCCACTTAATAACCCTGGAACTATTACTATTGCATCAACATACAATGTAGGCACAACATTAGGATATTCATACAAAAACGGATTCAGTTTGGACAATATTTCCGTAGGCCAAAATACAGATCTTGGTCTAAATATTTCATATTCCTACAACAAGGCTTATACAACAACAGAACCTGCATTATCCGCTCAAAAAAACGCATCAAATCCACAAGCATACGAATGGCTATACACTTATAATACCGCTCGTTCTGAAACAAATCATCTTGTTACTGGATATATGTTTGAAATGAATAATAAAGGGCACGATCTATTTGAAGGAGATTTATCATTTAGATACGACTACAAAATGACTGTGAAACATAATAATAGCACAAAATCATTTTCATACTATTACATCGTTGAATACACCTAAATACATTTCTAATAGGACTAATTCTTGAATAAAAAGTGTGAAATACACATCCTATTAAAAACCGCGATAAATAGATAAAGAACAAGGAAACGCCCTGCGGGGAGCAACCCTAACGTACTGACGTACGTGAGTTGTGAACCACAGGGCGTTGTAAGGAACAAAGTGACGGAATAGCGATTGTTACGAAGTCAATCGCGTCCAAAGTTATTAGCTATTTAGCGAGACCTTATGACATCAAACTCTATGATTAAAGCCGATATTGAGATGAAGAGCAATAAAAAGCCCCTTGAACAGCAACCCTAATGTGCTGTGCGCACATGAGTTGATGGACAAGGGGCTTTGACGCCGCTATCCGCTATTTCATGCATAAATAAAACTGCGCTAAACGGATGAATGACGCGAAAGCACCCCGAGAATGACAACCCTAATGTACTATGCGTACATGAGTTGGCAGGCTCGGGGTGCTGTAAGGAACGAAGTGACGGAATAGCGATTGCTACTCTTTGCGTCAATCGCGTCCAAAGTCAGTCGCCGTTTAGCACAGTTTTAATCTACTTGGATTTCCTTAATAACTACTTCATTCCCCCTACGCAAATAGGTATGCTCGCTGCCGCAATAGGGGCAGATTTTGCCGAATTTGACGGTGGGGTACTCTTTGGAGCAGTCTTCGCAATAGGTGACGGCGGGAATGGGTTCTATCTCAAGAGTACAGCCGCGAAGAAGGTCGGAGCGATTGGCGTTCCAGTTCCAACAATCGATCAACTGATCGTTGACGACGGTTGAGACTTCACCGATTTGCATAACGACTTTCTTGATTTTGTCTGCTTTGTTCTCTTTTGCTACGTCGCTGACAAGGTCTGCGATGTGGAACACCACTCCCAACTCGTGCATGATTATTGCTCCTTATTTGTTTGCCTTTTTGGCTGCTTTTGCGGCTTTGACCGCTTCTTTGTGTTTCTTTTGTGACGCTTTTTCCGCGGCGGTTTTCTTGCCGAAGACGATTCTCATGCCGCGCTTGAACGCATACGGGAGAATTGCCTTGAACTTGTCTTCACTGCGGACCATAGTGGAACATTCGGGATGTTCTCTGTGGAGATGAATTGCGTCAAATTCGCACTTGGTGGTGCAGATACCGCAGCCGATGCACTTGTTTTCATCAACGACGCTTGCGCCGCAGCCCAAGCAACGAGACGCTTCGGTGTGAACTTGCTCTGCGGTGAGAGTGCCGTGAAGGTCTCTGAAGGAGTGCTTGTCGCCGTCGAGTTCTTTTGCTTCTTGTCTGCCTGCGGTGTCGTAACTGTCGATGACGATGTTGTCCTTGTCGAGTTCAATGAAGTCACGACGATTGCGACCGATGGTCATGCTCGTGCCGGGTTGTACGAAACGATGGAGTGAAACTGCCGCGTTCTTACCTGCTTCGATTGCATCGATTGCGAATTTCGGACCGCTGTACACGTCGCCGCCGACGAAGATGTCGGGCTCTGCCGTTTGATAAGTGAGAGCGTCTGCGACGGGATAGTTGCCATGATGGAATTGCACCTTGCTTCCCTTGAGAAGTTCGTCCCAAACAACCGTTTGACCGATTGCGAAGATGACGTTGCTTGCTTCAACGGTGATGGTGTCGTTCTCGTCGTATTTGGGGCTGAATCTCTTTGTTGCGGGATCGATAACGCTCAAGCACTTCTTGAACACGACTGCCTTGACGGTGCCGTCTTCGTTCTTGAGAATTTCCTTCGGACCCCAACCGTTGTTGACGGTGATGCCGTCTGCAAGAGTTTCTTCGATTTCTTTCTTGCTTGCGGGCATCGTGTCTCTTGATTCGAGGCAGTACATACCAACTTCTTCGCTTCCGAAGCGAACAGCCGTGCGTGCGCAGTCAACAGCAACGTTGCCGCCGCCGATAACAACTGTCTTGCCTTGCAATTTTCTGTCGTGATTTTCGGTTGCCGCGTGCAAGAAGGAAACGGCCATATCGGTGCCGATTGCGTCTTCGCCCGGGACTCCCGGCAATCTGCCGCCTTGGCAACCGATTGCAATGTAGAACGCTTTGTAACCTTGCGCTCTCAATTCGTCGAGTGTGACGTCTTTGCCGACATTCACGCCGGTCTTGAATTCAACGCCGAGTTCACGGAGAATATCGATTTCCGCTTCGATGACGTCTTTTTCGAGTTTGTAGGACGGAATGCCGTAGGTGAGCATGCCGCCGAGTTTTTCGTTCTTTTCAAACACGGTGGGTTTGTAACCCTTGGTTGCGAGATAGTATGCGCAAGACAGTCCTGCAGGGCCTGCACCGATAATTGCGATCTTTTGGCTCCATTGTTTGTCAACGTTGGACGGAATGACCACTTCGGGAACATATCTGGTTTCTGCATGCAAATCTTGCTCTGCGATGAATTTCTTGATGTCGTCGATTGCGACTGCTTCGTCAATAGTTCCGCGCGTGCAGGCTGCTTCGCAACGCTTGTTGCAGACGCGACCGCAGATTGCCGGGAACGGATTGTCCTTCTTGATGAGAGCAAGTGCTTCTCTGTATTTGCCTTCTTTTGCTTTGCGGATGTAGCCTTGAACTGCGATGTGTGCGGGGCAAGCAACCTTGCAGGGAGACGTACCTGTCTCGTAGCAGTTGATACGGTTGTTGTCGCGATAATCTTCATCCCATTTATCCGGACCCCAACTGAGATTGTCGGGAAGTTCGTGCTTCGGATACTCGATTTCGCCTTGCTTGGTGCAAAGTTTTTGTCCGAGTTTGACTGCGCCTGCGGGGCAATATTCGACGCATTTGCCGCAAGCCACGCATTTGTCCTTTTCAACCTTTGCGACGTATGCGCTTCTGGACATATTCGGAGTGTTGAAAAGTTGTGACGTACGAAGAGCGTTGCAGATGTTCACGTTGCAGTTGCAGATTGCGAAAATCTTGTCTTTGCCGTCGATGTTGGTGATTTGGTGAACGAAGCCGTTTGCTTCTGCGTTGCGAAGAATTTGCATTGCTTCGTCGTAGGTGATGTCGTGACCTTTTCCGGTCTCGCGGCAGTAGTCAGCCATATCGCCGACGCCGATACACCAGTCTTCACAAGAGTCGCCGCAACCTTCACCGAGTTTGGCTCTGCCGTAACGGCAGGAGCAAATGCCGACGCCGAGATGTCCCTCATATTTTTTGAGCCAGTAGGAAAGGTGTTCGATGTCGGCAGTGCCGTTTTCCATCTCGATTGCCTTTTCAACGGGGATGACGTGCATACCGATACCGGCGCCGCCTGCAGGAACCATCGGAGTGACCATCGTCAAAGGAAGATAAGTCATTCTTTCAAAGAACATTGCAAGTTCGGGGTGATCGTCGAGTTGCTTCTTGATCATGTTTGTGAATTCCGCAGAACCGGGAACGAACATGGGAAGCGTGTAACGACGTTCTTTCTTTGCACCGGGAATAGGACCGTTGTCGTCGTAATGATTGCCGTAGTCGTATTCGAGAATACCGATGTCGCTCATCTGTTGAACGAGCGAATGGAGTTTTTCTTTTTCGACTTCGGGGTTCAATTTCTCAAGATCTTCGATGGTGTAGTGATGACGCACTTTCATCTTGAGTGCAACGTCTGCCATTTCGTCAGTCATGATACATGCAAGTCCCCAATATTCGGGATCGTTTACGGTGACGCCTTTGATCTTGTGATCGATGCAGTCCGTAATCTTTCTTGCCAATTTGAGAATCTTCTTTCTCGGTTTCGGATCTCCCATAAATTCAGGGACATACGCTTTGCTCATCTCAGCCATTTTCATTTTCTCCTTTGAAAACTTTTATTATATTGTACACTTTATTTGCAAGCGTTTCAAGTCCTTCGCCCGTTTTTGCACTGACAGGATATATCTGCGCATTCGGGTTGAGCGACTTGACTCGCTCGTTGAACTTTGTCATGTCGAAGTCAAACGCTTCGAGCGTATCGATTTTGGTCACCGCAACCAAATCGCATTTCTCAAACATAAGCGGATATTTCAGCGGCTTGTCGTCGCCTTCGGGGACGGACAGAAGCATCATATTGAGATGCGAGCCCGTATCGAACTCCGCAGGACACACGAGATTGCCTATGTTTTCGAGAATTATCAAATCCGACTTAGGAAAATCCGCCTGAGACAAACTTTCCTTCACCATATCGGCGTCTATGTGGCAAAGTCCGCCGTTGTGAACCTGTACACTAACGACGCCGGTGTTGTCATGAAGTCTTCTTGCGTCAACGTCCGTCTCTATATCCACGTCCATAGCCACGATTTTCAGTCTGTCTTTAAGAGCGTTGATGAGCGCGGACAACAACGTCGTTTTTCCGCTTCCCGGCGACGACATCACGTTGATAAGGAACGTCCCCTGCTCTTTGAGTTTCGCTCTCGTCTCGTCGGCAACTCTGTCGTTTTGAGAAAATACGCTTTCCTTTACGGATATGATTTTCATTTTTTCACCTTCCATTCTGCGTATTTCGAGTATATCCAATCCGCAAGCCGTTCTACGCCTTCACCGCTTCTTGCCGATACGGTGAAAAACGTTGTATTCGGGTTGAGCTTTGCAACGTATTGCTTGCACTTGTCAACGTCGAAATCGAAATATTTCGCAGTGTCGAGTTTCGTTATCGCAACCGCGTCCCCCGACGAGAACATAAGCGAATACTTCAACGGCTTGTCGTCACCTTCGGGCACTGACAACAACACAAGATTGAGATGTGCGCCCGTGTCGAACTCCGCAGGGCACACGAGATTGCCGATATTTTCAAGAAATACGATGTCCGCGCCCGTCTTAAACTCTTTGAATCCCTGACGAGACATGTCCGCATCGAGATGACACATTCCGCCCGTGTGCAACTGAATGGACTCCGCACCTGCCTGACGAACGGTGTATGCGTCAACGTCTCCGTCAATATCCGCTTCCATAACGCCGATTCTGCATTTGTCTTTCAACGCTTTCGTAAGCGCACAAAGCAACGTCGTTTTGCCGCTTCCCGGCGACGACATCACATTGATATAGAAAACACCCATATCGTCAAGTTCGCCACGCAATTTATCCGCGTCCGCGTCGTTGTTTTTTATGATGCTTTCTTTCAGTTTAACGGTTCTTATTTCGTCCATAATCATAATACTCTCATATATTTACTCTTCTTAAATTGGATTAATATTATAACACTTGAAAAATCGATTTACAATGCTTTTTTATCGATTGCCAAAAATTGTTTGTTTTATAAACAAAATCCCAAAAAATTATTGCACAAAAACATACGAAAATGTAGAGAAACGAATG
>CAVKIG010000038.1:0-15307 GCA_963656415.1 bacterium | reverse complement strand
CGCTACGCAACCCTTGCAAGCAAGTTGCTCCGCTTTGCATTGACGCAATGACAAATTTTGGGGGTTGCGCCCGAAACGAAAACATATTCGGAGCGTACTTATAAACGGAATGTGCGACTTCGAAGACGGAATTGGAGCCGCAAGGCGGCGACTGCATCAAGCGTCGGACTTGACGTGAAGTACGAGAATGCGTGGCACTGTGTTGCGCAAGCCGCCACGCAGGCGAAGTGGCATAATAAGAGAAATGGCGTTAGTTATGTCTCGACCGAGTGTTGTCCCCCGCCACGCGGTCACCGTGGGTTCCCTTGCAAGGGGGAACGGTGATAGGGAAAACACTTGAGGAAAGGGGAAAGTTGCATTTAAGGTTTCAAACGCTCACCCTTTGTAGAGCGGTGGAAGAAATACCGGCGCGGTCCGGAAAGATGGGGCATTTCTATTTAGGGTATCAAACGCAAAACTTTTGTAGAGATGTGAACTAATAAATCTTATTCGAAGCGTACATATCACTACTCTGCTGTGTTTTGATCTTGTTTGGCAGGGGCGGCCTTCTTGTCTTTGGGTTTTCTGAACACGACGAATTTCTGCCACATGAATTCAAGCGCGAAGTTTATCGCCATAACCGACGCTTCTGCGATTATGCCTGCGCCGTCAACGCTGATATGTTGTCCGAGCAAAGATTTTATCGTGTGCACGTACCAGGTCTGGAAAGGATAGAACGGCACGTAGAACAAGAATGCGAGTATCATTGCACGCGGAACGTTGCCGGCGTCTTTGAAAGTAAATTTGCGGTTGAACGTGAAATTCCAGAGTATCGAAGCACAAAGCGCAACCGTTGTCGCAATGAACGTGCCGAGCGGCATATCTTCCACGATGAAGTGGATGTTGCCCATATCTTTCGGCAAAACCGCTTGCAGAATCGTGAACAAAACGATTTGTATGATGCCTGCACTCGCCGCACAAAGCGCGTATTTAATGAACTGCATCACACCTTTTCTCTTCTCTTTCTTTGCAAGTGCCGCCGCATGCTTCACGCTATACTCGTAAAGTATGCCTTGCGCCGAAACTTCTTGCGCGGTTTGCTCTTCCGCAACGTTTTCGTCCGTCGTTTCGACGGATACGATCGCACCGTTTTCCATATTGTCGTTTCTCTTGCCGCTCATAAGATTCTCCTATTTTATAAGATAATTTTATCATAAGTATTTGCATTGTCAAGACGGGAAATGACGATTTGATTTCATAGAAACGACGAAAAGATGATCAAAATTGTTTTACTGCCGCGGTTTTGGGCAATAATGCGTGCGTGAATATCGAAACTCTTACAAAAAGGCTCAATATCTCGTTTTCTCAAAGCGACGACTTCAAGTGTCGTCCTTTGCGCGTCGGCGACAAAAATTGTCTTTTTGCCTATCTTGATGGCAATATCGACAAAGTGCTTTTCGAACAGGACGTCGTGAGACCTTTGAAAAATGCCGAAAGGCTTTCTTCTCCGTATCTCGAAAATTTGCAGAACACGGTTGCGTACAGCGATGAGATAAAGGTCGTGCCGATTGAAAACGCTCCGGGTGAAATCGCACTTTGCGACATAGCGTTTTTCATCGAAGACGACGACAACGCCTATATTTTCTCGCTCCGAAAACCGAGCGCGCGTGCAATCGGAGAACCGCCGACTTCGAGCGTTATGAAAGGTCCGCGCGAAGGCTTCGTGGAAGAAATAAAGACAAACACGTCGATGATACGCCGCCGCATAAAATCTCCCGACCTTGTGATGAAAAGTTTTCAAGTGGGCAGATATTCCGCAACCACGGTTTCCGTGATGTACGTGCGCGGAATAGCAGACGAAAACGTCGTTAAAACGATTTGCGAAAAGATAAGCAAAATCGACGTTGACGGCGTTGTGGACAGCGCGTACGTTCTGTCGTTTATACAAACTCGCAAAAACTCGTTCTTTTTGCAAGCAGGCACGAGCGAAAAGCCCGACGTCGTCAGCGCAAAACTTCTCGAAGGGCGCATCGCAATCGTCGTTGACGGCTCGCCTATCGTGGTGACGCTCCCCTATCTCGTATTTGAAGACGTGCAGGACGGCTACGATTATTACTCGGGAGACTGGCGCGCTTCGATGATTCGCGTGTTCAGATTTTTAGGCGCAATGTTGACGATATTTTTGCCGGGCGCATACATCGCTCTTCAAACCTATCACTTTCAACTTCTGCCGCTCAAATTCCTTATGACGCTGATGTCGGCAACCACAAACATACCCTTTCCGCCCGCAATCGAAATGCTTCTTGTGATGACGCTCTTCGAGATACTCAATCAGGCGTCCATACGCATGCCGAGATACTTCGGAATTTCTCTGTCCGTCGTCGGAGCAATCGTGCTCGGAGACACTGCGGTGAAAGCAGGGCTTATCTCGTCTCCGTCGGTGCTTGTCGTTGCTCTGTCCGCGATAGGAATTTTCTGCGTGCCAGACCAAGTCGGCGCAATGAGCATACTAAGATTTTTGTATCTTTGCATAAGCGCGGTTATGGGATTTGTCGGCATAATCATACTCTCTCTCGTCATCATCGCATACCTTGCTTCCCTTGACAATTTCGGCACTCCTTACCTTGCTCCTTACGCGCCGAGAATATCTCCCGACCTTCAGGACGGGCTTATGAAAGCGGACTCGTCAAGCATGGAACTGCGTCCCTATTCTATCCCGACGGCAAACCGTCGTAGAATAAGAAAATAACACAAAACGGTGTTGAACAATGCAAAATAACACTATAAAACATAGATTGCGCAAAAGTTTGCCAAAAAACAATATTTACAATTCACAAGCGGCGGCTATCGTCGTAGCCGTCGGATTTGCGTTTAAGCTGTCCGCCGCACCCGGCATTATCTGTGAGAGTTTCGGCTCTTCGACACTGTGGGTATATCTTCTCTTCACGGCGTGCGAATTTCTGATAGCGGCACTGACTTTTGCGTTTTCGAGAATGAACGGGGACGGAATGCTCGTTGCCGTAAACTGCAAATTTTACAAAACTTGCTACCTTCTGTCGTCAATGTGGCTGACGATGAAAATCGTGTTTTATTTCTGCTACAGTATGAGTTATCTCACTCACGAACTTTTCACGGGAACGCAACCGTTTCTCATATACGTTTTATTCCTTTTGCCCGTAGTTTATCTGGGGTTAAAAGGCACGAGATCCATTGCCCGAACCGCAGAATTGTTTGCCGCGCTTGCGGTTTTTTCGATAGTCGCAAATCTTGCTTTTCTGGACACGAATATGGATATAGGTCGCAATCTCCCGATTTTTTCCATGCCGCCGAGCGAGTTCTTTTCAAAAGCACCGCGTTTCGGGCTGTGGCTCGGAGATATGTTTCCGTTTGCATTCATAAGAATACGCAATAAGAAAATGCCGTATATCACGACTTCCGTTGTATGCGTATGGACGCTTGTCAACGTCATAGTCATGCTCGGCATCGCGCTATACGGAAACGCATTGAAAATGGTGGCGGACCTTCTTATCCACATTGCAAGTTTCAACCAACTCTCTCTGGAAATAGGCAGAATGGAATGGACGAACCTGTTTATGATAATCGCAATTTCCATAATCTCGATGGCATTTTTATACGACGGTGCAAACAAGACTTTCGAGCGTGCGACGGGCAGTGCGACTTTAAGCAAAATTCTGTGCCCCGTTGCCGTTCTCGTCACCGCACTAACCGTCACTTCTACTCAAACCGTAACCGACTTTGCTCTCGGCATTTTCGGCTACGTCCTTTTCGTCATAGCGATTGCTCTGCCTTTGTTTTTGGTGCTTGCCGCCGCCGTGAAAAAGAAAAAATTCCGTCATATATTCGCTTGTCTCGACGACGAATACACCCCTAATCCGCAGATTGCGTCCGCAATGCCCGACAGCGAAAACGACGGCATGCTGAAGCCTTTTTCAGCCGATACGCAAAGAGCGCAACAAGGGGGTGCGGAATGAAAAAACTCGCCGTATCTTCATACGTGGCTCGCACTAAATGGGCGGTCATTCTCATCATTGCGATAATACTCGTCGTTTTTGGCAGAACGGTTGAAACGCCGTCTCTGATAAAATCCGCGATAGTGCTCGGTATAGGTATAGACTACGACAAAGAAAGCGGAGATTTCGACGTGTCCGCACAATCGGTGCTTGTGGGAATTGCGGGCGGACAGGACGCGCAGGCGACCTATGCAATGTACAACGCACAAGGAAAAACCATCGCGGACGCACTCGACAATATTTCGAGAAAAATGGGACTTATCGTGTCTCTTGCGCATTGCAACGTGATTTTCGTCTCCCCCGTCGTGCTGAAACTCGACCACCTGCAACTCATATATCCGCTTACGGGCATGTACGCTTTACCCGAGCAAGCAATTCTCGTATCGGGGAAACACGCCCCGAAAGAAATCATGGCATTGCGGCTCGGCACGACTCTTTCGTCGCCGTTCTTTTTGCAGCAGGCACTAACCAACGAAGAAGGCTCGGACGGCATGATTCGCACCACTGTCAAAGACTTTGCCGCGCGGTCTCTCTCGAGAAGCGAATCCAACGCCATACCTTATATCATCGCAACGAAAATGGAAAATCCGCCTATGTCCGAACAGAGCCAAGGCGGCGACACCTACGAAATGGACTTGTCCCGCGCGCTTGTCTTCAATCACGAAAAGTTCAAAATCATCGAAGGCGAACCGTCCGAATTGCTCGCACTTTTTTCAAGCAGAGACATCGTCGGCACGCTCAATTACACGGCAGACGACGGCGGCTCTATGGAATTTAAAATTTTGGGCAAAAAAATAAGAATCAAGGCGAAAGGCAAATCTATATTTGCCGATATGGAATTGTCGGTTGACCTGAGCGACGTTCAACACGTAAACACGAACAAAGTGCTTTCAAGCGCGGACGAAATCGTCAAGCGATACGCAGATCTTCTTGCCAAACAATTTGAAAAACAGTTGACGGAACTGTTTGAAACGTCCAAGCAATGCGGCATAGATTTTCTCAATCTTCAAGACAAAGCCTATCAATCGGTGGGCAGAACTCTTCCCGAAAACTGCCTTGACGAGTTGCAATTCTCGGCAAAAGTGACCATAAAAGTGCAAGAAACCGCATAAGATCTCGATGATTCTAATGCGTCGATTGCCGATAATACGACGTGCGGCGCAATTGCGCGTGTCGAATCGCCTTACACCCAAATGAAGAGTTTCGGCATACAATGTGTCGGGGGTGTATATGGATTTTCTTCTCGACGACGAAACTATAAAAAAAATGAACGCGGAATACGGCAAGTTGCTCAAAAGCACGGCAAAAACCTTGTCAACCGCAGACGATAGCGAAAATCAGACGAGTGAAACGAGCTCACGCGTATGCGCGGATTGCACGTGCGGGCGATACATAAGGTTTTTATTTCTTTACATCGTCGTGTTTTTGAGATATAATAGCGAGTATGGAACTCAGATTTATGACTCCCACGGAAGTGTGGGAAGGCTTCGACCCGACGCAAGCGTCTTTGGAAGCGTCAATCATCTCTTCTAAGACGACGAACAATTTTGCAAGCACTCGCCAAATCTTCACCGCAGACACGGCAAAAGACGGAAGAGTGCGTGCGTGTCTCGACATATATTGCGACGCGCGTTGGCAGGATGAACGCCCTGCCATTCTCATATTGCCGTCTTTTGAAAATCACGACTCGCTGCTTGCAATCAAAGATTTTGTGGAAGAAGGCTACGTCGTTGGCGTGCTCGATTATTGCGGAACGTTGGAAGAATCGCAAACGACTTTTCCGCAAAGCCTTTCGTATGCAAAACTTCCCGACTGCAAAAACCGTCTCGACGCAATCGAAACCAACGCACGCAATACGCCGTGGTTCATATGGTCGAAAATCGCAAGAAGAGCCATAAGTCTTCTCAACGAACAATCCATCGTGCAGAAAAACCGCATAGGCGTGTTGGGCTTCGGCGTGGGATCACAACTTTCTTGGCTCGTGGCAGGCACGGACAACAGAGTGACCGCTCTTGTGGCAATCAACGGCGGCGGATACCGCTGGGCAAGCGAAAATCCGCGTTTTTCAAGCACGGATATTCCTCAAGGCGACGAGCAACTTGCCTATTCCACCGGCGTCGGCGCAGAAACCTACGCTATGTTTGTCACTTGCCCGACGCTTATAATCACGACGCGCGATTCGCTTCTTTGCGACGTGGACAGAGCCGCCGATATGTACGACCTTGTCAAATCGGCGGTCAAGCAAATGATAGTGTCCGTCTCTTGCGGCATACAAATCACACAAAAAACCTATCGCGCGCTTCTTTTGTGGCTCAGAAACAATCTTGCTCAGGATGCAGGCGAACAGATTGTGCCGGGCATAAGATTCGAGACTACCGACAAAAGACTGTACGTGAGACTTACCACCGCACATAAGGCGTCAAAACGCACTTTGTACGTCAGTTACGGCGAACTTGCAAGCAAAGAAAGATACTATCAGCCGATTGCGGTTCAACAAAAAGTCGGCGAACACGAATATATCTGCGACGTGCCCGTTTACGATGCGGACGAGCCTATCGTTGCGTATGCGACGTTTGAATATCCCGACGGCAACGTGATTTCAACGAGAGTCGTTTGCGCCGTTCCGTCAAAACACGGCGTCGAAGACGTCGAAACCACTCCGCGCGGAACGAACATTATATACGATTCGAGCATGGGACTCGGCTCTTTCATCGCAAAAACCGACTCAACTATACTCGACGAAGACGTGATTACACTTGAAAAAGGTCCTTTCGGCATTGACGGAATCACCGCAAAGAAAGGCAATCTGACGCTTATTCGCAGTCTTTTCGAGATGCGCTCGCTATCCCGCTTGGCGGCGTTGCACGTGGACGCTTTTGCAAAAGACCAATGTGAATTGTATCTCTCGGTGTTCTCGTATCCCGAACTCAAAAAATACACCGCTCATACACTCCTGAAAGGCGGAGAATTTTGGCAAAAACTGCTCTTTGAATGCACCGATTTCAAGAGCGAAGAAGGAAGAACGTTGTCAACGTTCGCAAACGTAAAAATGATTGAACTGGTCAACGTCGAAGGCGTTGCGTTCAACAACTTTTTGTGGATATAAGAAACTTTCACACAAAAGAACAATATAATTTGGCATGGAAGAACTGGAATTCAACGAAATAGCACCCGACGTGAACAAACAAATCAAAAAGAAACGGATAATGATTTCCGTCGTTTGCGTGTTGCTCGTCGTGATACTCGCAGTGGCAACGGGGCTGTTGCTCAAACAATACGTCTTCGCTTCGTTTATCGTAGACGGCACTTCGATGTACCCCACTCTTGACGGCGGCAACGGAGACAAACTCGACAATCAACGCACCAACGGCGAAGTGCTGTATCTCGACAAAGTCGCAAAAATATCACGCGGAGACATAGTGGTCTTTAACACGGAAAAGGCTCACGAAAACACGGTGAGTACGCTCGTTAAACGCGTCATAGCCGTCGGCGGCGACCACCTGCAAATCAAAGACTGCGTCGTATACGTCAACGACCGACAACTCGACGAGCCGTACATCACTCCGATGACCAAGGGGCAGGATATAGACATTTATATCCCCGACGGAAAAATATTCTGCATGGGCGACAACAGAGACGTCTCTCTCGATTCGAGAGTGTTCGGGCCTGTAAGCCTTGACGACGTCGTGGGCAAATGCTTTCTTATAAAGGGGCTTGACGGAAAACTCCGCAAACCGCAATAAAAATTGATTTCTACACTTTAACTATTGAAAACGATACGATAAAACTTTTGTTTGTGCAAAAGTTTTATTTTTTACTTCAAACCGTTTTGCAGAATCAAATGCTATTTACATCGTAAACCGACGCTCCGAAAAGGTCTGATAATATCGGTTCAAAGACTCGAGAATAACAAACTAGATAATAACAAACTAGATAATAACAAACTAGATAATAACAAACTAGATAATAACAAACTAGATAATAACAAACTAGATAATAACAAACTAGATAATAACAAACGTCGCTCTGCACTTTCGTGCAAAGCGACACCTGCTCCCGCCCTTCCGCCCTTATTGTACGAATATTATTTTTCTTCCACGTAGTGAATATAGTCGATGCTGCGAAGCGCTTCGATTATCTCGTCGTGGGTTTTATACTTTTTGAGTTCCTTGCTTTCGATGGTGAGTTTTAGCGAATACACGCTAAGACCGGAATTGATAAAAGCAGAGTTCATTTCAACGTCGTCGATGCGCATGCCGAGTTCTCTGAGCGTGGTCATAAACTGTGGCAAATCGTTGCGTGATTTGAGTTCGAGATGCAACTCGAAGTGGTCGGAACGCTGTTTGAGTTTCTTCTCGAGCGTCGGAAACGCCTGCAATATCACGACGTACACAGCCGCAAGAATGAGCGCGCAAGTGTAAAGTCCCGCACCGAAAAGCAATCCGAAAATCGCGCAAGTCCAAAGCCACGCCGACGTGGTGAGACCTTTGATTTGATTCTTCGCACTGAAAAGAATGGAATTGCCGCTGAGCATTGCCGTGCCTATCAGCGCACCCACCGAGCAGACGGGTATGGTCAAAGACAAAGACCTATCTATAATCATGCACGACGTTGACGCAAGCGACAACAATATAAACGTTTTAAGTCCTGCGGTGTGACCTTTCGTCGAACGTTCGCTCCCCACGTAAAACGCAAACAATAGCGGCACTACGACTCTGAGCAATATGGAATAAACCGTGACGTTCCACGACCATTCCCCCATAACTTTTGCAAGCGGATCGATATAATTAATCATTATTTCATCTCCTATTTTTTATTTGAAAGAGTTTCTCTCTTCTTACTCTTTAATACAACATTACCCCTTCCCTTCGGGCTTTCCCCTACTGTTCGAACAAATTGCTTTCTCTACCTAACAAAACATCGCTCGCAGAAGGGGAACTCGGCACTCACATAAACAAGTATCGTTCACTCATTATGTCACTGCGCTTTGTGCGCCAGGCAGTAGCCAACAACACGGCGCAGTCGCTTGTACTTCACACACAAGGGTTCCCGCGCGTCAAAAACAAGCGAACTCGTGTTTGAGTTATAAGATGAAAGCGCAGTTTTTGGCGCGCGGGATAAAGGAACATCAAGACCAACATGCGAATGGTTGCAATTATTGCAATCATAGCAATAGGGCTTGTGTGTGACGCAAGTTCGGCGCTCAAAGGCTCGCCGCCGTTGCGGCTCGTGTTCCGTCTTCGAAGTCAAACATTCCGTTTCCCTTCAAAACCATTTATCGTCTTTTTTGACGAGAGTTGAGAACGTAGTATTCTTCGGCGGCTTCGTCATAGGCTTTTTCGTCTTCGCTCTCCTTGCTTTCGGGGATGCGAGTGCGGATTTCGTTGATTTTGTCTATCAGCACTTCGACGTTGCTCTTTTGCGCCGCGCCTTCGATTTGTTCGTCGGGCACGACCACGTCTATATCCTTCGAGTACGACTTTGAAAGATACAGCGACAATTTCGCGCAGGCAGGACCTATAAGTTCGTACAGCACGCTTGACGCAAGAATTATCGTCTCCATAGCACTGCCCGTCTCTCCGCCTATCGTTCTTGCGGCGAGTGCGGCAAGTCCTATCGCGACGCCCGCTTGCGGTATGAGCGCAAGCCCGAGCCAGTTGCGCACTTTTTTATCCTTTCTGACGACAAGACAGCCTAAAAACGCTCCGCCGTACTTGCCGAGAATACGCACGAAGAAATACACCACGCCGATGACAAGCAAAGACGTTCCGCCTATGCTGTCCGTGCTGACGAGTGCCCCCAAGTCGAAATTGACGCCCGAACGCACGAAGAACAACAGAAGAATGGGCGGTGTGAAATAGTTGAGTTGTTTGAAGAGTTTGTCGTCTCCCGACGCATTGCGATACACCGTGCCCATTGCCATACAACCGAGAAGCGGAGATACGTCCATAAAAGTGCAGATGCCGCAGAACGTAAATATAATCGCAACCGCAATGATAAGGCGATTGTCGGACGAACGATTTGAAATGAGCAATTTCAATATAAATCCGAGCACTCCGCCCACAACGAACGCAACAAGATTGTATGCTATCGGCAAAAGGATATTCTTTGCCGTGATCTGTCCCGAAAGAGACGCCGTTGCAACCGCAATGGCAACCGAAAACGCGATGAGTCCGACCACGTCGTCAAGTGCCACGACCTGCAAAAGCGTATCCACGAAATCGCCGTGCGCTCCCGTCTGTCGTATGGTCATCATCGTCGAAGCAGGCGCGGTGGCGGCTGCAAGCGACGCAAGCACGATTGAGAACGCAAGACTCATTTTCAATGCGAAATACATGACGAAAAACACGAGAATAGATGCAAGCAACGCTTCGAAAACCGTGATGACGATGTTTTTCCCGCCGTTTTTTTTGAGAGTGGAAAGTTTGAAAAACTCTCCCGTGCTGAACGCTATAAAAGCGAGCGCGATATCCGCAAGAAAACTCATTCCCTGCACGACGTTCGTCGGAACGATTTTTAGACAATACGGTCCGATGATAATGCCTGCGACGATATAGCCCGTGACGTTTGGCAATTTCAGCATCTTCGTCACGCGCGACATCAAGTATCCCGCAAGCAGCATAACCGCAATAGAAACTATAACCTGAGACACGCTCGGCAGATTTTCCAACAACATATATCCCCTACTTTTTTGCACGAATTTTGACAAAATCGCGCTTGGCTCTTGAACGTTTTATGCCGATATGTTATGATTGTATCATCATAAAGTCAAATTATGTTTATTTATACGTTGATAATTTGGCATTATAAGGAGATTTTATTATGTCTTTGCTTGACGACAAACTCGAAACTTTTATCACCGTGTGCGAAGTGAAAAATTTCACAAAGGCCGGCGAAATTCTCGGGCTCACACAACCTGCAGTGTCTCAACACGTCAAAAAATTGGAAGAAGAACTCGGAACACAGATATTTTTGCGCAAAAAAGGGGAAATCGTGCTCTCGCAAGAAGGAGAAATCGCACTTTTGTATGCAAAAAGAATGCGCGCTCTTCAAGATAAAATGCGCGATAAAATCAAAAACGCAAAAGCGAATATCCGCAAAATCAGAATAGGCATAACCCACACGCAAGAGAGCGGATATATGATTGAAGCATTGTCTAAAATCGCACTCGGCTACGATAACATTAACATAACTTTTATTACTGACACGATAAAAAATCTTTATGTTATGCTTGAAAATTTTGAACTCGATATACTGATTATCGAAGAAAAACCGACAAATCCAGACTTCAACTTCATGGTGATTGACACGGACATGCTCATGTGTATGGCGTCAAGTCAGAATCCCATCGCGCAAAAACCCGCAATCACGCTGAACGAACTGAAAAAACAACATCTTATTTTGCGCCTGCCTACTTCCGCAACGCGCGAAAAATTTGCAAACTCGCTCGAAGCAATCGGAGAGTCTATCGACAATTTCGACGTAATCATCGAAGTTGACAGCATTTCTACGATAAAAAATCTAGTCAAAAAAGACGTGGGCGTATCCATTCTCTCAAAGGGCGCATGTATGAAAGAGTTGCGCAAAAATTCGTTGGTTGCTCTGCCGATAGAAAACCTGAGCATGACGCGAGAGACCACAATCGTGTATCACAAGACCTTCAATCACGTCGAAATAATAGAAAGAATCGCCTCCGCTTATCAGGAAATCGCAAAACAATAATCCACTAAAAACAAACAATCGTCCGATAACATCAAAAAGTCATATTGACGAGAGAGATATTTGATAATATAATTTGATTGTATAGGTGTTTTCAATATAAAACGCCGCAAAAACAGGGGTGAAGATATGAAACTTGACAAGCTTAAACAGAACAAAGGACAAAGCGCGGACTTTATGTTCGGCTTTATCGGCGACGTTATCAAAAAATTCGGAAAACGCGACTGTGGCAGTCAGGGCGAAAGAGACGCCGTCAATTATATGGCGCAAACGGCAAAACCGTACGCGGACAGCGTGACGACCGAACCGTATCACGCAAACACACTGGCGTTCATGGGCTGGATATACATAACGGTGACGCTCATTCTTGCAGCATTCGTCGTGGCGTTTTTCGCACCGCTCGCGTCTATCGTCTTAATCTTGATCGGCATGTCTCTCATGATTCTCGAATTCGTGCTATATCGCAAAGTCGTGGATTTCCTTTTCCCGAAACGCGAATCTCTCAACATGACGGCAATCAAGAAACCGATAGGCGAAGTGAAACGTCGCGTTCTCATCAGCGGACACGCCGATGCGGCATACGAGTGGACGCTCAATTACAGAATAAACGGAAAAGCGTTTATTGCACACTTCCTTGTCTCCGTCATCGGCATACTTTATTTCACGGCGGTTGCCGTTGCCGAATGTGTGATAACGGGCATGTTTGCAAGTCCTTTGGGCAACACTTCGATGCTTGTCGCGCTTTGTGTGAGCGGCGTTTTCGTCCCGTTTTGGATTCTTATGTATGTTCTTTTCAATCCGAAAGTGGTCGTTGACGGCGCAACCGACAACCTTACGGGCTGCGCAATGGGGCTTGCGTTCCTTAAAGCACTCAAAGACAACGGCGTCGATTTCGAGCACACCGAAGTCGGTTGCATTTGCGCAGGCGGCGAAGAAGCGGGACTGCGCGGAGCCAAAGCGTGGGTAAAAGCACACAAGAACGATTTCAAAGACTGCCCGACGACTATACTCTGTCTCGATACGTTGCGAGAAGAAGACCACATGCTCGTAAACTACAAAGACATGAACGGTCTTATAAAGTGCGACGCCGAAGCAACGGAGTTGTGGCTTGACGCCTGCAAGCAAGAAGGCGTCACTTGCAAAAAAGGCAGCGTGGCACTCGGTGCAACGGACGCCGCCGCATACACCGAAGGCGGATTCAACAGCGTGTGCGTGACCGCAATGAACTTCAACTTGCCGAGATATTATCACACGAGACTGGACGTCGCCGAAGACGTAAACAAAGAATGTCTCGAAAAAACTTTTGCGGTGCTTTGCGACTTCGTCGAAAAAATCGACGAACAGGCAAAATAACCCAAACGACAAAAAGCCGCGTTTATCATACGTAAAAAGCACGATAAACACGGGTTTTCAAAACAAACGAAATATATGCGTCCCTACGCTTATATAATATAAGGATAAGGAGAAAAAAATTATGGGAGAATATTCAAAGTATATCGACCCAAAAAGAAGAGCCGTCTCCACGCCAAAGAGCATGGTTGACGAAAAAGGAATTTGCGCGTTCGGCACGTTCGACAAAGAGTTTGAACAAATGGACCTTGTCAAACTCAAAAAGCCTACCCGTGCACCGCAATGCATGAACCGTCTTAAACTCACGCTTTGGGAAGCGACGGAAGTGCATCTTGAAAACGGCGTGCTTCTTGCCGTCGTCTGCGACATGGGTATCTTCGGTAAAACGCTGAACATATTCTACGACAAACGCACGGGCAAAGTGTACTGCTGGGACACGAATCTCAAATCGAAAGACACCGTCATTGCGCCGAATCTCATCAACGGCGCGATTGCGGAAGGCGAAACGCCCGTCTCTCACGTCAAATACGTCAACAATTTCCAAGACGGAAGATGCGACCTTTGCGGCAAACACAAAGGCAAATGCCTTATCACCGTACCGAGAAAAGACAAAACCATCGTCAAAGCAATAAAGGAAAACTACGGCGAAGCGACAATCGAATACGACTTCAAACTCACCCGTCTTTCAAAGCCTTGCGTAGCGAGCATACCTTTCGGCAAAAACCGTCCGCTTTACAGTCAGAAAGATTTCTTCAAAGCAGAAGGCAGACTTGTCATCAACGGTGAAGAAATGCTCACCGACGAAAACAGCACAGCAGTCGTTGACGACCATCGCGGATTCTATCCTCGTCGCGCACACTACGACTGGGTCACGACTATGGGCAAATGCAACGTGAATGGCGAAGAAAAATGGCTTGCTTTCAACCTTACGAGAAATCAATCCATTGATCAGGAAAAATACAACGAAAACATTCTCTGGCTCGAAGGCGAAACTAGCATTCTTCCGCCCGTCAAATTCACTCGCTCACCCGAAAGCAAAGATTTCTGCGACCACTCCACGTGGATAATCAAGGACGAACACGACATGGTCAATCTCAAATTCAACGTTCGCAACATGAACCCGATGATTATGCACGCGCTCGTCGTCAACATCGACTATTACGTCGCATTCGGCACTCTCGAAGGCTATATCCGCGACGAAGACGGCAACAAATACGTGCTTGACGGCATAATGGGCATGGGCGAAGACAAAACTTTGCTTCTGTAATAAACAAGCCATATAAAAATACGAAAAACCGCCGAATTTCGGCGGTTTTTTATTATCGTTTTTTCTTTCGGTTTGTATCCGCACTCTTTGCGGAATTAACGCGTCTTCAAGACAAAAAATTGTTAAGATCCGAGCCGACCACGCGTTTTGCCCTTTCAACGTCCTGATTCTGCACTGCGTCGTAGTATTCTTCGAGCACTCGCATGCCGTAATCTATGCCGTTTCTTCTAAGGCTTTCTTCCCAGAACGGAATCGTGAGCGGCTTGAACGCGTTGAACAACATAGGCGTAATAAGATTTTCGGATTGTATGCACATCTCGCGCGTAAACTCGAACAGACATTCCGCAAGTTCGTGCGGATTGCCGCTTGCGTGCGCTTGCTTGGCGCGTTGCAATATATCGTCGAGAGCCTGACACTTCTCTCCTGCAAGGTTGCGTATCGCGTGTTCTATGGACGGCAACTCGATATATTCTCGCAAATTGACAATGGATTTCGTCATATTCTCGTCAAGTTTTCCGCCGTTGAATCGCAAAAGCGAATAAAACGTTTCAATCGTGCCCGTGCGCAGATAATCTGCAATATACACGCCTTTTCTCGGAACGACTTCAACAAAACCTTTCCTTTCAAGCTCGCATATTGCGTCGTGCACGGCGGTTTTGCTTGTGGAAAACTGCTGGCTCATCTCTCTTTCGGACGGCAATTTTTCCCCGATTTTGAGATTGCCCAAAATTATCTGGTCTTCGAGTTGCGTCAAAAGCAATTTTTTGAGAGTGGGAACTTTTATTTTTATCGGAACGAACGGCATATTTTCTCCTTTGGATTTGGTCAAACCACAATCACAACTGTAATTATAACCTACATCAGTCATAAAATCAATACTAAATCAATATTTTTTTATTTGGATATTGATTTTTATTTATCGAAATGATATTATAATTTTAACTTGGTCAGACCATATAAG
>CAVKIG010000037.1:0-15857 GCA_963656415.1 bacterium | reverse complement strand
TCTCGGCGTTGCTTGCAAGCAAGCGATGCCGTTGCCGCAATGACGGCTTTTGTTCATTATTATCTTCAATTCTTGTCTTGAACAATGATGTCGGGCGTGATATAATGAGTGTATGAAAACGCGAATTTACATGACGAAAATGCATCAGCAGTGGACGTACGACGAAAGGGAAGACCTGTATCCTTATCTTGACGGAGAAGACGACGAGATTTTTGAGTACGCCATAGCGGACAAGTTTTTTGCAATCATTCTCAAAAACGATATGACCTACGACGTGGTTGATACCGAGCAGGAAGCGATTGACAAAATCGCTTACATATATCGCAATTACGCCGTGCGCCAAAACGAAGACGACAAGTGTTATATCGCACGAGAAGACACCGAAAAGAAATATCTCACGCCTGCAAGCGCACAGGCAGACGGCGTATTCGATTACGTTTACGTGCCGAAGGGAATGTATTATCTCACAAAATTCGGCAAGATACTTTCAATCGGACATACCGAAGACGAGATGATAGAGAAGATGTATCAGCACTACAAGGCAAAATACACCTATCTTTGCTGAAAAACTTGCCGTCTCGGCAGGGAAGTGTTGCAAACGATTGTTAATAACACGGTTAAAAATTATTCGTACAATAAAACGAGACAATAAAAAACGCACGCCGTACAGCGTGCGTTGATTTTTTTTAATACTCAGTGCAATTCCGCGGATTTAAGGTCGTACACCATGGAATAGATGTTGCCGTCCACTTTGAAGGGTTCTTGAATACGGACAAGAACGTGCTTCATGCTCCAACCCGTGAACGTCACGTCGTTTACCGAATAGAACAAAGTTTGTGAAAGTCCCGCAACTTCGGTTGAACGAGAGACAAGCGTTTTGTAGCAGGAAATGCCGCTGTCTTGGAAGTCCGCTCTGGATTCTGTGAAAGCGTTCTTTATCGTCGCTTTGCCGCCGACTCTTGCGGTGAGTGTGACCGAACTTGCTTCGATGTTGCTGACAATCGGCATTGCAAACGAGAAAGACAAAGACTCTGAGAACGTCGTTATCGTGCGCAACGATTGATGAAACTCGTTGTTGTCGTAGTAGGTGACCGCTTTGCCGAGATCAACCGTGCCGTTGGATTCAACGCCGTCGATAGTGCGGTTGTAGTTGAATTTCTTGCCGTCGTAAGTCGCATTGAGTGAGAAAGTGACGTTGCCGTCTTTCTTCACGGTGCGGAAAGAATAGGCAGGAACCATATAGCTCGAACCGTTGATGAGAGTGAAGTAACAACCCGTGTTGTATTCGGTCGTGCCGACGGTGAGATTGCCTTTGACGAGAATGCCTTCTGTAACGTCTGAAAGAGTTGCGGACCCGAAATTCTCGATCGTGGAACCTGCGACGTATTTGTCGAGCGTGACGGCATACGTTCCGTCATATCCGTCGACGTGATTGCCGTCTGCGTCCTGCGCAAACACGGAGTATTCAAACGACTCGTGGTTGTGGTCGTTCAGAATGTTTTGAAGTTGACCTTGCGTGGTTGCGTTGTTGCAAGCCGAGAGCGAAACGCCCATGACCGCAATCATGACCGCAACGAGTGCGATGAGTATTGCTTTTTTCATAATGTAGTTATTATAACATAAAAATATATTCCTGCAATTAAAATTGCCGTGTTTTCTTGCAATTTGGCGGATTTTTCAAAAAAACAAATAAAAATTATTAATTTTTATTTGTTTAAGTTATGGGATTGAAACGGTACATAAAAGGTGTTATACTCAAAATATGAAAATAATTACGTCAAATTGCTCTTCGGGGGCGTATCTCGGAGTGCTGAAACAACTCAAAAACAATTTAGACGGTTCGTCGAAAAACGTCGTCATTGCGCCGGACAGATTTACGGCGTCGGTTGAACGCGGTCTTATTTCGTCGCTGGGCATAGAAAGCACATTCGGCATCGAAGTCATGTCGTTCACGCGTCTTGCAAACAAACTTATCGGCGACGACATCAAAAAGTGCCTTACGCCCGAAGGCTCGGTTATGCTTATAGGCAAGGTTATCGCAGACAAGAGAGACGAACTTACGTATTACGGCAAAGTGGCAATGACGGAAGGCTTTGCGAGCGAATTGTACGCCGCGCTCACCGCCGTGCGAAACAGCGGAATCACATCTGCACAACTCGTCGAAGCGTCAAAGGGTGCAAAAGCGTCTCTCAAAGCGAAGGCGCACGACATCGCACTCATTTACGACGGGTATCTTGCCGCACTCGAAGGGAAACACAGCGACTCGTCCACGAGACTTTTCGCACTTGCCGAGTGCATAGCGAAAAATCCCGAAAAGGTTGCGACGACCAACTTTTATTGCACGGATATTTACGAGTTTTCGTCTCCAGAACTGGACATAATCAAAGGACTTGCAGAAAACGCGATGTCGCTGACGATAGGACTTGTCAGCGGATACGGCAATCCGAACAAGCGCATTTATCCCGACAGGGTTATAAAAAGGCTTGCGGGACTTTGCAAAGACAAGGTGGAAATTGTAGACAACAAGCAGGAACTTTGTCCGCAGATGCAGGCAATATCCACGAAACTCTTCGCGTATATCGGCACGGACGGAAAAGATAAAACGCCCAACGACGGAAAGGTGACTTTGCGCGTTGCGAAATCGAGATACGACGAAGCGACGCAGGTTGCAATCGACGTTGCAAAGCACGTGAGAAGGGGCGGGAGATATAGAGATATAGAAGTGTACGTCAGCGATGTAGAAGCGTACGAAGCGGAGATAAAAAACGCGTTTGACAGATACGGCATCCCATATTTTATAGACGACAAACAACTCCTTTCTCAACAGGCGAGAGCGAAATTTGTATTGCAAGCAATCGCTTGTGTACGCAGCAATTTCAGGTTGCGCGAAACGCTCGATTTTGCAAAAAATCCGCTGTTCTGTTCGGGGCTTGAAAACGGAGAAAGTCTTGTTTATCTTTTTGAAAACTATTGCTTGAAATACAACGTGGAATACGTGCCGAAGAATCGCGAATTCGATAGAAAGCAAACCGATAAATTTGTTCACAAATCGCAAAACGACAAGTTTATACACGCAAATGCTACAGATAAAGACGCGATTATAAACAATACGAATGAAAACGAGCCTGCCGAATTCGTGCGCAAGGCTATTTTTGAAACGCTTGCTCCGCTTTGTGAAAACGGCGTGAGACCGATAAATGAATACGTCGGCGCGGTGAGAACGATTCTTGAAAACAGCACTCGCGAATACTCCGAATACGTCGAAAAACTTGCAACGCTCAGCGAGTATTACAGAAAGGTTGCCGAGCAGGTTGACGCAAAGATAAATTCCGTGCTGGACGAGATAGAAGACGTGCTCGATTACGACACTGACGTTCAGGGCTTCGAGAGCGTTTTCAAGTCAATGCTCAAAACGCTCAAAATCGCACTCGTACCCACTTTTCTCGATTGCGTGTTCGTGGGCGGAAGCGACAGTAGATTTATGGGGGACGGGGACGTTTACGTGCTTGGAGCGAACAACTCTAAGTTTCCCAAAGCAAGCGGCGGCGGTGCGGTGATAACGCCCAAGGACGAAGAGACGCTTCATGCGCTCGGCGTTGACGTGACACCCAACGAAATGCAAAAAATCATGACGGATATGTACGCCGTCTGCGACCTTATGAAAAAGCCCAAAGTCAGACTTGTCGTGAGTTATTCCGAGACCGGAGACGGCGGTGCGATGAGACCGTCAACCGTTGTGTTCGAGTTGCAGAATATGCTCGAGCAGGACGGCAAACCGCTTGAAATCGAGAGAATAGACGTCGAAAACTTTATGCTCGCAGGCGGTGAAGACAGAAAACCGAAATACGACGGCGAAAAAGCAGCGGACGTGTTCTGCACGAAAAGAGCGTGCTTCAACGAAGTGCTTCGCAACGTCACGTCGGGAAGAGCGGACGCAAAAAATCTCGACGTTTATGCAAGCGCATACGAGTTTGTCGGTGATGCGGACAAGCAGAGAGTCGACGATGCCGTGAAAGTGCCCGAACGCATAGAGAAGCAGGACGGTGCGTATTTCGGAGCGTCCACGAGCGTGAGCAGACTGGAAACTTTCTACGGTTGTCCGTATGCGCACTATTTCAATTACATTTTGTCGCTCAGACGGAGAAAGGACGGCAAATTCGAAGGCACGGAAAACGGAACGATATTGCACTTCGTTCTCGAAAGGTTTTTCAAAGACGTGCGAGACGGCAAGATAAGCGACGACACCGACCTTGACGAAAAAGCGGACGCATATTTCTTCGAAGCGGTGAAAGAAAACGATTTCGGCGTTTTGCTCGAAAAAGCGGATACGGGAAGATTGTTGTACCGCGTAAAAGCGGAAGGCGCGCACCTTATCAAAGATTTGTATCGGGTGCAGAAACGTTCAAAGTTCCGTCCTTGTTTCCTTGAAGCGAAAATCGGAGAAGGCGAGATTTTGCCCGTATCTCTCGATATAGGGGACAGAAAAATCGGACTTAAGGGCACGATTGACAGAGTCGACGTGCTTGACGACAAATTTATCGTCATCGACTACAAGACGTACAAGAGTGCGGATTTGCCGTTGAAAGAATTGTACGCCGGACAAAAAATTCAGTTGTACGTGTATATGCGCGCGGTGGAAAAGAGTCTCGGCGCAAAGCCTTGCGGAGTGTTCTATTTCCCGATTTTCTCAAGTTTCACGGACGATGCGGAAGACAGATATAAGTATAAAGGACAGGCGTGCGACAGTTACGAAACGCTCTGTCAGATTGACGATATGGTGAAAACCGCGCCCGAAAAATCCGTCGTTCCGTTCAAGAGAGACAAGAAGACGGACAAATTCAACGAAGGCGTTCATTTATCGAAGTCCGATTTCGACGTGCTTGGAGACTATGCTATGGCTATTGCTGCGAAAGGCGCAAAAGAGATTGCGGACGGTTTCATCCGTCCCACGCCACTATACGGCAAGTGCGACAAGTGCGATTTCGCAAGCATCTGCGCATACAAGGGTATGAACGAAAGAAAGTTGCCCAAAGTGAGCGGAACGAGCGCGTTTTTGCTCGATGACGAAACGAAAAAAGACGATGCGCAAAACGAAAAGAGTGCGGAAGGAGCGAGAGTATGAACGAGACCAACAAAGCGTTTAGCGCCCAAAACGAAAAGAGACTTGAAATTCTCAAGGACGAAAAAGGCAGACTTCTTCTCACCGACGACCAAAAGAAAGCGGTGCTCGAAAAGGGGCGTATTCTCGTGTCGGCTTCGGCAGGTTCGGGCAAAACGTCGACTATGGTGAAGCGCATAATTCTTATGGTTGCAGAAGGCGCGTCGTTGAAAAACCTGCTTATCCTTGTCTACAACAACGCGGCGGCTGACGAACTGAAAGAAAGACTGCATCAGGAACTTTTCAGGGCGGCGTGCGCGTCAAGCGGAGAAGTGCGAGACAGATTCAGAAAAGAACTCGACGAAATGCCGTTTTGCCATATATGTACGATACACGCATTTTGTCAGTCGCTTATAAGAGAAAATTTTGACAAACTCGGATTGTCTCCGACGTTTGAAGTGCTTGACGAAACCGCACACGAGACTTACGTCAACAAAGCGCTTGACGAGACCATTGCACAGTACGCGGCGGCGGGAGACGAAACGTTTTGCGACCTTGCCGAGATATTCTCGCAATCCAGAAAAGACGACAATCTCAAAAACGCGATAAAGAAGATATACAGTCTTATCGAGATTCAACCCGACGAAAAAGAATTTGAAAAATGCGTCGCCGATTGCTACGACTCGTACGAGAACAGCAGATTTTTCGATATTCTCGGCGAGTATTATTCCAAATTTTTTACGAAAGCGCAAAGCGTGATAAATCCGCTTTTCGACGTGCTTTCGGCAATGCAGAACAACGGAAAATACGGAGATTCCGTCGCAAATCTTATAAGCGTTTGCGATAGAATAGTCTCTGCGGACAGCCTTAAAAAAGCGTGTTCGATCGCAAGAGCGTACGAAAAAGTGGCGGCGAGAATTCCTGCAAAAGCAAGCGACGAAGACAAGGCAACCGTCGCGTATGCAAAAGGCGTGATAAAGCAAATCGAAGAAGTGCTTGACGAGATGGCGAATATCTTCGACAATCTCGATTCGTTTGCCGTATATCACGAGCAAAACGGCGTGTACGTGAGAAAACTCACGGAAATCGCAGGCACGTTTGCAAAGAAACTTCAATCGCTCAAACAAGAAGACGACGTGTTGTCGTTTGAAGATTTGCAACACAAGGCAATGGAACTTTTGTCGCACGACGAGTACGGACTTTCCGACGCTTTCGACGCGGTGTTCGTCGACGAGTATCAGGACGTCAATCCCACGCAGGAAGCAATCATAGAGAAACTCGTGAAAGGAGAGTGCTTTATGGTGGGAGACGTAAAACAAAGCATATACGGTTTTCGCCTTGCAGACCCTGCGATATTCATATCACGTCAGCAGAAGTATTCTTCTTTCGGCAACAAAGACGGTTTGAACGTCTATTTCAATCACAATTTCAGAAGCGCGTACAGAATTCTCAAATTCGTCAACGACGTTTTCGACGTGGTGATGACAAAAAAGAGCGCGGACATAAACTACAAATCGGACGCGCGATTCGAACTTGCGTCCATACCGCCCGTAACGCTAGACGGCGTGTCTCCCGAAGGATACGTTCAGGTGCATTTGTTTACTAAATCGAAATCCGAAAGCGAGAGCGCAAACGGTCTTTACGACGTGACGAAAGAGAGATTCGACGACGATGACGAAGACGGCGGAAGCGCGGCGTTCAGAGAAGGGAAATTTATCGCAAACGAGATAAAAACGCTTGTCGGCAGAGCGAAAGGCGTTGACGAAAACGGCAACGGAAAATATATCGGATACGGAGATATTGCGGTGTTGTTCCGCAATCGTTCGAACTCTGCAATAGAAATCGTAAAAGTGCTGAAAGACGAAGGTATACCGGTGTCGGAAGGCTCGTTCGTGCGTTCGGCGTCGTTGCCCGAAAGAGAGATTATGTGCTTTATGCGCACTCTCGACAATCCCAGACAAGACGTGCCGTTTGCGGGTTTTTTACTGTCGTTTTTCGGCGGATACGACGAGAGCGAACTTGCAAAAATAGCGTCGGGAAGCGGAGAATGTTTTTACGACAAATTCGTGGCGTGCGCACTCGGAAACGACGATTTGGCGACAAAGGCAAAGTCAACGCTTGCTTTGCTTGAAAAATACAGACTCAAAGCGTCGTTTGAGAGCGTGAGCGAACTTATGAACGACGCGGTTGCCGAGTTTTGCTACGACGCGTATCTGATGCGCACGGGCGAAGGCAACGTTACGGGACTTAAAGGCTTTATACGCAGTGCGGCGGAGAGCGAACAATCGCTCGGAAAATTCGTCGAAGACTACGTCGAAGGCGCAAACGAAACGAGAGACGGCGGCGGCGAAGACAGAGTTGCCATCAGCACGTTCCACGGATACAAAGGACTTGAAAGCCCGATAGTTTTCGTTGCCGATTGCGCGGTGCAATTCAAGCGCGACTCCGCCACGGGAGACCTTATTGCGACGGGCAAAGGCTTCGGAGACAGCGACCTTGAAAACAAGAAGAACAACAAGGGACTTGTCGGAATGAATTATTTCGACGTCGACAACAAAACCAAAACGAAACTTACGCTTTCGAAACTTGCCGTAGAGAAGAGCATAAAAGACAATCAACTGAAAGAAGAAATACGCTTGTTTTACGTTGCGCTAACGAGAGCGAAACAACTTATGTATATCACTGCAACAGTGTCTGACGCAAAAGCGAAAGAGTTCGGACAAAGTGCGAAACTTACGGGCGCAGGTTGCGCACTCGATTTCATATCTCAGGCAGTTGCCGAAGGCGCACAAGTGCCCGTGTTCAGGCATAGTGCTCAAGACGTCGAGATTGACGGAGCGGCGCAAAACGTCGTTGCGGGCAAATGTAACGAAGAAGTGAAAGAGAAAATCGCCGCGGCACAGGCGTTCAAGTATCCGCACGAAGAAGCGACGACTCTTGCGATGAAATACAGCGTATCTGCTCTTGACAGCATAGACGAAGAGACGGTGAGAATTTACGAAGAAGCGGCAAAAATCGGTACGGCGTATCACAAGGTTATGCAGTATATCGACTATTTCGTAAAAGACGAAAGTCAGGTGCAAGCCGCAATAGACGATATGGTGGCAAAAAACGTTCTCACCGAAGAAGAAAGAACCGTCGTAAACCCGAAAGACATATTGCGTTGCCTTGAAAGCGACGTTATGGCAATCGCACGCAAAGCGGAAAAGAAAGGCAGATGTCACAGGGAACAATCCTTTATGATGTACAAGCCTGCGTGCGAAGTGTCGGACGGATTTAAGTCGCAGGACAGAGTTCTCGTTCAGGGCGTCATAGACCTTTTCATCAACGACGACGTGAAGATAATAGTCGATTTCAAGAACTCGCTTTTAAGAGATGAAGAAACCGTGAAAAAGTACAAAAAGCAACTTTATCTATACAAATCGGCGGTTGAAAGTGTGATTTGTGCAAAAATCGATAGAGTTGTGCTTTATTCGTTCAAGAGCGGCAAAACGATGGATTTGTAAAAAACGAAGTCGGTTTAGGCGCGTCATAACGCTGCAAAACGCAGGTTGTGGCGCGCTTTTGCATATATTAAAGTGACGAAACATTAAAAAAATGCGACAAATGTTTTGTTATTATCTTGATTTTTTTGTGTATTGTATGTATAATCATATAGATAATTTGTATTCGATATAGGAGACGTGCTTGTGGAATTTTTTGAAAAAGCATTCAATTGGCTTGCGGAACTCTCTTCCAAAATGCCCGCTATCGATTTCAAAACGTATTTTATCGTCGTCGTTGCCGTGATCGTCGGCATTGGCGTTATAGTTGCGCTCACTTATTTCGGCTCTCGCGCTCGCAAGCTCATCGGCGCAAGCAAAAAAATCGAAAAATATCTCGCAAACGTTGACCAGGTTGACGACGACAACGTGAGCGATTTCACGGCACATTGCTTCTCGTCAAAAGCACCGCAACCTTTGCGCGACAGTTGGGTGCAATATCTCGGCGTGAGATTCGGCTATCCGAGCGACGTCGTCAGCGACGGAAACGTGTACGAAAAAGTCGTGAAGAAAAACAAGGACTATCGCTCGGGCATTTATCTTGCAATCGCACTTCTCGTTCTCGGTTTTTTCGCATTTTGGGGATTCGGCACGCTTACGGCAAACGAGATGGGTGTGATTCATTTCGTCGGACTTGTCGCAATAGCAGTCGTTTTTCTCGTGCTTGTCATAATCAACCGCAAACAATCGAAAAAATGTCTCGAAGTGTTTGAAGATATGCAAGAAGACCTTGACGCAAAAGTCAATCTTCAGGTTGAAAGCAATTATGCGACGGATTCGTCACCGCTTGCCGAACTCTCGGGCATGATGGAAGAAATCATCGCTCGCAACACCGCAAAGGCGGTTGACGCAGAGCAGGAATACGCGCTCGAACAGACGCCTATCGAAGCACTTATAGAAGAGAAGACGGAAGAAGAAAAATCCGCTCAAATCGAAGAAGAAAGCGCGGATGAGACTCCCGACGATGAAGACGGCACTGTTGAACAAACAATAGACGAACTTATAGCCAGCGAGCCGCAAGACGCAGACGAAGAGCCTGTCCAAGTCGAAGAGCAAGCGGACGAAGTTGCGGACGAAGAGCCTGTCGAAAACACGGACGAAACCGTTGAAGAAGAACCCGTTCAAGACGAAGACACGGAAGAAACCGAAGAAGTTGAAGAACCTGTCATAGACGAGCAAGAACCGACCGAAGACGAGCAATCCGCAGAAAAAAACGAAGAAATCGAATTGACCGAAGAAATCGAAGAAGACCAAGAGCCCGAAACGGAAGATGTTGAAGAACCCGTTGCGGAAGAATCTGTAGAAGAACCTGCGGAAGAGTCTGAACCCGTCGAAGATACGGAAACGGAAGCGGTCGAAGAGCCTGAAGAACAAGAAAGCGAAGAGTCTTCTGCCGAAGAAAGCACGGAAGAAGTCGAAGAACAAGAGACAGAATCCGTGGACGAAGACGCACAAGAAACCGAAGAAACGGAAGAAAGTGAAGACGAAGATGTAGAAACGGCAGAGACGGAAGACACCGTCGAAGACGTTGAAAACGAAGACGGTGAAGAAGCGCAAACGGAAGATGAAGAACCCGAAGTGGTGTACGTCGTTGACGGAGACGAAGACGACGATGAACACGTTAAGCCCGCAAAACTCGTCAAATTGCCAAATCTCGTCGATTATATGCTCTCAAAGAACATGCCGCGAGCAATGAAGATTCAGATCGCTACAATGCTTATCGGCACGTACAAGAAGTTTGAAAACAGCAAGGAAGACCGCAAAATCGTCGTGAGTTGTCTCACAAAGGTTATGCGCGACTTGCAAGAAAACAAGTGAGCGTAAATATAATATCGTGACTAAAATTTTTGTATAAACAAAAACAAGTTCAGTCGGGGGACTTTATTTGCCGACGCTACAATAAAAACATATTGTGAGGATTGTAAGATGTTTGGAAAGAAGAAAAAACAAGCGCAACTTGAAGCAGAACGTGCAAGACAACTCGCTCTGGAACAAGAGCAGGCTGAAAAGCAACATCCTGTAGAAGAACCTAAGCCTGAAGAAGAAAAAATCTTCCTTGAAAGCGAAATCATCGAAGACGACGACACCGCACAAGAAGGTGAACTCGAAGCGGTTGCGTACGCTGAAAAGCAAGATAAAGGCGAAGATCTCGTTGCCGTGCCCGTTGACGACGGAGTCGAAGAAAAGACGGAGCAACAGGCAGAGACCGTCGAAGAAGTCAAGTGCGAAGAAACGCCCGTCCAAGAAGAGATTGAACAATCCGAGCAAGTCGAAACGCCTGCTCCCGAACCCGTTGAAGACGAGAAAGTCGAAGAGACGATGGACGAAGACGCGCAAGAAACCGAAGAAACGGAAGAAAGTGGAGACGAGCAAGTCGAAGAAGAACCCGCAGTCGAGCAAGGCGCAACCGACGAACAACAGGAAGAAGTCGTTTACGTCGTGGACGGTCCGGAAGAAGACGACGAAATCGTCAAACCCGCAAAACTCGTCAAGTTGCCCAATCTCGTCGATTATATGCTTTCGCTCAACATGTCCAAGCAGATGAAGATGAACGTCGCAATGCTTCTTCTTGCCGCATACAAGAAATATAAAGACATTCCCGAAGAGAGAAAGATTATCATCAAGTGCATGACAAAGATTATGCAAGCACTCATGCAAGGCTGATATAAGCGCGACTAAAAAGTGATTTGAAAGACCCAAGCCGAGAAATCGGTTTGGGTCTTTTTGTCCGTTTATATGTTTATTACTAGAAATAATTATTCAAAATACGCCGATAGATTATAGGTTGTACAAAGAATCGTGTAAAAATCGGAAGTAAAACGTATCCGTTTTTTAATGACGGCCTTATCGTAGCTTTTGTGCCAAAAAAGGTAATCTATTGACGTCTATTCTTGTTTTATAAAGAATGCAATACGGTCTTGCGAATTGACGAATATGCGGATAGAACGACTGTTTTTTATATGTAGACAAAAGGCGGATGCTTTTGTGCGGCAATGAAAAAGTCGGCTGATATGCCGACTTTTTGAAGATATTATCAGACGATAAGTTTGCAATTCGATGACGGTTTTGCACTTCGTTATTTGAGCATTTTCTTTTTTATGAAGACGATGATGAGCGCAATGCAGATAAGCACGTTTATTCCGACAACAACCCAGAAACCCCATTGCTGACCTTCAAACGGAACGCCCGTGTTCATGCCCCAAAGAGCCGCAATCATAGCAGGGGTGTCGACCAAAAGCGTGAGCACCGTGAGCGTCTTCATAACGACGTTAAGGTTGTTTGAAATGATGGAAGCGTAGGTGTCCATCGTGCCCGACAAAATGTCTCTGTATATGTTTGACATCTCGATTGCCTGACGGTTTTCGATGAGAACGTCGTCCCAAAGGTCTTCGTCTTCTTCAAAGAACTTAACAAGGCGCGGCACTTTGTCGAGAACGGCGGTGTTTGAACGAAGAGAAGTTGAAAAGTACACGAGTGATTTTTCAAGAGAAAGCATCTCGATGAGACCTTCGTTTTTCATTGCCTTTTCAAGTTCCGCCTGAACGCGCTGACTTGCTCTATCTATCTGTTTAAGGTATTGCAGATATTTCTTTGCTATGACGTATTGCAGTTGAAGAAGGAATCTCGTGCGTTTGTGGATGTTGAAATCTTTGACGTATCTGCCTGCCATAAGGTCGTAGATGATTGACGTTTCGTTAAGGCAAACGGTGATTATCGTGTTTTCGTTTGAGATAAAACCGAAAGGCAGGGTGGAATAGGTGTATTTGTCGTCGTCTTCTTCCGTTATCGGAATGTCGGTGACGGCCATAAGCACGTTGTCTTCTTTTTCGATGTGAGCGCGCTCTTCGGAGTCCAACGCCGCTTTGACGTACTCTTCGGGAATTTGGGTAGCCTTGCACACCAACTCGATTTCTTTGTCGGTCGGGTTTGACATATGCACCCACTGGTCAGTGAAATCGTAGCCTTCGACGACAAGGTCGGGCTCAACTTCGACGAGTGATTTGTTGATTTTCTTATATACTTGGATCATAGCTGGTTTCCGTGGCAAAAATACGCCGCGCCAACCGATAAAAAATCAAAGCGCGAGCGCATTCGTGGATATGTGACTACTTCCGGGGTCAGAGTCCATAACGAGATTGCACTCCTTAAATTTATTACGTTTTCAGTTTAACAAATATTTTCCGCTTGCGCAACACATTTTGAAAGACTTTGCACATTTCTTTGTCTCAAAACTTTTTTCGACGTTTTTCGTGTTTCGGGGACTTGAAACGGGCGGGGTATTTCGGCCGTATACGGTGTAGATTATATAAAATATAAAAATACTTTTGTAAGATATATTTTTTTCTTGCAAAATGGCGCGCGTTTTGGTATGATAATTGAGTATAAAAGAAATCTTTAGGAGGACTTCTAAATGCAGAAGAAATATGTTTATCTGTTCACAGAGGGCAATGCGCAAATGCGTGAGCTTCTCGGTGGCAAAGGTGCAAACCTCGCAGAAATGACCAACATCGGTCTTCCCGTTCCGCAAGGATTCACCATCTCGACGGAAGCGTGCACTCAATACTATGAAGACGGCAGACACATCAACGATTCCATCAAAGCCGAAATCATGGATTATATTGAGAAACTCGAAGCAATCACCGGTAAGAAATTCGGCGATGCAGAAAATCCGCTTCTCGTATCCGTCCGCTCGGGCGCAAGAGCGTCTATGCCGGGCATGATGGACACCATTCTCAACCTCGGTCTCAACGAGCAAGTCGTGGACGTGCTCGCAAAGAAATCCGGCAATCCCAGATGGGCTTGGGACTGCTACAGACGTTTCATCCAAATGTTCTCCGACGTCGTTATGGAAGTCGGCAAGAAATACTTTGAAAAACTCATCGACAAGATGAAAGAAGATCGCGGCGTCACTCAAGACGTCGAGCTCAGCGCAGACGATCTCCACGAACTCGCAGAACAATTCAAAGCAGAGTACAAGGCTCAACTCGGTCAAGACTTCCCGTCCGATCCGAAGGAACAACTCTTCAAGGCAATCGAAGCAGTTTTCCGCAGCTGGGACAACCCGCGCGCAAACGTTTACCGTATGGACCACGATATCCCGTACAGCTGGGGTACCGCAGTCAACGTGCAAATGATGGCGTTCGGCAACATGGGCGACGATTGCGGCACAGGCGTTGCATTCACTCGTAACCCCGCAACCGGCGAAAAAGGTCTCATGGGCGAGTTCCTTATGAACGCACAAGGCGAAGACGTCGTCGCAGGCGTTCGCACCCCGATGCCTATCTCCAAGATGGCAGAAGTTCTCCCTGACGTTTATAAACAATTCCAAGACGTTTGCAAGACTTTGGAAAATCACTACAAAGACATGCAAGATATGGAATTCACCATTGAAAAAGGCAAGCTCTTCATGCTTCAAACAAGAAACGGTAAGCGTACCGCAGCGGCTGCAATCCGTATCGCTTGCGACCTTATTGACGAAGGCATGATCAACGAGAAAGAAGCACTTCTTCAAATCGATGCAAAGACTCTCGATATGTTGCTCCACCCGCAATTCGACGCACAGGCACTCAAAGTCGCCGATAAACAAAACGTCGTCGGCAAGGGTATCGCGGCATCTCCGGGCGCAGCGGCAGGCACTATCGTTTTCACCGCAGAAGACGCAGTGAAAGAAGGCAAAGCAGGCAAGAAGGTCGTTCTCGTCAGACTCGAAACGTCTCCTGAAGACATTGAAGGCATGAAGTATGCACAAGGCATTCTCACCGTTCGCGGCGGTCAAACTTCTCACGCGGCGGTCGTTGCTCGCGGTATGGGTACCTGCTGCGTATCCGGTTGCGGTGACATCAAGATGCACGAAGAAGAGAAATTCTTTGAACTCGGCGGAAAGGTCTTCCACGAAGGCGACGGTCTCTCTCTCGACGGCACGACGGGCAACATCTACGACACCATTATCAAGACTGTTCCGGCAGACCCCAACAGCGGTTATTTCGGAAGAATCATGAAACTCGCAGACAAGTACAAAGCACTCGGCGTTCGCACCAATGCGGATACTCCTCAAGACGCACAACGCGCAGCGGAACTCGGCGCACAAGGTATCGGTCTTGTTCGTACCGAACACATGTTCTTCGGACCGGGCAGAATAGATAAATTCCGTGAAATGATTTGCTCCGAGACCGTTGAAGAACGCGTCAAAGCACTTGCGGCAATCGAACCCATGCAACAAGCAGACTTTGAAGGCTTGATGGAAGCACTCAAAGGCATGCCTGTCACCATTCGTTTCCTGGATCCGCCGCTCCACGAATTCGTTCCGACCGAAGAAAAGGATATCGAATTGCTTGCAAAAGCACAAGGTAAGTCCGTTTCCGAAATCAAACTCATTTGCGACAGCTTGCATGAATTCAACCCGATGATGGGTCACAGAGGATGCCGTCTTGCAGTCACGTATCCCGAAATCGCGGTTATGCAAACCAAGGCTGTCATCAAGGCGGCTATCAACGTCCAAAAACGTCACCCCGACTGGAAGGTAGAACCCGAAATCATGATTCCGCTCGTCGGCGAAGTCAAAGAATTGAAGTTCTGCAAGAAGACCGTTGTCGACACCGCTGACGCAGTCATCAAAGAAGCAGGCGTCGATCTCAAATACGAAGTCGGCACCATGATCGAAATCCCCAGAGCAGCACTCACCGCTGACGAAATCGCAACGGAAGCAGACTTCTTCTGCTTCGGCACAAACGATCTCACTCAAATGACCTTCGGCTTCAGCCGTGACGACGCAAGCAAGTTCTTGCCCAGTTACTATCAAGCAAAGATCTATGAGTCCGATCCGTTTGCACGTCTCGACACTGTCGGCGTCGGCAAACTCATGAAGATGGCAGTCACGCTCGGCAAGGGCGCAAACGGCCACTTGCACTGCGGCATCTGCGGCGAACATGGCGGCGATCCTTCTTCCATCGAATTCTGCCATGCAATCGGTCTCGATTACGTTTCTTGCTCACCGTTCAGAGTGCCTATCGCACGTCTTGCGGCAGCACAAGCAAACATCAAGAACCCCAGAGCGTAAAATTAAAATGGGAAATGGTTAATTTCCGGCATTTTACTGATTTTAAGAAAAAACAGCCATTCTCGCTTGAGTCTGGCTGTTTTTTTACTCTTCTGAAAGCGGGCGAAAATCGGAAAATGTGCTAAAATTATGGGGTGGTTCCTCAAATGTTACATTTTTC
>CAVKIG010000036.1:0-16752 GCA_963656415.1 bacterium | reverse complement strand
CGCCATTTCTCTTATTATGCCACTTCGCCTGCGTGGCAGCTACGCAACAGAACGCCACGCATTCTCGTACAGCCGTCAAGTCCGACGCTCGATTTGCTCGCCGCCGTTGCGGCTCGTGTTCCGTCTTCGAAGTTGCATAATTCGAAGTCAACTGATAGCAAAGATTTTCGGCGCGGTTTGGTGAGTGCGATATTGAGATGAATAGCAAGGAAGGTGCGGCTTGAACAAAACCCAACGTACATAGACGTACGTGATTTTGGGCAAGCCGTGCCTGACGCGGCTAGTCACTCAATAGTACACTCAATCGGGTGCGGGTGTCCCGCCCATCCACACCACCAAGCCGACAATCTTGCAAAACTGCGGCTTGAGTTTTTGTCCGTGCAAGGACTGATAGCAAAGATTTTCGGCGCGGTTAGAAAATGGTAAACCTAGTGTGATTTCGGCAATGCACAAAACCGTGCATTGCCGTTATCACAGCGACGGTTTACCATTTGTTTTCACAATATTCGCAGAACGCATACATATCCTTCACTTCCACTTTCGTGCCGTCGTCAAGGATTGCAGTGCCGCTCCAAATGCCGTGGACTTGGTGACAGTGCATGCGAAGAAGATTGAGAACGTTAAGGTCGCCGTGATGGTCGTAGAACGGTTTCATGGTGAAATCGAATCTGCCGTCTTGAGATATGAAATGCCAGTCGTTTGAGAATTTGTCGGGTTTGGGGAAAACTTCGACGTCGACGGGGCCGAACTTGTGCGCTTTGCCGTCCCAGAAAATCGCGGTTTCGGTTGCGTGTGATTCGTCACCGATTCCCCACGTGATTTCAAAGCCGAAGAAATGGTCTTTGCCGTCTGCGCCCTTTACGACTTTTGAGCCGTTGCCCCAATACCAAACCATTTTGTAGGGCGTGTTGACTCTGCCCCAATCAAGGAAAGCGAACGTATCTTTTTTGTCAAAAGTCCAAACTTTGTCGCCCCAGCGGAAAGTGCCTTCGCATGGCATGCTGTTTTGCTTGGTGGTCATAAAATATCTCGTCGGCATGCCTGAAAACGGCAAAACGGTGGTGATATTTTCAAGACCGTCCATTATATCCATCAAGAAATTGCACTCGACTTCTTTGCCCTTGAATTTGCCTTTGAAATACAACGTGCGAGAATTCGTTTTGGTGTCAAACTTGACGTACGTGTTGCCGACGGTATGTTCGAGAACGTTCGGCTCGTCGCCCTTTGGCGGAAGCATATACTTTTTGCCGCCGAGAAACAGCCCCGTGCATTCGAGTATCGTTCCCGTATGCAATTTGGATTTGTTCTGTCTGTGTTTAAGGTCCGTTATGGACGCTTGGGCAAAGCCGCCGATGGAGATGTTGGCAAAGTTGATTTGCACCATCATTTCTCCGTTGGAGATTTGATAAAAATCCCACTCTTTCTTGCGATTTGCAGGTCTTGCGTTCTCGCGTTCATACTCGAATACGTTGTGTCTCGCCCAGCCGGGCGCAAGCAAAGTGCCGTCTTTTGCCAACAACTTGGTCGGCTCGGTATACTCCGTTTGTTTGCTGTTGACTTCACCGTCAATCCAACTCGGATAAGTTCTTTTCATTTTCCCACTCCTTATAACTTTGCGTTTGCGTTTATCGTCACACAAACGATTATATGTTTATTATACAATATAAATGCGTGCGTTTCAATAGCGATTTTCATACAAACGTATGCGAACACGTCTTATAAACTTGCAGGCAAAAACGACAAGAAAGAGTTTGGCATTATCAAAACGGTTTGCTATAATAAAAATATGGAAGAATTTATGATAAAACCGATAGCGCACATCTCGACGCCGTTCAAAGAAAAATTCGGCATACCACATCAAAGCGGAAGGGTGAACGCGGTCGGGAGAATAGTTTTCACTCCCGAGTTTCGCAACCCCGACGCGATACGCGGCATAGACGGCTTCTCTCATATATGGCTGATTTTCGATTTTTCGAAAGCACATCGCGACGAATGGAGCGCAACCGTGCGTCCGCCCCGTCTCGGCGGCAACGTAAAAATGGGCGTTTTTGCAACGCGCTCGCCCTTCCGTCCCAACTCGCTCGGTCTGAGTCTTGTCAAACTCGTGTCCGTCGAACACACTCAAAGCGAGGGAGACGTGCTTGTCGTCGAAGGCGTTGACCTTCTTGACGGCACACCGATTTACGATATAAAGCCCTATCTTGCAACAGACGTAAAGCCTGACGCAACGTTCGGATTCTCGGCGGATTGCAACTCTCACCGTCTTGCAGTAAACGACGAAAAACTTATCGTCTCGGATGAAAGCATACGCGCAAAAATCAAGGAGTGCATAGCGCAAGATCCGCGCCCCGCATATCAGGAAGACGGCAGAATATACGGGATGAGATACGACGACTACGACGTAAAATTTACGGTTGAAAACGACGTCGCAACAGTGATTTCGGTTGAAATCAAGCGATAAAAAAACAATAGTCGCGACTTTTAATTAATAAACAATTTTTCAATAACCGATATTTTACATATAGAAAACGCACTCATAAAGTGCGTTTTCTGCATTTTAATATATATTCTTTTATAAATCGGCAATTTAACGGTTTGCTTTTCAAAAGCAACGAAGAAATTTCGTGTTTTTCTTAATCGCGTCTAATCTATGAAGAACTTGCCGACGTTGACTTTAAGCATAACATGCGGGACGTGTTGTTGGGCAAGGAACACCGCAAACAACACGAGCAGACAGCCTACGAATTCTTTTGCCGTGTACGTTTCACCGAGAATGGCGACTCCCGACACGAGCGCGATTACGGATTCAAGCGACATTATGAGCGTGCAAAGTTCGGGCGGCGCGTATTTTTGACCGACCGTCTGCAACGTGAACCCTATGCCTGCCGAGAATATGCCGACGTAAAGTATAGACAATATGTTGTCGCTCAACGCGCTTGCCGACGGAAAACCTTGCACCGCCATTGCAGGAAGGCTTAAAAGTGCCGCTACGACAAATTGCACGAACGTGAGTTTGAACGGGTCCGTTTCGTCGACGTACTGATCGATGAACATAATTTGAAGTGAGAACATCACCGCACAAAGAAGAAGCATCCCGTCCGCTTCCGTAAAGGAAACGTCTGCGCCCGTCATACACATAAGATAAAATCCGAGAACGCCGATAGCTATCGCAAATCTGCAAAACGGAGAAACTCTGTGGCGCACGAGTATCCCGAGCATAGGCACGATGACGATATAAAGCGCAGTGATGAAGCCGGTCTTGCCCACCGACGTATGTTCGATGCCGTATTGTTGAAGATTGTTTGCCAAAAACAAGCAAATTCCGCAAAGCGCACCGCCTAAAAGCGTTGCTTTGTTGAACGGTTTCGATTTTTTACCACGCTTTTTGTCCACGAAAAAGTTGACGACAAGCATCAGTCCTATCACCGCGACGGCGAGAGAAAAACGAAGTCCGTTGAAAGTAAAAAACGGCACGGAAGAAGACGCTTGTTGTTGGAATACGAATGCGAATCCCCAAACAAGCGCGCACAAAGACACGAAGAACGTTCCCAGTAAATTGTGCGATTTTCTTTCCATAAGCTATCTTATATTTTATGATTTCTTTCTATATTGCGTTCAAAAACAAGTCACGCCGTTTCGCTTTGAGCCTTTTCCAGCGCGCGATTGAGAACGATATAATCGTTCAGCGAAAGTGCTTCGCCCCTAACGAGCGGATTGAATCCGCAGGACGCAATAAGTTCGGTTGCGTCTTGTTTGCTCATCTTGAAAGCAACGGACAAGTTGTTTGCAAGCGTTTTTCTGCGCATTGCAAACGAGCCGCGTATAAGTTTGTGAAGAAGCGCGGCGTTTTCTCCGTCGAGTTTGTGGCGGTCAATATCTATGCGCACCACCGCACTGTCCACGTTCGGCGCAGGATAAAACATATTTCGGTTGACGTTTCTCGTGACTTTCGCGTTTCCTGCCGATTCTATTGCAAGCGTGATTGCGGAATAATCCGCCGTGTTTGCCTTTGCAACGAATCTGTCCGCGACTTCTTTTTGCACCATAATCGTGAGACTTTCGACGTCGAGCGCGCTTTCGACAAATCTCATTGCAAGCGGCGTCGTGATGTAATACGGAAGATTTGCAACCACTTTGAATCTGTCGCCGACGATTGATTTCAACTCGTCGTCTTTCATTTTGAGCACGTCGCGAAATACGACTTCTATGTTGTCAACGCCTTGAAGCGAAAGTTCGAGAACGGGTTTGAGATTGCCGTCCACTTCAAAAGAGTAGACTTTCTTTGCGACCTTTGCAAGCGCACGCGTGAGCGTGCCCGCCCCCGTACCTATTTCGACGACGACGTCGTCTGCCGTCACTCCGCTGTCCTGAACGATTGCGTCAAGAAGATTGCCGTCGGTGATGAAATTTTGCCCGAGAGCTTTGTTGAAGCGGAAATTCGTGCCGCGGATGATGTCCTTTACGCTGTTGTTTTCCATATTTTTCCTTACGCAATGCCGAATAATTCAAATCGGCTTGCACATTCTAACTACACACGACAACTTCGTGTCATACCAAAGACGAAAAGTCTGAAGTACAAAAGATAAAAACGGAAGATTCCCCCTTTCGTTTTTATTTTTTTAATACTCCGTGTCTTCTCTTATCGTCTCTCTGACCTTGTAGTGCGCACCCGCCTGCTTTGCGAGTTCTCCGCACGCCTTGATTTCGTCTTCTCCTATGAAATCGACAACCGACATAGTCGTGTCTATGCCTGCGTCGACGCAATCTTTCGTGAATTTTAGCATCGCGTCGAAAGCCGCTTCGCCGTACTTGCTGCGGCATATCTCCTGATACGTCTCTTTGTTAGACGCGTTGAGCGAAATAGACACGCTGTCAACGTACGGCGCAATGAGTTTTGCGACGTCGTCGCGGTTGTTTATGAGATTGCCAAGTCCGTTTGTGTTGATACGCACGTGACAACCTTTGCTTTTGAGATAAGGCCCGATTTGCGAAATCATGGAAAGGTTGCAAAGCGGCTCTCCGAAACCGCAGAAAACCACTTCCTTGTATTTCTTCAAGTCGTACATCGAAAGGTCGTCCACAAGTTCCTGATAAGTGGGTTCTTTAAGAAGCCACAACTCGCTTCCGCTCACGCCGTCCTTTATGTTGCGGATACAAAATTCGCAATTGTTGGGGCAACGATTTGTGATGTTGAGATAAAGGCTGTCGCCGAATTCATACACGTAATTGTTGGTCATATTTCTTTTTCCCGAGTGCCGCCCAAATCTCGCTTACCGGCGAACTGCGACACGTTTATACGCTTATTTATATTTTCAGTTATATTTGTCCGTTTGCCCTGCTATATCGCAAACGGCAGTTTATATTGTTTATTTTATACGATAAAATAGCCTTTTTGCGTTTTTCGTGGTTATATCATCAATTTCTTCGCGGCTTATTCCAAGCACTTCGCTTGCCTTGTCCGCAACGAGATTCACATATTTAGGCTCGTTGACTTGTCCCCGGAACGGTACGGGCGTCATATACGGGCAATCCGTTTCGAGCACCAGTCTTTCAAGCGGAACGGCAGACAGCGATTCGATATTGTGTTTTGCGTTTTTGAAAGTTATCGCGCCGCCGAAAGAGTAATATGCGTCGAGTTTGTCGAAGATTTTGACGTATTCGGCAGAGCCCGAGTAGCAATGCAGAAGCAGTCCGCAATTGATATAGGACTTCATATCGAAAAGTATTTTTCTTGCGTCTTCGTAAGCGTCTCTTACGTGCAATACGATAGGAAGTTCGACTTCGCTGGCAAGTTCGATTTGCTCGCAAAACGCTTTCTTTTGCAACTCACGTATACTGTTGTCGTAATAATAATCAAGCCCGATTTCGCCTATCGCAACCGCCTTGTTATCACTTGCGAGTTCTCTTATCACGGCGTATTTTTCGTCGTCTGCCGTATCGGAATCGTGCGGATGTATTCCGGGTGCAAAATACACGCTGTCGTGTCTTGACGCAATGTCTCTTGCAAGCACGCTTGACGGCAAATCATAGCCGACGCACACCGCGCACTCTATGCCGTCCGTGCCGAAAGAGCCGACGATTGCGTCTTCTCTTTCTATAAGTTTTTCATCGTTCAGATGGCAGTGAGTGTCAATGAGCATATCCTATACCTTTCGTTTGTTCCTTAACGCAAGCAAAGCCGACTTTCGTGTTTTTTGCTTTATTATAAGCAAAGCCGCCTTTTGCAAGACGGCTTTTGCTGATTATCTGACCGTCGAGCCGCTCTTCACGGGTTTTTCGGGAGTTACGAGCACGATGCGCTCTTCTCCGTTTTCGTCTTTCTCGCAAGCGCAGAGCAACATACCCTGACTTTCGATTCCGCGAAGTTTTGCAGGCTTGAGATTGTACACCACGACAACGTTTTTGCCCACCATTTCTTCGGGTGTGTAGAATTTTGCGATACCGCTGACGATAGTGCGAGTTTCTTCGCCGATCTGCACGGAGAATTTGAGAAGTTTATCGGCTTTTTCGACTTTCTCCGCCGTCACGATTTTGCCGACGCGAAGTGCGATTTTCGCAAAATCGTCTATGGTGATTTCGTTTATGTCAACGACGTTTTCCACTTTCTTTTCTTCCTTTTTCTCTTGTGTTTTTTTCTCCTGCTTCGGTTCGGGCTGTTGCTCGGTTTCTTCCTTGATAAGCCCTTTTGCCAAGAGTTCCTTCTTCACTTTGTCGGCGTCTATACGCGCAAACAGATGTTGCGGATTTTCCTCCACTTTCGTGCCGTTTGCAAGCAACCCGAATTTGTCAAGGTCGTTGAAATCGCGAAGCGTCGTTCCGCATTGCTCCGCAACTTTTTGGGACGTTGACGGCATAAACGGATAAAGCATACTTGCGCAAATCACGATGGTTTCGGTGAGATTGTAAAGCACGGTTGCAAGACGGTCTTGCTTAGTTTCGTCTTTTGCAAGCACCCAGGGCATCGTTTCGTCAATGTACTTGTTTGCCCTTCTGAGCACCGTGAATATCTCACCGAGTGCGTCTGCGATGCGGTATGCGTCTATGTCTTTAAACACCTTGTCGCGAGCGGCAGTCGCCACCGCTTTCAAATCGTCGTCGACCGCTTCTTTCACGCCCTTGTCGCACACGACTCCGCCAAAATACTTGTTGGTCATAGCGACGGTGCGTTGCACGAGATTGCCGTATACGTTGACAAGTTCCGAATTGATGACGTCAACCACCATATCCCAGCCGATAAGTCCGTCGTTGTCGAACGGCATTTGCGAGAGAAGATAATATCTCACCGCATCCACGCCGAAGAAATCGACTAGATCGTCCGCATAGATGACGTTACCCTTGGACTTGGACATCTTTCCGCCGTTTTGCAAAAGCCATGGGTGTCCGTAAATCTGTTTCGGGAGCGGCTCGCCCATCGCCATAAGGAAGATAGGCCAGTAAATCGAGTGGAAACGCACGATATCCTTTCCGATGATATGGACGTCCGCGGGCCATTCTTTCTTGTATAAATCGCTGCTGTTGCCGTCCGAGTCATAGCCGATACCCGTGATATAGTTGGTGAGTGCGTCAAGCCACACGTACACGACGTGGCGATTGTCGAAACTTACGGGAATACCCCACGTAAACGACGTTCTTGACACGCAAAGGTCTTGAAGACCGGGTTTTAAGAAGTTGTTGACCATCTCGTTCTTGCGTGATTGCGGAACGATGAAATCGGGATGATCTTCATAATATTTCATCAGTCGATCGGCGTATTTTTGCATATTGAAGAAATAGGCTTCTTCTTCTGCAAGCTTGACTTCTCTGCCGCAGTCGGGGCATTTGCCGTCAACAAGCTGGCTCTCCGTCCAAAACGACTCGCAGGGAGTGCAATACCAACCCTTGTACGAGCCTTTGTAGATGTCGCCTTGTTCATAGAATTTTTTGAAAATTTTCTGCACTTGCTCTTCGTGTTCTTTGTCGGTGGTGCGGATAAACTTGTCGTACGTGGTGTCCATAAGATCCCAGATACGTTTGATTTCCGCCGCTTTCTCGTCGACGAATTGCTTGGGAGTCACTCCCGCCGCTTGTGCTTTGAGTTCTATTTTTTCGCCGTGTTCGTCCGTGCCGGTCTGGAAGAACACGTCGTATCCTTCCATGCGTTTCGCTCTTGCGATAAGGTCGGAAAGCACGATTTCGTACGTGTTGCCGATGTGCGGTTTGCCCGACGCATATGCGATTGCGGTCGTCATATAGAATTTCTTTTTGTCTTGCATGTTATTCACCTTCAAATCGGGGCTAATGGTGCCCTTCTTTTATAACTTTATACATTATACATCTTTTATGAATAAAAGTAAACGATTAGTCGCATATCTTTGAACGCTTAATAATACAATTTCATCATGAACGCCGCGTTTTTGATTATCAGCGTAATAAGTCTCGTGATGATGACGATTCACTCAGCCGAATCGGCGTTTTCTTCCATGATAAACGGAGTGAGCGGCGCAATATCTCTTTCAATCAAACTCGTCGCAATTTACGCGGTGTGGCTGTCTGTTCTCGAAATGATGAACAAAACCGGCATTGACAAGAAACTGTCCAAACTCCTGAAACCGCTGATAAAAAAGATATTCAAAAAAGAAAGCGAAGAAGCGTACGATTGGATTTGCATCAACGTGTCGGCAAACATGCTCGGCATGGGCGGAGTCGCAACGCCTGCCGGAATCAAGGCAATGGAAAGAATGCAGGACGGCAGCGAAAAGGCAACTCACAATATGGTTATGTTGTTTGTGATAAACGCAACGAGCATACAACTCATTCCCGCAACCGTGATTGCGATGCGTGCTTCGGCGAACTCACAAAACGCGGCAGACATAATTCTTCCGACGCTTATATCGAGCGGAATCGCAACACTTCTGGGAATGATTATATGCAAGGTTATGTCGCTCAAAAAAGACGACGATACGGTCTTGCCGTCAAGTGCCGTTGACAGCATAACAAACGACAAAACAGGCATTTTATCAACGCATATCGGTAATATAAAATCCGTATTATGTAAATTTAATCAAAAACGAAACGCACCTGAATCAACCATAAAAAGCGTTGATAAAAACAAAAAAGGCAGGCAAAAATGCAACAAATAAGCGTCTACGTTTTGCCTATACTCGTGATAATTTTGCTTGTCGTGTGCATCGTAAAAAAGGTGCGTGCCTACGACTGTTTTCTCGTCGGCGCAAAGGAATCTCTTTCTCTCGTCAAAAGCATTTTCCCATATATCGCGTCCATTTTCGTCTGCATCGAACTTTTCAAAGCAAGCGGTTTGTCGCACACGGTTTCGTCGTTTCTTGCAAAACCGCTCGGATATATCGGCGTGCCTAGCGAGATTGCGGAACTCATATTGCTCGTTCCCCTATCGGGAAACGGAACCACCGCTCTTCTTGAGAACATAATAGCCGAGTACGGTGCGGATTCTTATATCACTAGATGCGCAAGCGTCATAGCGGGCGGAAGCGAAACGGTGTTCTACATATCCGCCGTATATTTTGCAAGCACCAAAGTAAAGAAACTGCGCTACGCAATCCCCGTGTCGCTCTTCTGCACGCTCATAGGCGCGCTCCTTGCCTGCGCCCTGTGCCGAATTATGTAACTCAAATCCGCAACAATAAATCGAAACACTCCATTTGTGTCGCAATCATGCAACTTTGTTCAAACGATCATTGCAAAAAAAACCAAAATCGCGTGATCGATTGCAAAAGAAAAGGCTCGCACAAAGCGAGCCTTATTCTTTTGATAAAATTTACTTCTCTTCGCAGACTGCGTTGAGTTTTTCAATGAGTTGGTCAACGTCGATTCCGTGCACGCCTGCCGCTTCTTCAAGCGTTTCTCCGTGTGCAAGCATGCAGTGCAAGCAATGCATTCCGCTCTCTTGCAATACGTTTGCAAGTTTGTCGGGATCGCCTTGTGCCAATACGTCGATAATAAGCATATCTTTTGTGATCATTGTGTTACCTCCGATATAAGATTGTATAAAATTTATATTTTTATTCTGTGAAAAAGCCACTAAAATACAGCCACACCACAAGCGCAACCAAACCGAGCGCGAGCAGCACGACAATTGCAACCTTCCAAGGCGACACGGGCGATTTGCCTGTGGATTTGCCCGTCCTGCCGTTGATGATGAAGCCGTAAAGTTTCTTGCGATACTTGTAGGAACACACCCAAAGAGGCAGGAGCATATAGTGGAATTTGTTGTTGCAGAACTTGGTGTTGACGTTGAGATAGTCCACAACGTCCGCCCTGTAGTCGCTCTTGATCGAGTTTTTGATATCTTCGCTCATTTGACCTTGCGCAACGGAAAATCCGCCTGCAAGCGAAGTGTCGTATCTCTCCGCGGCAAAGCCCGAGATGTAATCTCTGTTGTACGCCTCGAGATTTTGCGTGTCGAAAGGAAGGATTTTGTTGAGCTCCTTTTGTTCGATTTGCGTGCTTGCCTCAACCGGCATATCTTCAAAGGACATATCTTTGTTGCCGCTGACGTTGTACCAGTATATGTACGTCTCTGTGCGGCGGTCTTTGCCCGATCCCACGGTGCGAGTGCGTCTTTCTCCCAGTCTTCCTTCATAGGTGGAATGCGTATCCGACGTGAACGCATACGACGGTATGTAAATACCCTTGAATTTGTCCACGGAGAAGTTCTTTTTCAGCCCGATAGGCGCAAAGATTTTCTTCTTTATCCACTTTTTGCCGGCGTTGGCGGCGTCTTCTTGCGCGAGTGCGAAAGGAAGAATGGCATTTGGTTTCAAGCCTTTGAGATCTTCGATCTTGACAATGTTGGTTGCGCCGCAATACGGGCATTTGACAGCCGTGTCGAACGATTCAAGCGTAATATCGCCGCCGCAGTTGGGGCATTTGTACACGTCGTCGTCGATGAGCACTGCACCGTCCTTGCACTCCTTATCGTAGTCGCGCCTGAAACACTGTCTTTTCTCAATAGGACGAATCGCGTCGCAATAGGAACAATGCAACGCGCCCACCTTCGGATCGTAGACCATATCCGCGCCGCAATGGGGGCACTTGGATACGCCTGTGTTTTTATAATCGAAAACGTCTGCCATAAATCAGCGGTTATTCAATCTTCGCTCCGCATTCGGGGCAGAATTTCATACCCGCTTTCACGCTTGCTTTGCACTTGGGGCAAGTTGCGTTTTGAGGTGCTCCGCATTCGGGACAGAACTTTGAACCGACGGGGACGTCCGCTCCGCATTTGCCGCATTTTGCGGTTTCCGCAGCACCGACTTTTGCTCCGCATTCGGGACAGAATTTCGCACCTGCTTTCACGCTTGCGCCGCATTTTGCGCATTTGACTTTCTGAACCTGCGTTTCGTCAAGGCTTTGAGCAAATTGATTGCCGACTCTTGCGCCCATGCCGAGACCGATGCCTGCCGCGCCGAACATACCGCCCATACCGGGGTTCTTTGCCGCGTCGCGCATTGCCTGCACGGATTCGTATTGTGCATAATCGCCCATCTTGCCGTCGAAAACACCGAGCGTGGTGCGTTTGTCCATCGCTTGTTCCACTGCTTCGGGAAGTTTGAGATTGCGGATGATGACGGAATCGATGTCAAGACCGAGTTCGTTGAATCTCGGTTTTGCGTGCTGGCAAGCGGTTTCGCCGAGTTCGAGATAATTTGCCGCAAGTTCGAGCGCGGGAATTTCACATTCGCCGAGCATATCCGTGAGTTCGGAAAGAACGATAGATTTAAGATGTTCCTGAATGTCTTCCGTCTTGTAGGAATGAATCGTGCCGAAAACTTCTTTCATGAACTTTTCGGGGTTGGAAACGTGGAAAGAGTATTCGCCGTGGCCCGCGATGCGAATCATACCGAAATCCTTATCACGCATCATAACGGGATTCGGAGTGCCCCACTTCATTTGCGTAAATCTGCGCAAATTGACAAAGTAAACGTCTATTTGTTTGGGGTTTTCAAATGCGTATTTCCAGTTTGCAATTGCGGTGAGAACGGGCGTTGAACCTTCATCGAGTTTCCAGTTGCCTTCTGTGAAAACGTCGCAAACCGATCCGCGATATACGAAGATAGCCGCTTGAGAAGGTCTGACGATAAGTTCCGAACCTTTCATTATCGCATATCTGTCGTCGTATTCAAATTTTTGAACTATTGTATTTTGAGTGCTGTCTTCCCATTGAATGACTTTGAGAAGTTGTCTTTTGATCAAGCCCATAGCAATCTCCTTGTTTTTCTTGTTGACAACATTATATCATATATATGCGCAATTTCAATAAAAATTTTATTTTGCGCGCGTGTTTTTGTACATTTTGAGCGGCAAACCGCGATTTTTCACCCCGACTGCCCTTTTTGCAACCTTCTCGTGACATCCGACGCAATGCCGTGCTTGCCGCCTTTTCAACTCTATCTTGGCAAACAACGGCAAATCACACTTGCCGATTTTTTCATTTACACGAAATCGCACACTCATTTTCGACTTTACTTTGACAGGTAACGCAAAGCCGCGCTTGCTTTTCCAAAAAGAAAACTCGCGCCGAAGCGCGAGTTTCTTTCAAGCGATAAAGTCGCTTATTAGTTGATTGGGATGACGGTTGTGCCGGAGATTGCTTGATACATGGGTATCGTTTGTCCCACGGAGACAACGTTTGCGCCGATCGTGTTCACATCGTCTTGGGTTGCGACGCGAGTTGTCACCACAGTGCCGTTTGCGTCAACCACGGTGCCTACTGCCGCAACGAGCGTGTAGACGACCTTGCGGCCTGCAAACTTGGGCAATGCAAACAATGTGTCCGTTGAGGAGAACATCACCGAGTAGCTTGCAACCTTGTTGCCAGAGATGTCGTACACTTCCGCTTTGCCGAACCATGCCACGCGCATCTCGACAGAGCCGACCTTGTAGGTCATCGGCAGCGACTGTCCGGTGTTGGAGATTGTCACAGACGTGACAGCCACGTTCTTGTTTGCTTGCGAGATTCCGACCGTGATACGTTCTTGCGCGCCGAGTTGAAGCGTTGCGCTTTGACCGTCTGCCGACGTTGAGATGCCGCTCGAAGAGACCGTATAGGTGGTGTTTGCAGGCATCGAAACGATGACGTAGTTGAAGTTGATCGTACTTGTCGTTGCCGTGGTTGCAAACGTTGCCGTTCCCGTTGTCGCGTCGTAAATCGGATCATACACGTTGAACGTTACTTTGTACTCAAACGGCATAGTCTGGCTCGAAGTGCTGTACGGGTTGAGCGAGAAGTCGCTTGCCGCAATTCCGTTTGCCACGTTGCTGGTGTAAGAACCGTCGTTTGCGACTATCTTGCTTGCCGTCATTCTCTTGACAAGGAAAGGCACTCTGAATTCTTGCACATTGCCGTCTTTGTCGATGAGTTTTGCAATCACGTTGATGACGCCGCCCATATAATCGGGTCTGAATTCGTCATAACTCCACACGAGAGCGCCGTCCGCAGTGCCTTCGATGGTGCTGTACGTACGAGTTTCGGTTGCGTCCGTCTGCACGCCGCTTGCGTCAACGTCCGATTTGCGAACGTTGAGCGTAATCGTTGTCGGCATAGTCGGTTTTTGATAATCGTACGGATTGACGTATTTGCTTTCGCCCGTTTTTGCCGTATTCACGTAACCGACGAGTTGTTTGAACGCATTTTCCGTTGCGGTTGCCGCGGATTGCGCGCTTCTGTCAAGCACCTTGACGGTGACTTTTATCTTCTGCACGCCGACGCTGTTGACGTTGTCGTCGCTTGCGCTCTTCTTACCGTAGTCGTACTCGCCTTCGTAGTTGACGATTGCCTGCGCCGTGAATTCACCGCCTGCGTACGTTACGTTGACGCCGCTGAAGTCCCACGTAATCGGCAAGGACTTGGTCTCGCCGTTTGCAAACGAGAGTGTGATCGTGGACGGGAAGTTGACGTATTTTCTGTCAAGTTCTTCGCCCTTCAACTCGACGTATTCGCCGCCTTCGAGTTTGTAAGTGCCGTCAAGATTATTTCTGACGTAGCCCGACGTTGCGGTTGAGGATTTCTCGTAGCGATTTCCGTCATAACCCGTGACTCTGTCGAAGATTTGTTCGCTTGTGTACGGGTCGATGATGAACGTTTCGGTGTTCGCGTCGTAGAACTTGCCTGTCGTTACGTTAAGGTCGTTTTCGGTGAACTTCGCACTCGTGTTTCTCATGCTGTCGATGTGAACGACGACGTTGACGTTTGCGTTTGCGCTGTTGCCTGCGACCTTGCTTGCGACGTTTGCCTTGACTGTGACGTTGCCGCCCTTATATCCGTAAGACACGCCTGTTGCGTCCCACGTTGCGCCGAGCGTTTGCGTGGTGACGTACACGAAGATGTACAAATCGTTGCCGTCCGCGTCTTTGTAAGACGTCGTGCTTGCGTCGTAGTTCACCGCACCGACGTACTTGGTGTAAGTCTTCGCACTCTTATTGTAGGTGTAGAACGTCACTCCGTCGTACTGGCTTTCGCTTGCAAATTCTTTGCCGTAAACGACGTAGTTTGCATGGCGTTTGTCATAAGTCGCGTTGGTGACGATGTTGCCGCCGTCGTTGGATCTGCCGTCAGTCCACCAAGTTTGCGCAAGCATGAATTGTCCGTCTACGTAGTAGGTGATTTCGTTTGCGTAATTTGCGGTGTTGAAGACCGACGAATTCCAGTCATCGGCGTATGCGTCGAATTCATAGCGATAATCGCCTGCGGACATATCCGTGTACGTGACGTCGCTGTTCGCGCTCGTGACCTTTGCAACGCGGAGTTTTATCTTCATTTCAAACGCCGGCATAACTTCAAACGCGCCTTCCGTCGATGCGTCGGTGTTCCAGACGTGAACGGTCATCGTTCTGTCGAGCGTGGAAGAGAGATTCTTCATATCGCTCGCATCGGGTGCGTTGTCGTAGGTGAGTCGATACGTTCCGACGTCGCCGTTTGCAAACGTGAGTTTCATAGAACTCGGAAGCGCATTTGCGCCGATATACGCCATGTGGTTGTAATAGACGTATTCTTTGGGCATGCCGCTCGTTCTGTCGTAAACGATGTCGATGTATCTGCCGTCGTTTCTGTCTTTTCCGACGAGCGTATCCGTGATTGTGGAGTACTTGCTTGCGTCGGAATAGACGTTTTGAAGCGTGGTTTCGTCGAGCATGAGTTCAGCGTCGACGATGGTGCGGTCAAGCACCGTGACGGGCACGTTGACCGCTTGTCTTGCGAGCATATAAGTCGTTTCGTCGGTGAGCGCAAAGTCTGCGTTGCCCGTCTTTTCAATCATATACTCGATATACTTGTCGACTGCCACGTATTCTTTCTTGCCGTCTGCGTTGACGTCTTGATAAACGTAACCGCCGAGTGCGTTTTCAACGCCGACTATCGTGTTGACGACAAACGCGGAGTCGCTCTTGCCGCTCTTGATGAGTGCGTCGATTCCCGACCAGTCGAAGTACGCCTTGAACACGTGTTCGTTCATTCCGCCGAGCACTGTCGTGACGTTGAGTTCGGTGGGCAGATAACTCGAATCGGTGTTAAGGAACGTATCCACGATGATTGAGCGATACTCGTAGTCGGAGACGTACATGATCGTTCTGTTTGCGACGTACACTTCGATTTCGCTCGTTTCGGTCATCACGTTCGCACCGCCGAAGTAGGTGTACGTAACGGTGAGTTTTATCTTCTTGCCGAAGAACTTCGTGACGTTGTCGTAGAAATCTTGCTCGCTCTTGAGCGTTGCGTCTGCGTCTTTGAGTGCATAAGTCGCAAGAACTTCCTGCGTGGATTCGCTGCCGTTGACGAGAACTTTCTGCATCGTGCCCGACGTGAAGAGCGTGCTTTCAAGCGCGTACGGGTCGAGAATGAATTGCGTTCCGCTTGCAAGTGCCGTGATGCCTGCCTTTGCGACGTTGACGTTGACGTTGAATTGGCAAGTGAGATTGTCGTTGCTTGCCGTTACGGTCATTTCGCCCGCGAATCCGTCAGTGGTGTAAGTCTTGTTCCACGCCATGTTGACAGCGATGCTCTTGTCTGCGACCTTAACTTCTGCCGTGCGCGGCAATCCGCCGTAGAACTTGTCGGTTGTGAGTGTGTATCCGAATCCGCTTGCGAAGTCGCCCGTGAATCCTTCCGCCTTGTCAACGAACGTGAAGTTGTTGTTGATTGTGAAGGTGAAATCTTGAGCCCAGCCGCCGTTTTCAACGCCGAAGTCCGTGCCGAGCGTCATGATGTACGCCTTTCTTGTGAATGCGCCTTGTTTGATCTCTTCTGCAGTCGGCATTGCCGTGCTTTCCCATTGTACCGGCACGCTGTCGAATGTCTCGCCGTTTGCCACGACCGTTGCGGTGGTTGCAAACTTGAATGCGTCAAACACGTCGTAACTCGTTGCTTGGTTGTTGAGCGTCACTTGGACGTTGTCAAGGAAGCCTTCGAGATAAATCTTTGCAACGTAGTCTTCCGTTTGGATGCTCAATCCGTCGTAGAAACGATACTTGCGCGTCACGTACTTGCCGTTTTCGTCGCTTGCGATTTCGTTTCTGTTTGGCGCGGAGTAATCCAGCCACGTCATCGCCGTGTCGAATGCGCCTGCGCCTTCAACCGTAGTGACGGTTGCGCTGCTCGGAAGCGTCCAGCCGTTCTTGACGTCGTAGACGAGAGAGAGTTCGTTGCCGTCCTTGCCGCCGACGATGCCTATCGGGTTGCCGTCCGTATCGTTCTTGACCGAGAGCGTTGTGTTCTTGAGCGTTGCGCTCGTCACGTTGTAG
>CAVKIG010000035.1:0-17212 GCA_963656415.1 bacterium | reverse complement strand
GTAATATAGTATATTGAAAAAATATTGAATAATATCGTGCGCGCAAGTCGCGCAGAATCGGAGAATATATATGGCAAAAAATGCAAAAACAGTCAAAGTCACTTTTCTTGGCGGCGTCGGAGAAATAGGCAAAAACATGACCGCCATAGAATGTGGTGACGACATGATAATCGTCGATATGGGCGCGTCTTTTCCAAACGAAGACAGCCCCGGCATCGACGCGATAATTCCTGACATCACTTACGTCAAGGAGAACATACACCGTCTTCGCGGCATAGTTCTCACTCACGGTCACGAAGACCACATCGGCGCAATTCCGTATTACGTCGACGACCTGAAACAAACGCCGATTTACGGCACGTCTCTCACGCTCGGACTTCTGAAACGCAAACTTGACAAAAACGGCAAGAGTGCGAATCTGATTACGGTCTCGGCAGGAGACACGATTACGCTCGGTTGCTTCAAAGTCGAGTTTATCAAAGTGTGTCACTCTATGGCAGGCGCGTGCGCTTTGTCCATAACCAGTCCCGTCGGAACGGTTTTCGTGACGGGTGACTTCAAGATGGACCCGACGCCCATCGACAACAAAAAGACGGACGTCGGCAGGATTGCGGAAATAGGCGCAAAGGGCGTGCTTTTGATGCTCGGAGAGTCAACCAACGTCGAAAGAAAGGGCAGTTCCACGTCCGAAAGAGTGGTGGGACAGACGCTTGAAAGAATATTTGCGGACAATCCGAACAAACGTATCGTCATCGCGTGCTTTGCGTCGTCCAACTATCGCGTGCAACAGGTGCTCAACCTTGCAAACAAGTATCGCAGAAAAGTGGTGCTTGCGGGAAGAAGCATGAAAGGCATCGTGGACGTCGCTTCCGCTTGCGGAGAACTCAAAGTGCCCAAAGGCGTCATCGTGGACAGCGTCGGGAAATTGCTTCCGAGCGAAACCGTGGTGCTTGCAACGGGCAGTCAGGGCGAGCCGCTCAGTGCGCTCAACAAACTCTCAAAAGGCGAGTTCAACAAGATAAATCTCGGCACGGACGATTTGGTGGTGCTTTCGTCGTCTCCTATCCCCGGCAACGAAAAAGCGGTGTACGACGTCATCAACGACTTGTTCAGAAAGGGCGCAAACGTCATCTACGACAGCATGAACGACATTCACGTGTCGGGACACGCTTACGAAGAAGAGTTGAAACTTATGCTCACTCTCGTTCAGCCGCAGTTCTTCATGCCCGTGCACGGCGAATACCGTCATCAGTTCAAGCATGCGGAGATTGCAAAATCGCTCGGCGTACTTTCAAAGAACATCGTCATTGCGAACATCGGAGAGAGTTATGGTTTCAATCAAAAGGGCGTGAGACAGCACTCCAACGTCACGGCAGGCAACACCTACGTTGACGGAGTCGTGCTCGAAGACGGCAAATCCGTGATAAACGACCGTCGCTCGCTTGCCGAATACGGCATGCTTCTCGTGCTTTGCGCGGTGGATTTGGAGACGGGCAAAATCGTCGGAGACGTGGATATTATCGCGCGCGGATTCAATCTTACCGAAGACGTGCAGGCAAGCATACGCAACGCCACGCAGGAGACGATAGACGCTGCCGACTTTGACAAGGTCAACGTCAACGACGTTGCAAGACTCGTCAAAAAAGCGGTGAGAAAACTATTCTACAAAGACAGACAATTCCCTATAATCATTCCGATTATCGTCGAAGACTAAAAACGATTGAGAAAGTTTTGCAAACGGTGCAAACGAAAAGCGTAGTGAACGCAAAAGTAAGGTGAGAATATGTTCAGAAAACGCATTATATTGATACTGACGTCAAGAGACGAACCCGACGGAGTGTCCCGAAAACTTGCGGAAGCAATTCGCAAAATCGGCACTCACAACGTCGTCGTGATGAGCGACGACCGCTATGGCTCGGCAACGAAACTTTCCGCACTCGACAAACTTATGGACGAAGGCGGAGAATATCAATATCTGCTCGAAAAAAAGGATAAAAGCGTGCTAAAAGACAAGTTTGCTTTCAAGACTCTGTCAAAGAGAGTCAACCGCATAAACAATCTTATCAAGCGTTTTCATCCCGACTATATCCTTTGCGTGACGCCATACGCTCACCATTGCGCCACGGAAGCAAAACGCAGAGCGAGATTCGACACGCAAATCATTTATATGATGACATCGTTTTATCTTCCGAAACGCATTCACGACAACATAACCAACGTTTATATCGTCGAAAACTCGGAGATAAAGTCCGCTTTGGTGCAAAACGGCATAAAAGCAAAAGACGTCATGGTGATGGGCTTGCCCTTTGAAATCGCACCCGTTTCGTATGTTGAAAAGACGTCGAAAAAGCAAGAACTCGGTTTGCCGAAAGTCAAGACGGTGTATCTTGGAATACAGAACAAGAAAGAACTCGAAAAGGCGTATTCGCTTCTTCTCGACCAGGGCGGAATCGCAAATCTCGCGGTGTATTGCGAAGATCAGAAAGTGCTTTCCGCACTCTCGGCAAGAGCGGTCACCGTGCCCGATATGAAAGTCGTTTTCATTCAGGAGAGAGACCGCATAGACGAGTATTTGCAGATATGCGACGTTGCCGTCACCGAATACGACGTCGCAACCATTTACAAGTGTATGAAACTCGGAGTGCCGTCAATCGTGTTGTCCACAAACGAACACGAGCAGGCGAACATATCTTTTCTCGTGTCTCACGGCTTGTGCCTGACTGCGAAAGAAGACATAGAAATCGTCGGATTGCTGTATAAAATTCTGCAATCGGACGTCGGAGATTACGTGTCCGAAAACGGCAAGAAATGGGTTGAAATGAGCAGCATCGACAATATAGCGGCATTTTTGTCGGCGTATATTGCGGTGTAAAAAGTACGAAAAAAAACTGGAAAATATGCCAAAGATTGTAAAGTTGAACGAAATCGCAAAAAAGCAGGGGTTCAAACTCGGAGACGACGTATTGCGCATAGGCGGATACGAGATGATTGACGAGTTGGACTATCTTTTCTACGACAACGAGAAAAAATTCTCGGTGGATATTTTGCGCGACGGAAAAGAGAAGACGATTCACGTTCACAAAAAAGACGGACAATCGCTCGGATTGGAATTCAACATCGACATGAAACCCGTGGTGTGCAAAAATCACTGCATTTTCTGTTTCGTGGACCAGTTGCCCAAAAACATGCGTCCCAGCCTTTACGTAAAGGACGACGATTACAGATACAGTTTCATGTGCGGCTCGTACGTGACGATGACCAACGTCACCGAAGAAGAAATAGAGCGCGTCATTCGCTTGAAACTCAGCCCGTTGTACATTTCGGTGCATGCGTGGGACGACGATATAAGAACATACATTCTCAAAAACCCGAACACGAGAAAACTGCCCGATCAGATGAGAAGACTTGGGGCGGCAGGCATAAAAATGCACACGCAACTCGTGGTTGTGCCCGACGTCAACGACGGAAAAGTGCTTGAAGACAGCATACGCGGATTGCACGGCGTCGAAGGCGTGGAGACGGTTGCGGTCGTTCCCGTCGGCATGACGGGACACAGAGAAAAGTTGCAACAACTTAAAGCCGTTGACGAGCAGAACGCAAGAGAAACGATTGCGCTCGTTGAAGGACTAAACAAGGAATACGGCGGTTTTTGTTGGTGCAGCGACGAGTATTACGTCAAGGCAAATCTGCCCGTCAAGGACAGTTCGTATTACGGTGCGTTCGACCAGATTGAAAACGGCGTAGGCTTGCTTGCCGATTTCAAGGATAACTTCGAGTTCGGACTTGACGAACTCGACGATATGAACATCGGCAAAAAGGTGGACTTCATCACGGGCGTATCCTTTGCGCCGCTTCTTAAAGAGTACGTAAAGACGCTTGAAAAGAAACTCGGCATAGAGTGCGAAGTGCATGCGATAATCAACAACTTTTTCGGTCCGTCCGTAACGGTTGCGGGGCTTGTCACGGCAGGCGATATCATAGAACAAGTCAAAGGCACAAAGACGGACGCATTCGTCATTCCCGACAATATGCTTCGCGAATTTACGGATACTTTCCTTGACAACAAATCCGTCAAAGAAGTGGAAGAAACACTCGGCGCGCCTATCGTCGTAATATCTCACAGCGGCAGCGACATGGCGAGCAAAATCGCCGAGCATTTCGGATATTGAAAACAAACGTAGATGTATAAAACCACAGAAATGACGGTTTTTAGCAACGAAATCGAAAGATAAAACATTGATTTGGTGATAAATATGAAACCTTTGGTAGCAATAGTAGGAAGACCCAACGTCGGCAAAAGCACGTTGTTCAACAGGATAGCGGGCAGCCGCATATCCATAGTCGAAAACACTCCCGGCGTGACGAGAGACAGAGTTTACGCCGATTGCGAGTGGTGCGGAAGAGCGTTCACGCTCATCGACACCGGCGGTTTGGAACTTAAAAGCGACGACCAGATGTGGAATCATATCCGCACGCAAGTGGAAATCGCAGTCGATACGGCAAACGCGATATTGTACGTCGTGGACGGCAAAACGGGACTTACCACGGACGACAATCTCGTGTGCTCGTTTTTGAGAAAATCAAAACTCCCCGTCGTTCTTGCAGTCAACAAAATCGACAACAACGACATGAGCAACGTTTACGATTTTTACGCACTCGGTTTTGGCGAACCGCATGCGGTCAGCGCGGAGCAGGGCAAGGGACTCGGAGACCTTTTGGACGCAATCACGGAAGTCATTCCCGAACATCCCGTCGAAGAAGATTCCGACCGCATAAAGATTGCAATCGTAGGCAAGCCGAATGCGGGCAAGAGTTCGATAACCAACAGACTTCTGGGTTATGACCGTTGCATAGTCAGCGACATCGCAGGCACGACGCGCGACGCAATCGACACCGAACTCAACGTGGGCGACGACAAATATCTCATCATCGACACTGCAGGTATGCGCAAGAAAAAAGTCGTCAACGAAGACCTTGAAAGATATTCTGTCATGCGCTCGCTTCTTGCGGTGCGCAGGGCGGACGTCGTGCTCATCGTGTGCGACGCATCCGAAGGACTCACGGAGCAAGACGTAAAAATCGCAGGTTTCGTTCACGAAGAAGGCAAGCCGTCAATCGTCGTGATGAACAAGTGGGACTTGGTTGACAAAAACACTCACACCATTTACGAGTTTGAAAAGAAACTCAAAGAAGATTTGAAATATATGGACTATTTCAAATCGGTGTATATCTCGGCGTTGAGCGGCAAGAGACTTGACAATTTGCTTCCGCTTTGTAAAGAAGTCGTGGCAAATTCAAGAAAACGTATACCGACGGGACTTCTCAACGAAGTGGTCGGAGACGCAATTCGCATAAGCGAGCCGCCGTCTTATCTCGGCAAGAAACTCAAGATTTTTTACGTCACGCAAGTGGGCGTTGCGCCGCCGACTTTCGTTCTCAAAGTCAACGATCCGACGATTATGCATTTCAGTTACAAGAGATATCTCGAAAATGCGTTGAGAAAGAGTTTTGACTTTACGGGAACGCCGATAAGATTGCTTGTGAGAGCAAACAACGAAGAAAACTGATTTTCGACAAGAGCAAAACGTCGAAACTGTGCGATATAGGGGCGAAAACGAGAAATAAACACGCAAGATAAATCACGTTGCATTGCACGCAAAAGTCTACGCGCGCAATATGATGTATCGTGGAGTTTGTATGAACTATAAGAATATTGAAAGAAGCCAACTCGAACAAATGCTTTCTCAAGAGCAGAAAGCGTACAAGAAACTCGTCAAAAAAGGCATGAGCGTGGATATGACGCGCGGCCGTCCCTGCAAAGAGCAGTTGCAAATCGCAATGCCGATGCTCGAAAATGCCGGCAAATGCAACTTTATGATGAGCGGTATAGACGCGCGCAATTACGGAGAACCCGCAGGTCTCAAACAGGCGAGAGAACTTTTCGCTCAGTTTTTCGGCGTAAAGGCGGAGGAAGTCATCGTGTGCGACGGCTCGTCTCTCGACATTATGTACAACGTGGTGCAGTTTGCGCTTCAATTCGGAATTCTCGGTTCGACGCCATGGAACAAACTCGACAAGGTCAAATTTATTTGTCCTGCGCCCGGTTACGACCGCCATTTTGCGATATGCCAGAACTTCGGCATAGATATGATAACCGTGCCCATGCTTTCAGACGGACCGGATATGGACCTTGTCGAGAGAATTTGCAAGGACGACGAAAGCGTGAAGGGCATTTGGTGCGTTCCGAAATATTCCAATCCGACGGGTATCACGTTCTCGGACAAAGTGGTTGAACGCATGGCAAATCTCAAGCCTGCGGCAAAAGACTTCCGCGTGTTCTGGGACAATGCGTATTGTTTGCATTCGCTCTACGACGAAGACGTAAAACTCAAAAACATCATGGATGCGGCAAAGAAAGCGGGCAATCAGGATATGATTTACGAGTTCTGCTCGACGGCAAAAATCACTTTTGCAGGCAGCGGCGTCGCGGCGTTTGCGTCTTCTCAAAACAACGTAACCGACCTTGTAAAGCGTCTGTTTTTCAAGAAAATCAATCCGAACAAAGTCAATCAGGCACTTCACGTCGAGTTTTTGAAAGATATAGACAACGTCAAGGAAATAATGAAGAAACACGCCGATATTCTTCGTCCGAAGTTTGAACTCTTCGACGAAAAAATGACGGAAGCGTTCAGCGACGTCGAAAACGTGAAGTGGTCAAAACCGCTCGGCGGATACTTCATTTCGCTTGACGTGCCGCACTGTGCAAAACGCATAGTGGAACTGGCAAGCGGCGCAGGGGTGAAGTTTACCGCGGCAGGCTCGACTTTCCCGTACGGCATAGACGACAACGACTCGAACATTCGTATCGCGCCGTCCGTTCCGTCAATGGAAGAAATGAGTTTTGCGGTTGACGTGCTTGTCGAAAGCATAAAAATCGCACTCTGCGAGTATTACGTAAAATAAAATCCGTTTAAGAATTATATAAACGACTTCGCACCGTTTCTTTGAGACGGTGCGTTTTTTATATTTTACGATAAAGGAATTCGTCGTTCGTTAAAAACGGAATATCGATAAAATAGGATTCGTCATGTTGCATTCGTTGAATCGATTGGCGAAAACAGCGTGAGCACATACGTGTTGCGGGCAATTCCGTTGTGCCGATTTTTCTTCTCGATTGCAAGAATTTTTGGGATTTTAGAATATATCCAAAAGGCTCGTCATAGATTTTAGCAAACCAAATCGGAGGAGTATATGGACAAATTTGACCTTTATCGAGATATAGCGTCACGCACGGGCGGTGACGTTTACGTCGGCGTCGTGGGCCCCGTCCGCACGGGGAAATCGACGCTAATCAAGCAGGTGATGCAGAAATTCGTGGTGGACGGAATAGTCAATCAGGACGAGCGTAATCGCGCGATAGACGAAATTCCGCAATCGGCGGACGGCAAGACCATTATGACGACGCAGCCGCGTTTCGTCCCGAACGAAGCGGTGAAAGTGTCGGTCGGGGACAACATCACGCTGAATATGAGACTTATCGATTGCGTGGGCTATCTCGTCGACGGCGCGCTCGGCGCAGAAGAAGACGGAAAAGAACGTATGGTTTCAACGCCGTGGGCAGAAGAAGATATGCCTTTCTCTAAAGCAGCCGAAATAGGCACTCAAAAGGTCATAAAAGAGCATAGCACCATTGCGCTTGCGGTGACTACCGACGGAAGTTTCGGCAATATTCCGAGACAGGACTACGTCAAGGCGGAAGAGCGAGTGATAAGCGAACTCAAAGAATGCAGAAAGCCTTTTGCAATCGTTCTCAACGTGGCGGACGAAAACTCCGAGAGCGCACAACAACTCAAAGACGAACTCCAAAAGAAATACGACGCGCCCGTAGTGGTTAAAAACGCGCTGGAAATGAACGAAGACGACGTGAGCGAAATTCTCGAAACGGTGCTCCTTGAATTCGGAGTGAAAACCATAGATTTCAATCTTCCGCGCTGGGTACAAGCGTTGCCTATCGACAGTGATGTGGTGCAGGAACTCATATCGGGAGTCAAAGATATGGCAGGAGACGTCGAGAGAATGAAAGACTACGACAAAATCGACTCGTACTTTGAAAACGCAAATCTTTGGCAGACTCCGTCGTCAATCAATCTCGACGCGGGCAAGGGCAAAGTCACCGTCGATATGGACGTCAAACGCGGAGTGTTCTTCGACGTGGCAAGCAAGGAATGCGGAGTCGACATCGGCGACGAATACGACATGCTCGTAAACATGAAATCGCTTTGCAGGAGCAAGGACAAAATCGAGAGATTGCAGTCCGCGCTCGAACAGGTCGAAACGCTCGGCTACGGAATCGTCGCGCCCACTATGGACGAAATCGAACTCAAAGAACCCGAATTGTTGAGACAGGGCGGACAATACGGCGTGCGCCTTAAAGCAAACGCCCCGTCCCTTCACATAATGAAAGTCGATGTCGAGACGGAAGTCAGCCCCATCGTCGGAAGCGAAGAGCAAAGCAAAGACCTTGTTGACGGCATGATGAGCGATTTTGAAAACGACAAGCAGGCAATCTGGAACACGAACATATTCGGCAGGTCGCTCAGTTCGCTCGTCGCAGACGGCATAAACAACAAGTTGCAAACCGTCCCGGCAGAAGCGGAATTGAAACTCAAAAAGACGCTCGGGCGTATAGTCAACGAAGGTAAGGGCGGAGTGATTTGTATCTTGCTGTGAATAAGCCGCCGCAGAATAAAAGCGGCACAAAACATTGAAAACAGGACTTTAAGTCACCGTTTGTAAAGAATAAAGCGCGCGTATTGTCGTTTGCAATACGCGCGCTTTATTTTGTAGTTTTATTTCGATAAGAAAATATGCGTGTTTACGGTCGGTTGTAAATTTGAATTTATTCGTTGGATTCGACGACGTCTTCGAGCATTTCTTCGACGGGAGTTTCTTCGTCTTTCAACCTTACGTATTCGTCTTCGGGGAGCGGCTTTTTCCATTTCAAAGTGAGATAGAACACGAGCGATACGATCATACCGATGCCCCAGCCGATAGGCCACGACCACCATATGCCTTGCGTGCCGAGCGGTCCGCTCAATACGAGCGCAAGCACCACGCGCAGAATAAGGTCTGTGAACGTCGTAATCATAAACTTGACCATTCTTCCGCCGCCGCGCAACACGCCGTCGCACACGATTTTCACCGCAACCACGAAGTAGAACGGAGAGACAATGCGCAAGAATTGCATGCCTACGTCAAGCGCGCCGCTGCCTGCGTCTTTCATGAAGAGCATAAGCAGATATTTGCCCGCAAAGATATACACGAGAACGATAGGAACGCACAGTATCCATACAAAGCCGAGACCTGCGCGGAAGCCCGGTTTGATACGTTCGGTTTTGCCTGCGCCGAGATTTTGACTTGTGTAGTTTGAAATGCCGTTTGCAAACGTAAGAAACGACGTCGTGACGAGATTGTTGAGTTTTACGCTTGCAGAGTAGCCTGCCATAACCACTTCGCCGAACGAGTTGACCACGCTTTGAATGACGATGTTGCCGACGGAGATAAAACTTTGTTGGAGAATACTTGGGATTGCGATGACGGAAATGTCTTTGAGTATTTTCCAAGAAAAGATTTTCGGCTTCGCGTCGGATTTGATTTTTTTGAGTTGCAGAAGCACGAATACGACGGACAATACGCAACTCACGCCTTGACAGATAAACGTTGCCCACGCGACGCCCGCAACGCCCATTTTGAACGTAGCGACGAAGAGAATATCGACGCCGATGTTTGCAAGTGACGAGACTGCAAGGAAGATAAACGGCGTTTTGCTGTCTCCGAGTGCGGCAAATATACCCGTCGAAACGTTGTAGAAGAAGACAAACGGCAAGCCCCAGACGTATATGTCGAGATAAAGTTTGCTGTCGGCAAGTATGGTGTCGGGAGTGTTGATGAGTTTAAGAAGCGGAGTGGAGCACGCGAGACCTATCACCATAAGTATTGCGCAAAGCACCGCGCTTGCAATCCAAGTGGTGAAGACGGCCGTCTTCAAATCCGTGTATTTCTTTGCGCCGAAAAGTCTCGACACAATGACCGAGCAACCTATGTTGCAACCGAAAGCGAACGCTATGAATATCAGTGTGATTTCATAACTGTTTCCGACCGCCGCCAAAGCGTTGTCGCCGATAAACTTTCCCGCGACGAAACTGTCCGCGAGATTGTACAACTGTTGAAAAATTATGCTGCCGAAAAGCGGAAGACAAAACTTCACGATAACCGACGAAGGCTTGCCGACAGTCAGATCCTTTTGCATATATTTCCTTGTGCGCATAGCGCAAAACTTTTATTCCGCGAGTATTCTATACCTATGCGACGCAAATGTCAAACGCGCGCGTACAAGTTTTTTGAAAAATGTGATTTATGTTTCATAGTTTTTGGCAAGCGCAATAAGCACGTGCAAAAAGGCGGTGATTTGCTTGATTTCCTCCTTGCTTTTGCCATCGTACAAGACGTTTGCCACGGACACGGCAAGCATATTTCGCCTGCACGCAGAGCCGTTTTCTTCGCGGGGGCGCATGTTATCGATATGCAAATCGTCATCGTTTTTAAAATTGCGCATACTCAAATATATGCATACGAAAAAAATGTTGACTTTTTGCATTTTTGCTTGCAAAACTCCTTGACAACAAAACGGTTTAATCATATAATAGCAAATGTTAAGCGGTCATGGCGGAATAGGCAGACGCGTACGTTTGAGGGGCGTATGGTTACACCGTCCGAGTTCAAGTCTCGGTGACCGCACCATCAAAAAAGTGAGCACAAAATTGTCTGTGCTCACTTTTTTTGTTAAGTGCAGGGAACCGAGACTTTCGTGACCACAAGCGAAGAGAGACGCAAGCGCGAAGCATTTGCGGACATCGAGCGCAGTGGACATAGCAAGCAAACGTAACACAAGTGTTGCGTGCAACTGCACGCAGGCGCATTTTGCGCTGTTTGCGAAGCGTAGACCGCACCACAACAATGAGCAGTCCACAAGGGCTGCTTTTTTCTTTTGATTTCACCGAGACTTGAACTCGTCCAACTCGGTAGACCACAAGCGAAGAGAGACGCAAGCGCAAAGCATTTGCGGACAACGAGCGTAGCGGACATAGCAAACAATCAAAACGCGATAGCGTTGAGCCGAAGGCAAAGTGCATAGCACGGATTGTTTAGCGTAGACCGCACCAAACAAGAATAAAACGAACCCGAGAGACAATCTTGAGTTCGTTTTGTTTTTTAATAAGAGATTATTCGGACTAAAAATCAATTGTAAATACGGGATTGAAAAAGCGTCACCGAGAAGGTGGCGCTTTTTGTGGTGTGAAATGGGAATTGGTATTGGGGGTTAGTGGGAGATTTCGTCGGAGACGATGATGGTGACGGTTTGATTGTCACTGAGAAGGTTTAGGACGCCGTCTGTCAGGTTGTTGTAGCCTGTTGTGCTTGAGCCTTGCCAGACTGCGTCGAGAAGTTTGTATAGGGTGGTTGCGCCGTCATCGCCGACTGCCCAAATGGCAACGTAGTATCTGTGCGTGGGGACGTACTCGACGTTGATTTGGATGTTGCCGCTTGCGTTGGCGGATATGCCGTCAAAGGACTGATATTCTTGACTGTCGCTGCCTTGAACAAAGTTCTTGTCCCACAGCGAGACGTTGAATTTGCCTTGTCTGACGCTGTTTGGGAGCGCGGAGATGTCGAAGATGAGAGTTTCGTTCCATTTGGTCGTGCTGACGGTTTCCGCAACGGTGATAGGCACGACGAGATTTGCCTTTTGCGATGGCGTGTTGCCGTTTGAAAGGTCGATGAGCAGGAAAGTTTTGCCGAGCTCGATTTTGTCGGTGTCAACGGATATGGTGAGCCCTACGATGAGATTGCTGCCGCTCTTGAAATGTGTTTGGGCAGAAATCGCGCCGCTTTCGGTGGTTGGAGTGTTTTGTGAGCTTACGCTAGATCCGGGGATCGCCGCTTGGTTGGTGGACTTGATCGACCAGTTGAGAATGGACATAAGCCCACCGTCCAAAGACACGTTTAGATTCACGATACCGTTGCCTTTTGCAAGGGTGGTGGGGTTTGACGCGTCAAATTTGGCAAACTTGTTGGCGGACGCCAAAAGGGGTTCGTACGCTTTGAGCGTCACAGCCACGGTCACGTCATCGTTGCCCATGAGAAAATCATAGGTGTTGTCCGAGCGTTTGGACGCGTCCTTTCCGTTGTATGTGACTTTTTCAACGTATTTGTCGGTGACTTTCAGATCGAGCGTGACGGTGACGGTTTCGGCAAATTCCGCTTGGGTTTTGTCAACCGACACGGCGCACTCCTCGGTGGATTGAACGGTGATTTTATGTTTTGCAAAACCTTGCTCCGGCTCGTCATTGTCGCCGCAGGCGCAGAGTGCGAAAACGCTGAAAGCAAGCACGGCAACAAGGCAAAGCGCAATTATTGATTTTTTGGTTTTCATAGTATACTCCTTGCGCGATACACGCGCATTTATTATTGACAAATTGTAATATAACTCGCGTGCAAAATCAATATTTCAAAGCAAAATTTTTCAATCTATAAGAAAAATTAAGAAAGGATAAGCAGTTTCGACAAAAACGAGAAAAAACATAACAAAGGGCATAGAATGCGCATACAGACGGTCAAACGAGCCAAAAACGCTTGACAAAAACGCGGGGGGGGGTAGAATTTTTTTGAAAAAAATAGGAGATTTGGATATGGAACGAGAACAAAAAAATCAGATGCTTGCCGATTTGTACACGCTTCGCGCGGGCATGTCCGCAATTTCCATTGAAAGAGACAAATTCGGCGTAAAAGAAAAGGCGTATTCAGATGCCAAGCGCAAGGTTGATTGCGCTTGTTACGAGTATGAAAATGCAGAAAAATTCGTATCGCGATGCGATGAGTACGACAAGAAAGACTCGTTGCAGAAAACCGAAGAGAAGGTAAAACTCGACCGCACATTTAAGAAGACCGTCATCGGCAGCCTTGGCGCAGGTATTGTCGGCGCACTTATTCCGTGGTTTTTCTATTTCGTAACGTCGGGCGACTATGGACAAGATAGCAAGTACGGCTATTCATTTTGGGAAAAATATCTGTTAGTGTCTGCGTGCATATTGGGCATAATCTTTGTTGTCGGACTGGCGTTTGCTCTTATCGTGAGAGTCAACAACGGGAAATATTTGCAAAAAAGAATAGAAGAAGAATCCGGAAAATCGAAACAAGATCTCAAAGACGCAAAAGCGCGATTGTCGCAAGCCACCGCGGATTGTGACAGTGCGCAAAAGGCACTCACAATCGTTTCCAAAGATTACGAGAAAGTGAAATCCGTTTCCACGAAATTGTCGCAAGAGATGTACAACGCACTCGTTGCTCAATTCAAATCCGTGTTGGATATAAGAGATTGGGCGCATATCGACCTTATCATTTTCAATTTTGAAACGGGAAGAGCGGACACGTTGAAAGAAGCGTTGCAACAAGTGGACCGCAGAGTGCAAACGGATGAAATCATCGAAGCGATAGAATCGGCAGGAAGCAGTATAGCGGCGACAATCAACGTCACGATGAGAGAGTTGCGCAGCGATTTGAACAAGTCTTTCAACAGACTTTCCGAACAACTTAAAATTCAACATGCCGAGCAAATGACGGCTCTTGGCAATATCAACAGAAGCATCGAACGCACGAACGAGAGCATTGCGAAACTGCAATCCGCCACCGAAAACAACGGCAAAACGCTTGAAAACATTTCGAGCGCGGCAAATCTCAACAACGCATTGATTGCAAAAATCGATTACGACAGCATGTCTCTTATGGACGACGTAAACTATATGGTATTCACCGCTCCCAAGGACGGCGGCACGAGCAACACGAGCTATACGCTCAACGTAAACGTCAAATGAAATGAGCAAAACAAGCGTTTAGAATATCAAAAACCAATATTATCGGTTTGAAAAAAGGCACTCTTGCGAGTGCCTTTTTTGATGTTGTGATTTGATTACATCTTTGCGATGTATGCCGCAAGCTCGTTGAAGATGACGTCGAGTCCGTGTGCGCCTGCATCGGGATAACCGATTGAACGCTCACCAACAGTGCCCGCTCTGCCGAGAGTTGCAACGTGAGTCTTGGTGGCTTCTGCGCCTTCGTGAGCAGCCTTTGCGCCGAGAGCAAGACCTTCGCGGAGAGATTTGCCTTCTTCAGCCGCTTTGGTGAGAGCCATTGCGCAGGGTTTGAGAGCGTCAACCAACGTCTTGTCGCCGATTTCCGCGCCCTTGCCGAAGGACTTCTTGCCGGTCTCGTAAACGCCGCGGTTTGCTTCGGTGAAGAGAAGAGCAACGTCTGCAAGAGAGACTTCTTTCTTGCCGAGCATGGATTTGCCTGCATACTTGAATGCGGAGCCCCAAATCGGACCGCTTGCGCCGCCGCAGTACTCTTTGATGATTTCGCTACAGCTCACAAGGAATTGACCGATGTCGCCTTTCTTTCTGGTTGCCCAGTCTGCTTTGAGTTGTTTGAAGCCTTTTGCGATGGACATACCAAAGTCGCCGTCGCCCATTTTGTCGGCTTCGCAGAAAGGAACTTCGTTTTCGATGATGACGTCAGCCATCTTGTCAACGATTTGCACGAAAGCCGCAGTGTTGATGGTTTCGGTCACTTCGGGCTTGCCTTCGACTTCGTAAACAGCAACTTCTTCGGTCTCTTTTGCCGCCGCTTTCTTTGCGGCTGCGTGATGTTCTTCTGCAACGGGAGCGTATCCGAGTGCTCTGCCGATAGCTTGCACTGCTTCGAGAGCCGCTTGTGCTTGTTCGCTCATAGCCGCGCCCCAAGTGAGAGCAGGAGTGTTGACGGGATAGTCAACGAGAGCTTTGAGCTCGCTGTCCACTCTCAACACGGAGATGGACGCGCCTGCCATATCGATGGAAGTCATGAAGTTGCCGACGATGGTCTTGTGGATCTTCACGCCGTCTTTTGCAAGTGCCTTGGTGACGGAGTTGTTGAGAATATAGAGTTCTTGAAGGGGAGTGCCGCCGAAACCGTTGATGAGAAGCACAACTTCTTCGCCGCTCTTGAGAGCAAGGTCTTCTTCAAGGTCGGTGACGATTCTTCTTGACAAATCGTCGCAGAAAGTGCCGGTGGAGTAGTCGATCTTTTCACGGAAACGACCGGGTTCGCCGTGGATGCCGACGCCGAATTCCATCTCGTCGTCGCCGATTTCAAACGTGGGATGACCTGCCGCCGGGACGGTGCAGCTTGTGAAAGCAAAGCCGAAAGAACGAACGTTGTCGATGACTTTGTTTGCAACCGCTTTGACTTCTTCAAGGGATTTGCCTTGTTCTGCCGCCGCGCCTGCGCATTTATGTACGAGCACCGTGCCTGCCACGCCGCGACGACCGACAGTGTAGAGAGAGTCTTTGACTGCGATATCGTCGTTGACGTAGACTGCGTCCACTTTGATGCCGTCGTCTTGAGCGTCGCTCATTGCGTTGTTGAAGTTCATGCAGTCGCCCGAATAGTTTTTGACGATGAGAAGCACGCCTTTGTCGGTTGCGCAAGCCTTGATTGCGTTGTAGACTTGCACTTGGGACGGGGATGCGAAGACGTCGCCGCAAACAGCCGCGTCAAGCATACCTTTGCCCACAAAACCTGCGTGTGCGGGTTCGTGACCGCTGCCGCCGCCGGAGATAAGGCTGACTTTGTTGTCGTTGATGTCTTTCTTTTTGACGACTTTGTATTTTTCAACGAATTCGAGTTCCGGATGAGCCGCGGCAAGACCGTGGCACATATCGTAGACGAAAGTTTCGGGGGTGTTCATTATTTTTTTCATAATATTTCTCCTTACAACCGCAAATCCGAGAATTTACGCGGTTTTTTTAATAAGACACTCCCTTGCGCGTGTGCGCAAGGGAGTGTGCGTTTATTCAATAACGGATTAGTGGCAGCATTCGCAATCGCAGCCGTATCTGAAATCATGACCGAGTTTGTCCGCTGCTTTGATTGCCGCGATGACCATGTCTTCGGTGACAGGGAAGGGCATGTTGTGAATGGATTCGTCGGGGATGCAGGTCTTTGCTGCGACGATCTTGTATTCTTCTTCGGTGAGTTCTTCTCTGATAACTTCGCCCGTGCGCGGATTTGTCATAAGGTCGTGCAAGCAAACGGGGAGACCGATTTCGTCACAGAAGTTGAGAACTTCGTAGAGTTCTTCTTCGGGGCTGTTTTCAAGGACGAGTTGGCAGATCGTGCCAAATGCGACGATTTCGCCGTGCATGCAGCATGCGTGAATGTCGTGAACTGCGGTGAGACCGTCGTGGATTGCGTGTGCCGCTGCAAGTCCGCCCGATTCAAAGCCGAGACCGGAGAGAAGGATGTTGGTTTCAACAATCTTTTCCAGAGCCGGAGTCACAACGTTGCAGTCGCAAGCGGTTTTTGCCTTTGCGCCGTCGCTGAGAAGGTTCTTGTAGCAGAGTTCTGCAAGTGCTGCAGCGGTGTATGTGCCGTAGCCGAGAAGAGTGCCTTTCTTTCTGTCTGCGCCGCAGGGGAGACCTGCGTTGACGTTGGATACGCTGTTGACGTTTGCTCTTGCTTCGAAATAAGTGGAGAGTGCGTCGCCCATGCCGCTGACAAGGAATCTTGACGGAGCGTTTGCGATGACGTTGAGATCGATAAGAACGACGGACGGGCTTTGACGGAAGTATGCATAATCGTCAAATTCGTGATCGTCGGTGTAAAGAACTGCAGAGTGGGACGTCGGTGCGTCGGTTGCCGCGATGGTCGGGCAAATGATGAGCGGATTGCCTGCCGCAACGCACTTGGAAGTGTCGATTGCTTTGCCGCCGCCGAGACCGATCGTGCATGCGCATTTGTTTGCTTTTGCAAATTCTTGCAATGCTTTGACGACCGTACGAGAGCATTCGCCTTTGAAGATGTCGCTCGTGACGAACTCTACGCCGTATTTTGCTTGCGTCGCTTCGAGTTTCTCTTTCACGAGATTGAGCGCGAACGGGTCTGCGATAAGAAGGGCTTTCTTACCGAAGGTTTTGACAAAATAACCAAGGTTGAGCAATTCGTTTTCGCCTTGAACGTACTTTGTGGGACAAATAAATGCTTTTCTCATAAAATTTCTCCTTGTATGAGTTTAATTTTTTTTTGTATCAACATTATATAACCTATCGCAAGATAATTC
>CAVKIG010000034.1:0-17498 GCA_963656415.1 bacterium | reverse complement strand
TGTTGTTGCGTAGCCGGCGCACAAAGCGTGGTGGCATAACAAGGGGACGATACTTATCTATGCGAGTGCTGAGTGTTGTCCCCCGCCACGCGGTTGCCGCGGGTTCCCTTTTAAGGGGGAACGGCAATAGGGAAAACACCTGAGGAAAGGGGAAAGTTGCATTAAAATACAAGTAGCATCTAAGACTACAAACATAAAAACAACCGAATATTAAGGAACAAAAATGAGATTTGAAGTTATTCACGAAGACAAAAAGACCGGTGCGAGAGTGGGAAAACTCTACACCGAGCACGGCGTTATTGACACCCCGTGTTTTATGCCTGTCGGAACGAAAGCGACGGTGAAGGGGCTTTCCCCTGAAGAAGTGCACGGCACGGGAGCGCAAATTTTGCTTTCAAACACCTACCACTTGTATTTGCGTCCGGGGCACGAACTCATCGAAAAGGCGGGCGGACTTCACAAGTTTATGAACTGGGACGGCGCAATCCTGACGGACAGCGGCGGATTTCAGGTGTTCTCGCTTTCGATGCTCAGAAAAATAACTGACGACGGAGCGGAATTCAACAGTTTTATCGACGGAAGCAAGCACTTTTTCTCGCCCGAAAAGTCTATGGAAGTGCAAAAAGCACTCGGCAGCGACATCGTTATGGCTTTTGACGAATGCACGCCGCCCGATATTACTCACGACAAGGCTCGCGACGCTATGGAACGCACGCTGAAATGGTTGGATAGATGCTCGAAAGTCGAACTCAAACCGCATCAAACGCTGTTTCCGATAATTCAAGGCAATATGTATGCCGATTTGAGAAAAGAGAGTGCGCAACGCACCGTTCCGTATGCAAAATGCGGCGTGGCGATAGGCGGTTTGAGCGTTGGCGAAACGGCAGAGAAGATGTATGAAATGCTTGACGTGCTTTATCCGTATTTGCCAAAAGATCAACCGCACTATCTCATGGGCGTCGGCACGGCGGATTATATCGTCGAAGGCGTGGCTCGCGGAATAGATATGTTTGACTGCGTGTTGCCCACGCGTATTGCGCGCAACGGCACGGCAATGGTCAAAGAAGGTTTTATGACCATTCGCAACGCACCGTATGCGGAAGATTTTACGCCAATCGACCCCGATTGCGACTGTTATGCGTGCAAAAACTACACCAGAGCGTATATCCGTCACCTTATCAAGAGCGACGAAATTATGGGCGGACGTCTTTTGTCAATCCACAATATCCGCTTCCTTGAAAGACTTGCGGCAGACATCAGGCAAGCGATTATGGAAGACCGCTACGACGAATTCCGCAAAGAATTTATGGCTCAATATATCGGCTGATAAAATCCGATATAGACAAAAATCGCGCGGAGACGAAAAAGTTTTGCTCTTTTGCCACCGATTATTATATTAAAACACTTTAATAATCGGACAAAAATCTTAAAATGTGTTGCAAAACTTCTAGACATCGTGTATGATTTAATAAGATAAATCTAAAATCGCAAAATAGCGAAACAAGGAGATACTATGTTCAACATTCTTCAAATATTGGCAGAAAGCGGTGCAGGTACAACCACAACCACTCAATCCAAAATTCCGAGCTGGGTTATGTACGTCGTCATCGGCGTTGTGCTCGTTCTCATGATTGTCTTGACGATCATTCCCCAAAAGAAACGTCAAAAAGAACAACAAAACATGATGAACAGCCTTTGCGTCGGCACGAAACTCATGACCGTCGGCGGCATGGTCGGCAAGATCACGCAAGTCAACTCCGACAACACACTCATCATCAACGTCGGCACGGATGCAAACCCCACTCTCATTGTCATCGACAAGAAAGCAGTCGGATACGTCCTTGAAAAAGTTGCAGCACCCGTTGAAGCGGCACCGGCAGAAGAACCTGCTAAAGAAGAAGCTCCCGCAGCAGAAGAAACCGTCGAAGCATCCGTTTGCGACAGCAACTGTGACGAATGCAAAGACAAAGACGCTTGCGACAAAGCAGTGAGCGGTGAAGTGGAAGAAGACAAATAATTTCCACGCAAACAATAAAAAACGTTCGGTTTGAAAACTCAAACCGAACTTTTTTTATTCTTATACTCAGTTTTTGCGGGCTTTGACGTTTACCGCCAGTATTCCCGAAATAGCCCCTGCAATCGGCAGAGTGACAAGGTCTATCCAACTGAATTTCACGTCTTTGAAGCCCGTAAGAGCGGAGAAGATAAGAAACGTGAACAGCATGTACAACAGCCCCGAAATCGCGCCTTTGAGAAGTCCGTTTTGTGCGTTTTTGAAACTTATCAGAACGCCGATGAACACGGACAGAATTTTGATTGCGATGTTTACGGGCAGAATGACGTTGTTCGGCACGGACGCAAAGCGCACGATTATTGCGAATATCAACACGAGACCGAGAGATATTAAGGTTGAAAACAGCACGGTTTTTAGCACGTCTATGACGTCTGTTTTGATGTTTTTCGTTTTTTCCATACCACAAATTATGACTTTGAAACGTCGTATATGCTCGATACGCAAAAAAATCGCGATATTTAGGGTTAAATTTGATTTTATAACTCTCTATTTTCTTGACTAATATAATCATTGTAGTTATAATATTTATGTTTTACTATATGGAGGAATAATCCTGTGAACAAAAAGAAGTCAATAGTCGTCTTGTGCATAGTGAGTATCTTCATAATCCTTATGGCAGTGTTTGCGGTCGTGTCTTTCCCGATCGCGGGTACCGTCTACGATTATACCGGCTATGCTAAGACAATCAAACTAGGTTTGGATATGTCAGGCGGCGTATCCGCCGTGTTCAAAGTCGTTCCCGACGAATACGACAATCTCGACAATCGTATCAGCGGAACGATCAGTTCTTTGCAGAGTTTGCTCGTGTCAAAGGGATACACCGAAGCGACCGTGACGAAAGGCACGACCAGCGACGGTCTCACTACAATCCGTGTCGAAATCCCCGACGTTGACGAACCCGAACGCGTTCTCGAACTCGTCGGTCGTCCGGCATCGCTCTACTTCACACTCGAAGATCTCGGCAGCGAAGCCACCACTTCGAAACTTAAAGAAAAAGCATTCCTTAACGGACGCGAACATCTTGAAACGGCATACGTCACCACCGACGACAGCGGCAATTACGCAATCGGATTGAAATTCAACTCCGCAGGCGCAACCAAATTCTCTGAAATTACTTCTGCAAACGTCGGCAAGAGCACTTACATCTACGTGGGCGGCACCAAGATTATGGCTCCGAAAATCAATTCGGCAATAACCAACGGTTCTGCAGTCATCACGGGCAAGTACACTTACGCACAAGCGTACGAATATGCGACCAAGTTGCAATCTGGCACGTTTGGCGTGACGCTTCAGATCTCCGAAGTGAGAAGCATCTCGGCAACGCTCGGTGAAAACTCCATTCGCGTCGCACTTATCGCAGGCGTCATCGGCATCGCGCTCATCTTCGTGTTTATGGCTGTTGCTTATCGCGGACTCGGCATCGCGGCAGACCTTGCGCTTTGCGTTTATATCGTTCTCTTGCTTTGGTTCTGCGCAGTGCTTCCGTGGGTGCAACTCACCTTGCCGGGCATCGCGGGTATTTTGCTCTCAATCGGTATGGCAGTCGACGCAAACGTCGTCATCTTCGAGAGAGTGAAGGACGAATACAAACATTCTTCCAAGCCCATCCCGACGGCAATCAAGACGGGCTTCAAGCGTTCTACAGGCGCAATCATCGATGGCAACGTCACGACGCTCATCGGCGCAATCGTGCTTTGGGTTCTCGGTTCTGCGTCCATCGTCGGATTTGCAGTGACGCTCTTCATCGGTATCGTGCTTTCTATGTTTACGTCTCTTGTCATTACGAGACTTATCTTGAAAGCGTTCATGCCGCTCAACAGCACCAGCGAGAAATTCTACGGTCTCAAACGCGAGCCTGAAGAAAACAAAGAAGAAGTCAAGGGCGTTGACGCGAAACTTGCAAAGGAGGCGTAATCATGAAACAGACTAAATTCCGCAATCTTTGCAACAACTTCAGCGTTTGTAAGAATGCAAAATTCGTCGCGATTTTGCCGACAATCATTCTTATCGTGGCAATCGTGCTTATCGTCACACTCGGCTTGCAATACGGCAGTTTTGCTGACGGCGTTGGCATCGGCATCGACTTCGAAGGCGGCACGATTTTGACGGTTACTCTCGGACAAGACGCAATAGACAATTACGATACGAACCGTGCGAAAATCACGCAAGTCATCGAAAACGTCGAATACGAAGGTCAAAAAGTCGTCGTCAGTTACTCGCAGTTGCAAGAAGCAAACGACGCAAACAAAACCGCAATCATCTTCAGATACAAAAACGTTCACGGCGACGATGCAAGCATCAACGCAATGAACGAAGCGATAAGAAAAGCCGTTGACGAAGCGTATCCCGAAATCGCGCTCGCAAACAACATTTCGTTTGAATCCATCGGTGCAACGGCGGCAAGCGACTTGCTCTCCAAGGCAGGCATCGCACTTGCGGTTTCTCTCGCTCTCATTCTCGTGTACATCATGATAAGATTTACGTTCACGAGTGCATGCGCGGCAATCATCGCGCTAATTCACGACGTCGTCATCATGTTTGCGCTCACGGTTATCTGCAGAGTTCAAATCAACAGTTCTTACGTTGCCGCAATGATTACGATCGTCGCGTACTCGATCAACAACACGATCATCATCTTCGACCGTTGCCGTGAAATGATAAAACCGCTCAAAGGTCAAAAGAACATCGACTATAAGGGCATAGGCGATCAAGCGGTTCGCGCGTCCGTCACTCGTACGGTTTATTCGACCGGCACGACGATGGTCACCATCATCTTCCTTGCAATTCTCGGAAGCGACACCATCCGCGAGTTCTGCGTCCCGATCATTCTCGGTTTGCTCGCAGGTCTCTACTCGGCACTCTTCATCGCAACTCCGCTTTGGGCAACTATGAGTATCTCCTTTGATAAGACCAAAGAGAAATACGCAAAACGCCACGCGGTCACTTACGACAAGAAAGACGACGAAGAAGAAATCGTCGGCACGGTAGCAACCGAAGACGAAGCAAGACCCACGCAAGTGAAGACGGCAGGTCAGCAACAACAAAAGAAGAAAGCAAACAACACCGTTTATAAGTATTCAAAGAAGAATACGACCTTCAAAAAGAAGAAATAAACGAAAAACTAAAACAACGTTTGCGCCCTCACCAAAACGTGTGAGGGCGTCGTTTTATAAAAGGTAATGAAGTACGTCGTAAAAACAGACAGATTTCCGCTCACGAGCGAACAGAGCGCATTGTGCAAAAATCTCGGCATATCCCGAGACTTTTTGCGTTTGCTTCTCGGGCGCGGAATGAAAGAAGACGAACTTTACGACTTTTTGCATCCGTCGCTCGATAAGATGTCTTCGCCGTTCGTGTACGACGGAATGAAAGAAGCGGCGGAGCGTATAAAACTTGCGATTTCACGCAAGGAAAAAGTGTTGATATACGGAGACTACGACTGCGACGGCATTTGCGCGATTTCAACGCTTATGTTGTATTTACGGGACAAACTCGACGTTTTCTATTTCATACCCGACCGCAACAAAGACGGATACGGAATAAGCATAGAAGCACTCGAAAAGATTTTGTCCAAACGCTCGCCGAGTCTCGTTATCACGGTGGACACGGGCATAACCGCCGTTGACGAGATAGAATATCTCAAAAGCCGCGGCATAGACACCATAGTCACCGACCACCACGAGCCGCAAGAGAAAATCCCCGATTGTATAGTCGTCGATCCCAAAGTCGCAAGAAAAGGTTTTTACGACCTTTGCGGCGCGGGCGTTGCGCTAAAACTCGTGGAAGCACTTGCGGGCAGAGAAGAAGCGTGCAAGTATCTCGACGTCGTTGCCATTGCAACGATTGCCGACGTAGTGCCACTCAAAGAAGACAACAGAATCATTGCGTATTACGGCTTGAAACAAATCACGACTTCCGCAAGAAAGGGTGTGAAGATGTTGCTCGACCAGGAGAAAGTCTCCGCACAGGACGTTATGTTCCGTCTCGCACCGAGAATGAATGCGGCAGGCAGGCTCAATTCGGCAATGAAAGTCGTCGGGCTTTTCCTTGAAAACGATTATTTCCTTCTTCGCACGCTCACGGAAGAACTTGCAAGAGACAATTCGCAGCGACAGGATCTGTGCGAGAAAGCGGTTGTCGAAGCAAAAGCGATGCTCAAAGGCGCGGATTTTGAAAATATGGGCATAATCGCGCTATACAGCGACAGTTGGGAGCCGGGTATACTCGGTATCGCATGCGCCCGTCTCGTTGAAGAATTCAAACGCCCGACCGTTTTGTTTGCAAAAAACGGCGACGAATTGCGCGGTTCGGCGCGTTCCGTTCCGTCCGTCAACATATTTGAATTGTTTTCGAGCATGTCAAGATATTTCACGGGCTTCGGCGGACACGCACAGGCGGCAGGCGTAAGCATGCAGGTCGACAAATTCGACGAGTTTGTCAAGAGCGCGAACGAAACGCTCATGGCAGAGCATACCTACGACGATTTTACGCACGAGATCGTTTGCGAAATGGAACTTCCCATGGACACCGATTTCTTGCGATTTGCCAAGGAACTCGAACTACTCGAACCGACGGGCTACCAGAATCCGAAGCCGACTTTCCTTCTCAAAGCGGACGGACTGCGTTTTGAACGTATAGGCTTTTCACAACACGTCAAATACGTGGGACAGAACATCGACCTTATGGGCTTTTCAAAGTTTGCCCCGTGTCTTACGGCAAAGACGGGAAGAGTGGATCTTGAAGTCTCTCTCGGCGTCAACGTGTTTCAAAACAGAGAAACCGCACAGGGCATCATACAGACTTTGCAGTTTGAAAACGTGTGTGTGACAAAGGAAGAGAGTAATCTCATGAACATGCATCATCTTCTCAAAGAAGGTGAAGCGAATTTGCAAAAAACTGACTTAAACAGCGTGAAAGAGTGGCTTAAACATCCGTTCGGGACGGTTATAGCGTGTTTTTCGCAGTCCGATTACGAAAGTCTTTGCGACGCTTGCGACGAGATAAAGAAGTTGCCCGTGTTGATTGCGACACCGCGTTGTCTCAATCCCGAAAACTGCGTTGTCGTATGTCCTGCCGAGTGTTTCGATTTCTCGTTCTTTTCAAGAGTCATCGTGTCGGGACATCCGCTCACGGACGGTTATCTTGCTTATCTTGACGAAGTTTCAAACGAGTGTTACGCGCTTGGTGAGTGCACAGTTCAACGTATTTCGGTGAGCGACGATACGCTTCGTCACGTTTACAAGGAGATAGTCAATCTTGCTTCCCGCACGACGAAGATGGGCAGTCCGCACAAGATGTACGTCGCACTTTGTCAGAGATATAAGGTGAGCGAAACGGTTTTCAATCTCGCACTTATGATATTCGAGCAAGTCGGACTTGTTACGATAAGCGACAAGGGATTTGTCAGCATATCGAAAAAGAGCGTTAAACTTGCCGATAGCGTTGTATATCGCAACGTAAAACACGAATAAGAAAGAAAAATCGCGCCTTTGCGTCCGAGCGGTATTGCAATGCTGCGATTTATAAAGTATAATTATATATAATATATAAACAAAAACCGTATATACGCGTATACACGGAAGGGAAATATGGACGATTTGCTTGTAAAACTTCGCAAGATTTATCCTGCGAATTATGCGGAAATCAAGAAGGCGCACGACTTTGCCGAAGAAGCGCACCGCGGACAGAAGAGAAGTTCGGGTGAAGACTACTTCATACATCCTTGCGCCGTCGTTGAAATCCTTGCGGACTTCGGCTTTGACAGTTCAACGGTCATAGCCGCGTTTTTGCATGACGTTCTTGAAGATACGTCGGTGACTTACGAGCAACTTCGCGAAGAATTCGGCGACGAGATATGCGAACTCGTCGACGGCGTCACCAAACTCGACAAACTGCAATTCGTCAACAGAGAAGAAGCGCAGGCGGAAAACTTCCGCAAGATTTTCTTTGCAATGGCAAAGGATTTGCGCGTTATCATCATAAAACTTGCGGACAGATTGCACAATATGCGTTCTTTGCAATATCTTCCGCCAGAAAAACAACAGCGCATAGCAAGGGAAACTTTGGATATATACGCGCCGCTTGCAGGCAGGCTCGGTATCTCGTTCTTCAAGTGCGAACTCGAAGACCTTGCGATGAAGTATCTTTATCCGAGCGAATACAAGTATATCAAGGAGTCCGTCGACCGCAAAAAGAGCGAAAGACAAGGCTTTTTGAACGTGATTTGCAAGCAAATAGAAGAAAAACTCAAAGAAATGGGCATACACGGCGAAGTCAACGGCAGACCCAAGCATTTCTATTCGATTTTCAAGAAAATGCACAATCTGCATATCGACATCGACCAAATTTACGACTTGCTTGCGGTGCGAATCATCGTCGATTCCGTCAAGGACTGCTACACGATGCTTGGTGAAATCCACACGATGTGGAAGCCTATGCCGGGCAGATTCAAAGACTATATCGCGATGCCCAAAGCCAACAATTATCAGTCTTTGCACACGACTGTCGTCACTCCGTACAACGAAACCTTCGAGATTCAGATTCGCACCTACGAAATGCACCGTATCGCTGAATACGGTATCGCGGCGCACTGGAAATATAAGGAAGGCACGACGGGCAAGGACAGCGAACTTGACAGTAAAGTCCGCTGGCTTCGCGAAGTCATGGACGCACAAAAGGATATAGACGGCGCAAAAGAGTTTATGGACGCCGTCAAAATCAACGTTTTCGACGACGAAGTGTTCGTGTTCACGCCAAAGGGAGACGTTTTCGATTTGCCCGTCGGCTCTACGCCGCTCGATTTGGCGTATAAGATTCACTCGGCAATCGGCAACAAGTGCATCGGCGCAAAGATAAACAAGCGTATGGTGCCGTTGTCCACGAAACTTTCAAACGGCGACATAGTTGAAATCATAACTTCAAATTCGTCGAAAGGTCCGAGCCTTGACTGGCTCAAATACGTGCATACCGCTTCCGCACGCTCGAAAATCAGAGCCTATTTCAAGAAAGAAAAGAAGGAAGAGAACATCGAACGCGGCAAGGATATGCTTGAAAAGGAAGCGAAACGCCGCGGATACGCACTCGGAGAGATTTTCACGCCCGATATTCTCGAAAGCATACTTCAACGCCATGCAATGAGCAGCGAAGAAGACTTGTATGCGGCGGTCGGCTACGGCGGACTTACGACGGCGCAGGTTCTGACCAAAATAATCGAAGGCTTCAAGAAAGAAGACAACACCAAGAAAGAAATCACGCCCGATATGGTGTCAACCGTCGAGCAAAAGCCGCACAAACACTCAAAGAGCGGCGTTCTCATCAACGGAAACGCAAACTTTACGGTGCGTATGGCGCAGTGTTGTTCACCCGTTCCGGGTGACGAAATCGTGGGCTACATTTCTCGCGGCAGAGGCGTTTCCGTCCACCGCAAAGATTGCCCGAACGTCAAAGGAATGGAAGAAGAAAGACTCATTCAGGCGAGTTGGGACAGCGACGGAGACGAAAGTTTCAACGCAACGCTCATCATCGTGTCTGACAACAGAAGCGGTCTTCTCGCGTCCGTTACGGCTCAAATTGCAAACGCGCATCTCGGTATCGTCGGCGTAAACGCCAGAGTGGACGAAAAACTCGGTCTTGCGGAAATTTCCGTCACCGTGCAGATAAAAAAAGCAAGCGAACTGGAAGATTTGGTCAAGAAAATCAAAACCGTCCCGGGAGTGCTTGACGTAAAGAGATAAAATGAGCGACGTAAGATATTTTCACTTGTACACGGGAAAACTCGACGAAAACGCATATATCGTCATCAACGGCGACAAAGGTTTCGTCGTTGATCCGGGCGGTGAAGAGCAGGCTATAATCGACATTTTCAAGGGCGCGAAAGCAAGAATAGAAGCGATTTTGCTCACGCATGCGCATTTCGACCATATAGGCGGAGTCGCAAATCTCGTGAGACTTGCAAGCCTTGACGAAAACGGCAAGGAAGACGCGTCGCTTGCGCCGACGGTGTTTATGCACAGGCTTGACCTTGACAAAATCGGCTCATACAAGAATATGGGCTTTTCTATGGGCGTAAAAGTCGAAAAATTCACGCCCGACGTGCTTTTGCAGGGCGGAGAAACTTTGAATATCGCAGGTTTGGAAGTCAAGGTGTTGCATACGCCGGGGCACTCGAAAGGCGGAGTTTGCTATATCGTAAAAGACAAAATATTCGTAGGCGACACCCTGTTTTTCATGTCTTACGGCAGATACGATTTCTACGACGGCGATTTTCAGGAACTTAAAAACTCCATTATCAACAAACTGTTCAGACTAAAAGGCAACTATACGCTTTTGTCGGGACACGGCGAGCCCACGACGCTCGAATTTGAAAGAAGAAACAATCCCATACTCACGGCAGAAGAAACTCCGCGCGCGGTTGACTGAAAATGATAAATCTGACCATATCAAACGACGAATATCTCAACGACCTTATGGAACTCGTCCGTCCTTTTGAAACAAGGACGAGCGACGATTTGTCAATCGACGTCGAGTATTCGGACGAGAAAGGCGGCATGAAAATACGCATATCGTCGGACGCTCTTTGCGGATTCGTCAAAAATTATGCTTTCAACGTCGTCGCGAAAGACGAACTCGAAAGAAAAAGAATAGAAAAACGTTATCTCAAAATCGCCATTTATCGCACGTTGAGTTTTCTCACGGGCGTAAATTTGCCTTATGGTTGCCTTACGGGTATCCGTCCGACCAAACTTTATCTCGAAATTCAAAACGACGAAAAAAAATACGGAAAAACCGCTCGCGAAGTGTTTGAAAAAGATTATAGCGTGAGCGAAAACAAAGTGGAACTGGTTGAAAGAATAGTTGACGTTCAACGTCCTTTGCGCAACAAAACGAGCAAGGAATACGACGTTTTCGTGTTCATACCTTTTTGCCCGACGAGATGCGCGTATTGTTCGTTCGTAAGTCTTCCCATAGACAAGCAAAAGAAACTCGTTCGCCCGTACGTCGATTGCCTTATAAGAGAACTCGAACAGACAAAAGAGTTGATTAGAAGCAAGAAAATCAAGGTAAGGGCGGTGTATGTAGGCGGAGGTACTCCGACATCTGTCGGAGCGGAACTTCTTGACGAAGTGCTTGCGCATTGCCACTTCGGCGGAAAGGAATTCACCGTTGAAGCAGGACGTCCCGACACCATAAACAAAGATATTGTCGACGTTTTGAAAAAACACGGCGTGACGAGAATTTCCGTCAATCCGCAGACCTTCAACGACAAGACTTTGGAGATTATCGGCAGACGTCATAAATGTGCGGATACGTACAACGCGTATATGCTCGTCAAAGACGATTTCGACGTGAATATGGACTTGATCGCGTGTCTTCCCGGAGAAACTTTTGAAGACTTCAAACGCTCAGTAGATATTGCCGTCGCGCTCGCACCCGCAAATATAACCGTGCATACGCTTTATATGAAAAAAGGCTCTGCGCTCAAACAGTGCGGATACGACAACACCGACTACGACACGGCGTCGAAAATGGTGGATTATGCGTATTCTAAACTGACGGAATCGGGATACGAGCCGTATTATATGTATCGGCAGAAATACACGAGCGGCAACCTTGAAAACGTCGGATACGCAAAGCCGAGGAAAGCGTGCATTTACAATATCGACATCATGGAAGAAGACACGTCCATCATCGCAAACGGAGCGAACGCAATATCGAAGAAGTGGGACAAAAGACGCAATCTCATCACTCGTTGCGCAAACTACAAAGAGCCGCTCGAATACGTCAAACACATCGACGAAATGCTTGAAAGGCAGGCGCAATTTTGGAAATAAAAAAATCATTTCCGCAATATTGCGAATTTTGTTTACTTTCATAGTTTTATATGCTAATATAACAAAAGTACTTTCGACTAGGTTTAGACAAAACTCCGAGTCTCCACTTGGTTGAAAGCGAATAAATTATCCAACGAAGGAGGCAAAACAATGGATAAAGCAGTAAAACAAGAAATCATCGCAAAGTACGCTCGCAAGGAAGGCGACACCGGTTCTCCCGAAGTGCAAATCGCGCTTTTGACCGCTCGTATTTCCGAACTCACCGAACACCTTAAGAATCACCCGAAAGATCACCACAGCCGTCGCGGTTTGTTGATGATGGTCGGTCACAGAAGAAGTCTTCTCAACTATCTTAAGGAAATGGACATCGAAAGATATCGTGCGATCGTCAACTCTCTCGGTTTGAGAAAGTAAAATTTTCGGGTGTGGTTTTTCCGCACCCGATTTTTTTTGCGGAAAGCGTTTTTCCGCTACGAAACAAGTAAAAAATAAAAACGTCGCAAAGCGACGATAAAGGGAATGACGGAATTCCCAGAAGGAGTATTTTATGGAAAAAAGAATTTTTAAAACAACGGTAGGCGGCAGAGAAATGACCGTCGAAACAGGCGCATACTGCGGACAATCCAACGGTTCTTGTATCGTTCGTTGCGGTGACACGGTCGTTATGGTCAACGCCACGATGAGCAAAGCACCCCGTGACGGTATGGACTTTTTCCCTTTGAGCGTTGACTATGAAGAGAAAATGTACGCAATCGGCAAAATCCCCGGCGGATTCAAGAAAAGAGAAGGCAGAGCAAGCGACAAGGCGATTTTGACTTCACGTCTTATCGACCGTCCTATTCGCCCGCTTTTCCCGAAGGGACTTTACAACGACGTCACCGTCATCGCAACGGTTTTGTCTGTCGACACCAACATTCCGCCCGAAGTTTTCGGCATGATCGGCTCTTCCGTCGCACTCTCTATAAGCGACATTCCTTGGGCAGGTCCTACGGGCTCGGTCGTGGTCGGCTTGGTTGACGGTGAATACGTCATCAACCCCGACAGCGCACAACGCGCAAAATCCCGCCTTACTCTCAATCTCAGCGGCACGAAAGACGCAATCATGATGGTTGAAGCAGGCGCAGATGTCATCACCGAAAAAGAAATGCTCGGCGCAATCATGTTCGGTCATGAAGAAATCAAGAAAATCGTCGCGTTCATCGAAGAAATCCAAAAAGAAGTCGGCAAGCCCAAACTCGATATGGATCTCGAACATATCCCCGACGAAATCAACGAGAAAGTTCGCGCATACGCAAACGAAAAGATGGACTACGTTCTCGAAGCGTTCGACCGCTATGAAAGAGAAGACAGAGAAGAAGCACTCAACGAAGACGTTCTTGCTCACTTCGCAGACGATTTCAACGACGAACCCAAGAAAATCAAATTCATTCTCGACAGCCTTTACTATCTCAAGAAAGAAAAAGTCCGTGCAAAGATTCTCGACAACGGCGTACGTCCCGACGGCAGAACTCTCACCGAGATTCGTCCTATCTGGTGCGAAGTCGGCATGCTCCCCAGAGTCCACGGCAGCGCAGTGTTCACTCGCGGACAAACTCAGGCTCTCACCACTTGCACTCTCGGCACTATAAGCGAAGCGCAAAAACTCGAAGGTCTCGACGACGATTTCTACAAGAGATACATGCATCAATACAATATGCCGGGTTACTCCACGGGTGAAGCGAAAGCACTCAAGAGCCCGGGCAGACGTGAAATCGGTCACGGCGCACTCGCAGAACGCGCTCTCGAACCCGTTCTCCCCAGCGAAGAAGAATTCCCGTACGCAATCCGCACGGTATCCGATATTTTGAGCTCCAACGGTTCAACGTCGCAAGCGTCCGTTTGCGGCAGCACGCTCGCACTTATGGATGCAGGCGTTCCCATCAAAGCACCCGTCGCAGGTATCGCTATGGGACTTATCAAGAACGAAGAAAGCCACAAAGTCGCAGTGCTCACCGACATTCAGGGCCTTGAAGACTTCCTTGGCGATATGGATTTCAAAGTCGCAGGTACGACGGAAGGTATCACGGCAATCCAAATGGATATCAAGATCAAGGGCATCGACGAAGAGATTCTCACTCGCGCTCTTGAACAAGCAAGACTCGGCAGACTCGAAATTCTCGGCAAGATGCTTGCAACGCTTCCCGCACCGCGCGCAGAACTCAGCAAGTTCGCACCCAAGATCGTGTCCTTCTCCATCGATCCCGACAAGATTCGTGACGTCATCGGCACGGGCGGAAAAACCATCAACAAGATCATTGAAGACACCGGCGTCAAGATCGACATCAACGACGAAGGCACTATCTTCGTGGCATCCAGCGACGACGCAGCCATCAAGAAAGCACGCACCATCATCGAAAACATTGTTCGCGACGTTGAAGTTGGCGACGTGTATGAAGGCAAAGTCACCAAAATCATGGAAAACGACAAAGGTCAATTCGGCGCATCCGTCAACTTTGCTCCCGGCAAAGACGGCATGATCCACATCTCCAAACTCTCCGATCAGAGAGTTGAGAAGGTCACCGACGTCGTCAACGTCGGAGACATCGTTCTCGTGAAAGTCATCAAGATCGACGAGAAACATAGAGTGGATCTTCGCCTTAAAGAAGTCATCTCCAAAGCCTAAACGCACTATTTAGCGAATAACTGCGTCAACACCCCATCGTTTCAAAATCACGTACATCTGGTACGTTTGGTTTTGCTCCGATGGGGTGTTTCCTTGTTCTTCATCTAAATATTGCGTTTAGGATTATGGGGTGCCGTGGGGCGAATAACTGCGTCAACGCCGCCACCACAAACAGTCATGTACAACAAGTACACTCCCGTCTGTGTTTGGCGGCGTTTCCTTGTTCTTCATCTAAATATTGCGTTTAGGATATAGGGGGGGGGAATGGTGGCGAATAACTGCGGCAGAGCCACGCTCCCGTCAACTCATGTACAATGTGTACATTAGGGTTTCCGTTAGCGTGGCTCTTTCTTGTTCCGCTACCGCGCCGAAAATCTTTGCTATCGGTTCAATCACGGACAAAAACTCCTTCCACAATTTCGCAAGATTGTCGGCTTGGTGTTTCAAGCGGTGGAATTCTAAATTTTCCTTGTCATCCTGAGCTTGCCGAAGGATCTAGCGTAGCGAAAAGAAAAAGTAAATATGCGCCTGACGGCTAGATGTTTCGACAAGCTCAACATGACGAATAGGGTGGGACACCCACACCCGATTGCAATAATCGAAAATGTATAAGTTTTACATTCTATCAAATCTTCAATTCACAACTTCAAATCACGTTGCTCACGATGTCGGCTGTCAGACCTTGCGCCGAGATGTATTCGAGAATTTTTGGCAGGGCGGTGACGGTGTCGTCCGTTGGATGCATAAGAATTATATCGCCTGCTTTCAGGTTTTTCGTCGCGCGTTCGAATATTAGATTTGCATCGTGGTCGCGCCAGTCTATCGTATCGCTTGTCCACATTATCACCTTGTATCCCATGTCCTTGCAGACGGTGAACATGTTTTCCCCCATACTGCCGCTCGGCGGAGCGAAAAGTTTTGAATTTTTGTAGTCGGGAAGTGACGACAAAGCGTTGTCGATAAGTCTTTCGGTGACTCTGATTTCGTCGGCGTTGCTCTTCACGTTCAGTTTTGCGTGATCGCGATGAGAATATCCGTGATTTCCTATTTCAAAGCCGTTAGATGACAGTTTTAGAAGCGTATCGGCGTTTTTTGCGACCCAACATCCACCCACGAAAAACGTTGCTTTCGCGCCGTGATAGTTGAGAATTTCCGCTATTTTCAGCACGTTGTCCGTGCGCTCGTACACGTTGAAAGTCAGTGCGACTTTTCCCGATTCCTTGTTGCCTTCGTATATGGCGTTGTTGACGGTCATCACGTCGCTTTTTTCGGGATAAGCGGCAACGAAAGCCACCGCAAACGACATAAGCAGCGTTGCGATTATGACAAAATTTGCGCAAAAAGTTCGGAACTTAATTTCATTCATACCATAAAATATGATTGCGCTTATCAATCTATGTGTTATAATGTCGGTATGCAAAAAATGATAAATTTTCCAAGCGGACTAAAACTTGTATTTGTTCAGAACACAGCCGTCAGGTCGGTTGCGCTCGGCGTATTCGTCGGCGCAGGCGTAGTGCGCGAAACTCCCGAAATCAACGGAATATCCCACTTCATCGAACACATGGTTTTCAAAGGCACGAAAACTCGATCCAGTTTCGATATCGTCAACGAAATCGACTCTATCGGTGCGCAAATCAATGCGTATACGGCAAAGAGTTATACGTGTTTTCACACCGTTTCGTTGGATACTAACGTTGAAAAATGCGCAGACGTGCTTTCGGATATGTATTTCAATCCCGCATTCGACCCTGTCGAACTCGAAAAGGAGCGCAGGGTTGTCATCGAAGAAATCAACGAGAGTGAAGATACCCCCGACGATTTGTGTCTGGAACGCCTTATGAGCAACTTTTTCAAAGGTTGCACGCTTGAAAAGACCATTCTCGGCACGAAAAAGACGTTGAAATCCATGACGAGCGAGACCTTGCGAGCGTATCACGCAAAGCATTACGTCGCACCAAACACGATTGTTTCCATTGCCGGCAATATGACCGTCGAGCAAGCCGTTTCACTCGTGGAAAAATATTTCGAGAGTAAGTTTGAAAAAGGCGTGAAATACGACGCGCAACCCGTCACCGTGCGCCCCGAACATTCGACGTCCTGCAAGAAGAAAAAAGACATCGAACAAAGCCATATCGCGTTTGCGTTCCCGTGCTATCCGTACAACGACGACAGGGGAGTCGCAATGCAACTTATGTGCATAATTTTCAGCATGGAAATGTCGTCAAGACTTTTCCAGAGCGTCAGAGAAAAGCACGGACTTTGCTATACGATATACGGCTATCCGTCCGCATACGAGAAGAACGGTGCCTTTATAATCTACACGTCCACAAGCCCCGAAAACGCCTTGAAAGCGGTGCATGCAATCAGGGAAGAGATAGACCTTTTGCTCGAAAAAGGCGTGAGCGAGCAGGAACTCGAAAAAGGTAAACAACAACTCAAAACGTCACTCGTTCTCGGACAGGAAAGCACTTCCGCAATGATGCGAACTTTCGGTGCGCACGCCGTTCAAACAGGACAACTTTACGACTTCGATACCCGCATCTCAAAGATAGACCAGACCACTGCCGAAGACGTTTTGCGTGCTTCGCATGAAATCTTTGATTTCACGAACGTGTGCAGTAGTATTGTATCTCGTTTCGACGACATCGACATCAAAAACGCGCTATTGAGCGAATAACTGCGGCAACGCCCATCCGCCCCAAAATCACGTACTACATGTACGTTGGGTTTTGTTTCGGATGGGTGTTTTCTTGTTCTTCATCTCAATAGCGCGTTTTTACAAAAAAACGACTATTATCAGTACCTCGAGACCGCCGACTCATGTACCACTTGTACATTAGGGTTGCCGTTCAAGGTATGTTTCCTTGCTCTTCATCCGAACAAAAGCCGTCATTGCGGCAACGGCATCGCTTGCAAGCAAGCAACGCCG